>NZ_JBVKBI010000019.1:0-149787 GCF_055639035.1 Streptomyces sp. NPDC107654
GCTGGACTGGTACAACTACCACCGACCCCACACCGGCATCAGCGGCCAACCACCAGCCAGCCGCGTCACCAACCTCTCCGGACAGCACATCTAGGTCTGTGTCCCCGCTTGCTGTTCCTCTCCCGTGGGCAGGCCCGTGGGGTGGCGGCCCGGTGGTTGCTGTGGTTCGGGGCGGGCGGGGGCGGCAGGCACCGGGCGGTCCTGGGGAGCGTCGGTGGTGACGGTCATCGGCTCCCCGTGGTGCAGCACGACCATCGGTTCCCCTTCCACCAGCCGGTAACGCGCCCGGGACGGGCCGATGTCCACCTTCAGCCTGCGTCCGCGGACCAGCACGGTGAACGCCACCCTGGACAGTGCTTCCGGCAGGCGCGGCGCGAAGGCGAGCAGGTCGGGTCTTCCGTCTTCGCCGACGTACCGGCGCAGGCCGCCGAACCCCGCCACCAGGGCGATCCAGGTCCCGGCGAGGGAGGCGATGTGGAGCCCGTCGCGGGTGTTGTGCTCCAGGTCGCCGAGGTCCATCAGCGCGGCCTCTCCGAGATAGGCGTAGGCCAGCCGGAGGTGCCCGGTCTCGGCGGCGAGCACGGCCTGGCAGCACGCGGACAACGAGGAGTCGCGGACGGTGAGCGACTCGTAGTACGCGAAATTGCGTGCCTTCTGCTCCTCGGAGAAGAGGTGCGGGCACTCCATCATCGCCAGCACCAGGTCGGCCTGCTTCACCACCTGTTTCCGGTAGAGGTCGAAGTAGGGGTAGTGGAGCAGCAGCGGATAGTTCTCGGGTGGGGTCGCCTCGAAGTCCCAGCGCTGGAGCGTCGTGAACCCGGCCGACTGTTCGTGCACGCCGAGGGAGTCGTTGTACGGCACCGCCATGCGCGTCGCCGCGTCCCGCCAGACCGCGGTCTCCTCGTCGTCGACGCCGAGTTCCGCGGCCCGGTCCGGATGGCGCGCGGCCGCGTCGGCGGCGGCCAGCAGGTTCTGCCGGGCCAGCAGGTTGGTGTACAGGTTGTCGCGGGTGATGGCGCTGTACTCGTCCGGTCCGGTGACCCCGTCGATGTGGAAGACGCCTTCCGCGTCGTGGTGCCCGAGGGAGCGCCACAGTCGGGCGGTGTCCACGAGGAGGTCGAGCCCCTCATGGCGTTCGAACTCCTCGTCGCCGGTCACCATGACGTACCGGACGGCGGCCAGGGCGATGTCGGCGTTGATGTGGAAGGCGGCGGTGCCGGCCGGCCAGTAGGCGGAACACTCGGCGCCGTCGATGGTCCGCCAGGGGAAGGCCGCTCCGGCCAGGCCCAGTTGACTCGCGCGTTCCCGGGCCGGCTGCAGCATCTTGTGCCGCCATCTCAGGGCCGACGCGACGGCTTCCGGCGCGGTGAACGTGAGGACGGGCAGCACGTACGACTCGGTGTCCCAGAAGGAGTGCCCGTCGTACCCGGTGCCGGTCAGGCCTTTGGCGGGGATGGCCCGGTTCTCGCCGCGGGCCGCCGCCTGGAGCACGTGGAAGAGGGCGAACCGGACCGCCTGCTGGATCTGCGCGTCGCCCTCGACCTCGACGTCCGCGCCGGCCCAGAAGCGGTCCAGGTATTCCCGTTGCGCGGCGAGCAGCCCGTCCCAGCCCGTGCTGACGGCGGCCGCCACCGCTCCGTCCACCTGGTCGTGCACGGCCGGCAGCGAGCGCTGCCCCGACCAGCCGTAGGCCACGAACTTGACCAGTCGCAGGGGCTGCCCGGGTACCAGGTCCGCGGTCACCGTCAGCCGGCTGACGTCGGGCTCGCTCTGTGCCGTCCGGCGTGTGCTCTCGGGGCCCTCCACGAGGTGGTCGGCCGCCGCGGCCACCCGCAGGGCGCTGTGGGTGGTGCGGTGCACGAGCCGCAGGCGGGTGTCCTGGGCGAAGTGCTCTTCGGCGATCAGGGGGGTTTCGACCGCGGCGGCGACGCGCGGGTCGCCGTGCAGTCGGGGCAGTTGTTCGTTGGCGACCAGCTCGGACTGCACGGCCACCGTGGTGGGTCCGTCGACCGGCTCGACCTCGTAGACGATCGCGGCCACCGCGCGCTGGGTGAAGGAGACGAGCCGCTGTGAGGTGATCCGGACGGTGCGGCCGCCGGGCGAGGTCCACCGCGCCGTGCGGCGGACGACACCGGCGCGGAAGTCCAGAACGCGTTCGTGTTCCTGCAGCCGGCCGTAGCGCAGATCGCACGGGTGGTCGTCGACGAGCAGACGGATGATCTTGCCGTCGGTGACGTTGATCATCGTCTGGCCGGACTCGGGATACCCGTAGCCCGCTTCCGCGTACGGCAGCGGGTGGCTCTCGTAGACGCCGTTGAGGTAGGCGCCGGGCAGTCCGTGCGGCTCGCCCTCGTCGAGGTTGCCGCGCCAGCCGACGTGTCCGTTGGAGAGCGCGAACACCGATTCGCTCTGGGCGAGCACGTCCAGGTTGAGGTCGGTCTCGCGCAGGCACCACGGCTCGACCGTGTAGCTGGGATGGGTGATCACCGCGACTCCAGAAGCTCGGCCAGGTCACGGACGACGATGTCCGCTCCGTGGGCGCGCAGTTGGTCCGCCTGGCCCACCCGGTCGACGCCCACGACCACACCGAACCGTCCGGCCCGCCCGGCCTCGACGCCGGCCAGGGCGTCTTCGAACACGGCGGCCTCGTCCGGTTCGACGCCGAGGCCGCGGGCCGCTTCCAGGTAGGTGTCGGGGGCGGGCTTGCCGCGCAGTCGGCGTTCGCGCGCCACGACTCCGTCGATCCGTTCCTCGAACAGGTCCTCGATGCCCGCCGCCGCCAGGACGTCTCGGCAGTTCGCGCTGGACGACACCACCGCGCGGCGCAGGCCGGCCTCCCGTGCCGCGTGGAGGAAGCGGACCGAGCCCTCGTAGGGTTCCACGCCCTCCTCCCGGATGCGTTGCAGGACCAGGGCGTTCTTGCGGTTGCCCAGTCCGTTCACCGTCTCCGCCTGTGGCGGGTCGTCCGGGGTTCCCTCGGGCAGGCGCACACCCCGTGCGGCGAGGAAGGTGCGCACACCGTCCTCGCGGGGCCGCCCGTCCACGTACTCGTCGTAGTCGTCCACCGCGTCGAAGGGCACGAACTCGGTCCCCTCGCGTGTCGCGCGTGCGCGGAGATAGCCGTCGAACATCTCCTTCCACGCGGCCGCGTGGACCTTCGCGGTCTGGGTGAGGACACCGTCGAGGTCGAACAGACAGGCACGGACATGAGCAGGAAGCCCCAGCATGCCGCCGAGGCTAGGAGCCGCCCGCGGCCGCCCGCGTCAGGCCGTCGTCCGGCACGCCGGAAGACACCCGCTCGGTGGAGGGCCGCGCCGTGGGGTTCCCGTGGCGCGGTGGTGTCCGCGCGGCGGTGTAAGGAGCGGGGCCGGTTCCGGTCCACGCCTCGGCGTCGCGGAGCCGTGGCCGGCCGCGGCTCACTGTCCGACGGTGGCTCTGCGCTGTGCCTGTTCGAACTCGGTGAGGGGGTCGCCGCCCGTCTGCCAGGGCCACGGGGTGACCGTCCCTCCGATGGCCTCGAACACCGGCCGGGCTTCGACACGGCGGTCGGCGGCCATCAGCGCGTAGGCGAGGAGGTTCAGGTCGGCGAGGGCCCTGGCGTGGCGGAGGAACCCCGGCTGCCCCCAGGTGTGCGCCACGCGGTCGAGCGCCTGGGCGGCCATTCCCTGGGACCAGTGGGTCCGCGCCACCAGTGCCTCGTATCCGCCCCGGCCGAGAATGGCGTGGTACTGGAAGACCTGGGCGGTGAGTTCCGTCGCCGCGCAGGGCGCGTTGGAGGGCATGCGGGCACACAGCGCGTCGACGAACTCCAGAACCTGGAGCCGGGAGCCACCTTCCTCGGGGGTGAGGTAGCCCAGCATGTTCATGTACGCCTCGCGGTTCCAGCGGTCACGCGCGAGCACCTCGTTCCACACCCCGAAGACCTGGGGCTGCTTCCAGCGCTGCCGGCGCGCCACCTTCAGCAGGGCCACCCAGGGGGTGGGGTCCTGCGGTGCGAGTTCGGCGGCGCGCAGACAGGTCTCCACTGCGTCGTCCGCCGTGTCGCCCGCGTGGTCCTCCGTGTGGGTCCGTGCCGCCTGGGACCACGCGTGCAGCACGAGCGCGGTGGCGTTGCGGGGCTCCCGCGCGGCCCAGGACGCCGGCAGTCGGGAGGCGGCGAGGAAGTCCGCCAGGACGCTGATGCGGTGCGTACGACGGTCCCAGTCGCCCGGGTCCTGGTCCAGGAGCCGGGACAGCTGAGCCGCGCACAGGTCGGTGGTGGCGATCGTTCCCGTCCTGGTGGTGGCCAGCAGGGACTTCAGCAGTCTGCCCAGTTCCTGGTCGTCGAGTTCAGGGGCGAGACGGGCCCGTTTGCGGCGGCTTGAGAGAAATCCCATGGCCGGAGGCTAGATCGGATCACACCAGGCGCAAGGGGCGAGGTGAGATCGTTATCGATCACACACCCTCCGTGATCAACGGTGCGGGCATCGGGGGGTTGTCCCCCGTGGAAACGTGATCTCGTATCCGTAGGATCGCCGTGACCGCTCATCGATTCCACTCGCTTCACACGGGGGACCTTCATGCGACGCCCACAAACACGCGTCCTCACAGCCGTCACTCTGGTTGCTCTCACCGCCGGCGGGCTCTCCGCCTGCTCGGAACTCGGCCAGGACACCACCTTCGAGGACGATGCCAAGGTGTCCCGGAAGGTGACCTCGATCCGTCTCGACAGTGAGAACGGCAGTGTGCGGGTGGACGCTTCGGCCGCCGCCTCCGCGGTCTCCGTGCACCGCAAGGTCACTTACCGCGGTGACAAGCCCGGTGGTACGTCCTTCCGTGTCGAGGACGGCGCCCTGACGCTCTCCGGCTGTGGTGAGCACTGCGGCGTCGACTACGTCGTCACAGTGCCTGCGGGTCTTCCCGTGACGGGGGGAACGACCAACGGCTCACTGGTGCTGGCCGGTGTCGGCCCGGTGGATGTGCGGACGAGCAACGGTGAGGTCGCGGTGACCGGCGCGGCGGGCCCGGTGAAGCTGCGCACCTCCAACGGCGACATCGGCGTCAAGGACGTCAAGGGCGGCGACATCGTCGCGGAGACATCGAACGGCGAGGTGACGATCCGGACGGGATCCCCGCAGAACATCAAGGCCCGGACGAGCAGCGGCAACCTCACCGTCACCGCGCCGCCCGCCAGGTACCGGATCTCGGCGGAGGACTCCCACGGCGACAGGCAAGTGGCGTTCAGGAACGACCCGTCGGGCGAGTACCGCCTGGATCTGTCCACGACGAACGGTGACCTGACGGTGGAACGGGCGGGGTAGCGGCCTGCTCGAAGGGCTCGTCGTGCCAGGGCATGTTGGTGCCGGTCAAGGTCAGCGGGCGGTCTCCACCACGGTGAGGTGCCGCCGCGTCCCGGCTTGCGCGGGAGGCGGCGGCACGTCGTCGTACGGAGACGACCGGGAGATGGCCGGTCGCCGGTGAGCGGCCGGCGGGACCCGTGCCCTAGGCGTCCGGCGTGAGCGCGGTGAGCAGGGCGCGGATCGGGTCGTTGTCGGAGTCGGTGCCGTGGGTCTCGGCGCCCTCGGCGGTGTCGGCCTCGGCACTGCGGGGGAACATGGCCTCCTCGTACGCGGTGAGCGCGGCCTCGATGTCGTCGGGCCGCGCGGCCAGGGCCTTGCCGAGTTCGGCGCCGTCGAGCATGGCCAGGTTGGCGCCTTCGCCGTTCGGGGCCGAGAGGTGGGCCGCGTCGCCGATCAGGGTCACCCCGGGCACCCGGTCCCACCGGTGCCCGGCCGGCAGGGAGTGGAGGGCACGCAGGACCGGCGGGGCGTCGCAGTCGGTGATCAGCGCGGTCAGCTCCGGCGCCCAGCCGTCGAACTCCTTCGCGATCCGCGCCGTGGCCACCGCCGCGTCGGCGAAATCGACGGCGTCGAACCACTCCTGCGGTTCGGCCAGCCCCACGTAGGCGTGCAGCGTGTCGCCCTGTTCCCGGTGCGCGAAGAGCTCTCGGCCCGGCGTGTGCACGATCATCGACCCGCCGCCGACCGCTTTGGCGGCGGCGGGATGCCGGGTGTCGGCGTCGAACAGGTAGGTCTCGACCACCGACTTGCCGGTGTACTCGGGTACGGCGGTGGAAAGCAGCGGGCGGACCCGGGACCAGGCGCCGTCCGCGCCGACCAGCAGGCTGGTGACGACGGTGCCGCCGTCGGCGAACGTCACCTCGTGACGGCCGTCGCCCAGGGTGCGGGTGCCGCTGACCTTGTGTCCCCACCGGACGGTGCCGGCCGGGAGCGAGTCGAGGAGGATCCGGCGCAGCTCGCCGCGTTGCACCTCCGGGCGTCCCCCCGTGCCGTCGTCGGCTTTGTCGAACAGGACGGTCCCGTCGGGGGCGAGGAGCCGCAGCGCCTGGCGGCCCTCCAGGATGATGCCGTGGAACTCGTCCATCAAGTCAGCTGACTTCAGCGCGAGTTGGCCGTTGTAGTCGTGGATGTCGAGCATCCCGCCCTGCGAGCGGGCAGCCGGGGAGGGCTCCGCCTCGTAGACGGTGGCCGGTATTCCGTGGACGTGCAGGACGCGGGCGAGCGTGAGGCCGCCCAGTCCGGCGCCGATGATCGTGATGTCCGAGGTCATGGGGGTTTCCGATCCGGTGAGTCGGGACGATGGCGCTGCTGGTGGCCGGTGCCGGTACCGATTCCGGTACTGCCGGCGCAGGCGGCCGGCTCCAACCAGCTCCAATGTCCCGTCAGCCACCGACAGACCACCGACAGATCATCGACACGGCACCCACAGGGGACCGACAGAGCGCCGATGGGCCGTCGGCGGACAATCACCGTACGATGCTGTCGTGATCACCTGTGTTGTCGAGTACACGATCGACGCGGCGAAGATCGACGCCTTCGAGCGCTTCGCCGAGCGGTGGATGACGCTGGTCGAGGAACACGGCGGCACCCACCACGGCTACTTCCTGCCGGCCGAGGGCGCGAGTGACAGGGCGATGGCGTTGTTCAGCTTTCCCGGTCTGGCCGCCTACGAGCGGTACCGGGAGCTGTTCGGCAGGCATCCGGACTTCATCGAGGCCGATCGCATCCGGGACGACAGCGGATGCGTCCTGCGCTACGAGCGCACCTTCATGCGTCCGTTGCTGCCGCGCCGTGACTGATCGGCGGACGGGGCCGCGTACAGGTCGCGGAGCAGTGCGATCTCCGCTCCGTGGTGGATGACCTCACGGTTGACGTGGAGGACGACGGCCGCGAGCGGCCAGTCGCGGTAGGTGTCCCACAGGTCGTCGCTCGGGGCGCTCAGCGCGTCGGCGTCCAGTCCGCGCACCCCGGCGGTCCACCCCTCGTACGCCTCGTCGAGCTGGCGCAGCGCCTCGGTGGCCGTCGCCGCGTACGGGAAGGTCTCGTAGTCGGTCTTCGGGCCGCCGAAGTAGTGCGCCACCCGCATGCCCAGGACTCCGACGACGACGTGGCCGAGCCGCCAGGCGATGGTGGTGACCGGGGCCGGGTGCGGCTCGGGCGTCGCCCAGTCGATGACGTGGCTGCCCGATCCCGCCGCCGACGCCGTCCGGACGCGGTCGCGCGGGCGGACGTTCCAGGCGCCGGCCGCCGGTTCCCAGAAGTACTCGTCGTCGCCCAGGCCGTCCAGCCTCGGGCGCAGTTGGTGGCGCCAGTGCCAGTCGAGTTGCGCCACCAGCTGCTCTTTCCAGTCGATCTCCATGGCGACGACCGTAGGCGCGGAGCGGACCCGGCCGGTCCAGCGGCGCAGCCGACGCCCGGAAAGTGTGAACGGCTCTCCCCCGTTCGTGGGGGTGCCGTCCCGTCAGCCGTGTCCCGCCCGGCGCTCGGTCCAGGCGGCCGCGTTCGCGACGAAGTTCCCGATCAGCCGGAGACCGGAGCGGGTGCAGACGCTCTCGGGGTGGAACTGCACGGACTCGACCGGCAGGCGACGGTGGCGCAGGCCCATGACGTACCCGTCGTCCCGCGATCTCGCGCTCACCTCCAGCTGCTCCGGCAGCGTCTCCTCGACGACCACCAGGGAGTGGTAGCGCGTGGCGGTGAAGCCGTCGGGCATCCCGGTGAAGACACCGCGTCCGTCGTGCTCGATGTCGCTGGTCTTGCCGTGCATGATCCGCTCCGCCGGCCGGACCAGGGCGCCGTGGGCGGCGGCCACCGCCTGGTGCCCGAGGCACACCCCCAGCAGCGGGACCCGGCCCGCCGTCGCCCGGACGAAGCGCGGGTAGTCGTGGTCGTCGGGCGTTCCCGGCCCGGGGCCGAGGACGACCGCGTCCGTGCCCGGCCCGGGCAGGTCGGCGGCGTCGACGTCGGCCGCGCGGACGACGACGACGTCCACGCCCGTCGTCAGCAGGTACTGGCGGATGATGTGGACGAAACTGTCGAAGGCGTCGATGAGCAGGACCTTCACGTCAGCAGTTCCTCTCCCGTCACCGCCCAGTGGGCGGCGCTGCACTTGGCGAGGGTCTCCGTCCACTCCCGCTCGGGGTCGGAGTCGGCGACGATGCCCGCCGACGCTCTCGTCCGGTAGGCCCCGCCGTCGTGGACCAGGGTGCGGATGCACAGGGCGAGGTTGAGGTGGCCATGGTGGCCGATGATGCCGACGGCGCCCGCGTACAGGCCCCGGCGCCTGGTCTCCAGGGCTTCGATGATCTCCATGGCGCGGATCTTCGGTGCGCCGGTCATCGTGCCGGCCGGGAAGAGGGCCGCGATGACGTCGAAGACGTCCGTGTCCGGCTCGGTCCGCCCGGTGACCGTGGACACCAGGTGCAGCACCCTCGTGTACCTCTCCGTCCGCAGCATGTCGGGCGTGTCCAGCGTGTCCCTGCGGCACACCCGCCCGATGTCGTTGCGGCACAGGTCCACCAGCATGACGTGCTCCGCGATCTCCTTCGGGTCCGCGCGCAGCGCCGCGGCCTGGCGGGCCGCCTGACCGGGATCCGCGCCGCACGGCAGTGTGCCGGCGATGGGCCGCATGGTCAGCAGGTCGCCGTCCTTGCGGACGAACAGCTCGGGGCTGGCGCCGATGACCGTCCGCCCCGCGAACGGCGCGAGGTACATGTACGGCGAGGGGTTGCGCAGGCGCAGGCGCGTGTAGACGTCGACGGGGTCGGCCTCGCTCTCGATCGTCAGCTCGTGGCCGAGCTGCACCTGGTAGATGTCCCCCGCCCGCAGGTGGGCCAGGGCCTGCCGGGCGTCGGCGCCGAACCGTTCGGGCGTCGTGCTGTCCCGCACGCGGAGCGGCGGCGGCACCTCGGGACACCCGGGGCCGTCCGCCGGTGCGGGCGGGGCGAGGGCGAGGGTGTGCCGGACGGCCTCCGCGTCCAGCCGCGGCCACCCGGGGGCGTCGGCGAGCGCCAGCTCGGCGGGCGGCTGGGGCCCACGCGCCTGCTCCGCCGTGTACGACAGGCAGCCCTGGAACAGGGCCAGGGAGAGGTCGGGCAGGTCCTCCTCCTGAGGGATGAGGCGGGGGAGGTCCTCGATGTAGTGCACGGTGTCGTAGCCGAGGAAGGCGAGGAAGCCGAACTCCCCGTCGGGCTCGGCGGGTTCACCGGGTTGACCGGGTTGACCGGGTACGCCGGGTTCTTCGCGGCAGAAAGCCTCGGTCAATGCCCGCAGCGCGGTCCACAGCGCACCGGGCGAGGGCAGGTGCAGCGAGCCGCGGTCCGCGGCCGGCAGGCCGAGTCCCCTGCGCATCGCGCTCGTCGCGAGCCGCGTGAGCGCCGGGGCGCCGGCGGCCTCGACACGGCCGCGGGTGACGGTGACGGTGAGCAGGGCGCGGAAGCCGACCAGGCTGCGCCGGCTGTCGGGCTCCGGGCCGCCCGCGGACTCCAGGAGGTAGACCTGGTCCCGCCCGAAGCGAGCGGCCAGCGCCCGGTACGCGGCGAGCGGCCGCGGCGCGGCACAGCGCGAGCGCCGTACCGTGACGGTGACGGCCGGGGGGTGAACGGGCGAGTGCGTCGTCATGGAGCGGCACTCCTTCCTGGCCTCTGCCGACGCCTGGTCTCTGCCGGGTACGGGTGGTCAGCCGGGCAGCAGGTGCCGCACCGCGGCCTGCCGGGCTGCCCGTACCTCGTGATCCGGTTCCGCACGGTTGTCCTGGAAGCGTGCCGCCTTCCAGCTGACGAACGCACCGGTGTGGGTCACGGGGTCGAGGTCTGCGGTGAGTTCGACGCTCGCCCGGACGCCGCACCTGTCGAGGAGGCGCCGCTCGGTCGCCGCCGCCACCGCCGCCGCGTCGTCCTGGTGGCCGGGCAGGAGTTCCAGCCGTACGGTGACCCGGTCCGTGCCGTCGGGGCCGGGGTCGACGACGATCTGGTAGCCGAGGCAGCCCCGCACACCGTCCAGCAGCGCCTCCTCCAGCTCCGCGGGGCGCAGGCGCCGCCCGCCGACGGTCACGTGGTCGGCGACGCGTCCCGTCACCGCGACCTGGGGCCCGGGCCGGCCGCAGGCGCAGCGCTCGTCGGACAGTCGCACGTGGTCGCCGGTGCGGTACCGGACGAGGGGCTTGATGCCGTCGACCAGCATGGTCAGGACCAGCTCGCCCTCGCCGGTCCGGCCGAGGCTCCGCCCGGTCGCGGGGTCGACGACCTCCGGGAGGTAGTTGGGACGCGAGAGGTGGAGCCGGCCCTCGGCACAGCCCGTGGCGATGGCGAGGGCCTCCTGTGAGCCGTACAGGATCGGCAGGGTGTCGGCTCCCCACAGCGAGGCGACGTTCCGGGCGAACGCCGGGGTGCAGATCTCGCCCAGCACCAGGAAGAGGTCGACCTTGAAGTCCCGGCGCAGGTCGTAGCCGTAGTGCCGGGCGGCTTTGGCGAGGCCCAGGCACAGGGCGGGCGCGCCGACGACGACCTCGACCTCCAGTTGGTGCATCAGACGCAGGGCCTTCTCGAAGCCGACCCGCGGCGACTCGGGCCAGATCTTGACGTGGGCCGCGCCGAGCCGCTGGGCCACCTCACCGAAGGTGTCGCCGAACGCGTACAGCTCGCTGGGGCCCATCAGCCCGATCACCGGCATGCGGTCGCCGTAGCGCGCCGTGAACAGCCGGCGGCACGCCTCCTCCACGTGCAGGTCGCTGGTGAAGACGTCCCTGGCGTCGCGCGGGCAGGGCGTGGAGGCCCCGGTCGTGCCGGTCGTCTCGTAGTAGACGAGGGCCTCGGACATGGGGCCGCACAGCACGTCCAGCAGTTCGCGGCGCAGGTCGTCCTTGGTCGTGTACGGCAGGTGCTCCAGGGACCGCGGGGTGAGGCCGTCGACGTCGGCGTCGGCGAGGTGCCGGCGGTAGAACGGGGAGTTGTCCCGCACATGGCGGACCACCGTCCGCAGCCGCTCCGTGTCCCAGGCGTCCCAGCGCTCCGCACTCAGCGTGCCGTTGAGGTAGTCGCCGGTGAACGAGGCGTACGCCTCACGGAACGGCGAGTCGACATGGTCGGCGTTCATCGGCCGGCTCCCTGGGCTCGGCGGGGCGATCGGTGACGCTCGCTGGCGATGTCGACGGCCAGTGCGTCGCGGCCCGTCAGCTCGCGGTGTTCACGCAGCACCTGGATCAGGTCGACCATGCGGTGCAGCATGCGGGTGACCATCTCCATGCCCTCCTCGTCCTCCAGCGCGCTGCCGGCCTCGTCGCCGTACACGACCGACGGGAAGCCGTGCCCGGCCACGATCATCCGGTTGAGCAGGATGTTGTGGAGCAGGTGCGCGTAGGTCTCGACGTGGCTGTAGCGGCGTCCGGTGACCACGGCGCCCGCCACCTTGTTGGTCAGCCGCCGGTCGAACCGGAGGTAGCCGGTGCCGGAACGCTCGATGAAGGCGGGCATGAGCGGTGCGCTGCCGAATCCGTGGACGGGGGTGGCGTAGATGATGCCGTCGGCCTCGGCCATCCGGTCGACGACCGCGGCCACGTCGTCGTCCACCGTGCAGGGCGTGGTGCGGAAGTTGCAGTCGCCGCAGGGGCCGCACGGGGACATCCGCAGGTCGCGCAGGCAGACGACGTCCAGGCGGGCGCCCCGGCCCGCGAGTTCCTTCTCGGCGTGGCGGAGTATGGCCGCGTTGTTGCCGTCGGGCCGTTCCGAGCCGTTGACCGCCAGGATGCGGATCTTCTGCGTGCCGCTCGCCACCTGCGCCTCCCTCGTGTGAACCGGTCGGGGTGTGGATCCTCGCCGGGCGCGGTTAGCCGGCGGTTACATCAGCGGCGCGAGGCGGCCGTGCAGCGCGTCGTCCAGGAGGCGCCGGGTGCGCGGGGCGGGCTGGGCGTCGAGCCCCTGACTGAGCCGGCGTGCGCACACGTCGTGCCACGACTTGACGCTGCCCAGTTCACCCCGCTTGCCGTGGACGTACATGAGGGTCTGGTAGGCCTCCTCCTGGTAGGGGTCCACGTCCAGGATCTGCCGGCAGTACCGCGTCGCCGCGGTGTCCTCGGCGTCGCGCAGGGCCAGTTCGCGCAGCCGGTGCAGGGCGCGCAGCACGGTGGACCGGGTCCACTCCCGCTGTTCGGCCACCCAGTCGGTGGTCTCCCCGGGCAGGAACTCGCCCCGGTAGAGCGTGACGGTCCGCCAGTAGTGGGCCGTCGCCGCGGCCGTGTCGCCGCGGCGCTCGGCCAGAGCGCCTCCCTCGAGGTGGCGTTCCATCTCCTCCGCGTCGATCCACACGCGGTCCGCGTGGAGGATGTAGCCGTGGTCGCGGTACTCGATGGTGACGGCGGGCCTCCCCCGCCCGTCGGACTCGGTGCGCAGCACCTGGCGCAGCGCGTGCATGGCGACCTTCAGCGAACTGCTGGTGGGTGTCCACTCGCTGCCGGGCCACAGCGCCTCGTACAGGTGCTCCCGCAGCATGAGGCGGCCTCGGTTCATCACCAGGTACTGGAAGAGGTGACGGGCCTTGCCCGCCCGCCACTTCAGGACGGGCGCCCCCTGGAGGGTGACGCTGAAGTCACCCAGGCAGCGGACCTCCACCGGCGCGCCGTCCGAGGCGTCGGCGTCGTCCGAGGCGCTCGCGTCATGGGGGGCGCGGCTGGTCGCGTGCGTGTCGGGCATGGTGTTTCCCCCTGATTTCCCCGTTGTGTCCGGCGTGAGACGGCTGGGGGGCCAACGTAGGAAGGTGCCATACGCGCCAACAAGCCAACGGTCGGCCGGTGAGCCCTTCGCATGAGCCGCCGAGTCCGAAGGTCGTAGTCATGCCTACACCCTTGGGGTCATCGGGTGGGAGCGGTCCCCCGGCGGGCTGCCGGCCGAGCGGTTCCAGCCACAACGGCCGCGCGCGCGGTCACAGGTTCGGCCGGGAGGTATAGCCTTGAACGGCGCTGAAGACTGTCACTTGGTTGTGCAGTGAGGGGGACCTGCATGGCGTCTGCGCAAGGGTGCAAGGAACGGAACGGCTCGTCGGGCAGTTGCACGACCGGCCCCGAGAGACGCGCGAGACACTTGCGTCGGCAGCCCGCCGTACGGGCGCGAGGCAGCGGCGCATGACCGACCCAGCCACCCATATGATCACCATCGTGGTGGCCGACGATCACCCCCTGTTCCGCGAGGGACTCGCGGAACTCCTGGCGACGGTGCCCGAGTTCAGTGTGGTGGGCACCGCGGGCGACGGCGACGAGGCCCTGTCCCTGGTAGGGGAGCACCGGCCGGACATCCTGATCCTGGACGTGCAGATGCCGGGCCCGGCGGCCGCGGTCGTGGTGGAGTGCGCCTGCCGGCTGTCACCGACGACCCGGACGGCCGTCCTCGCCATGCACGACGACACCACCCTGATGGAGGATCTGCTGCTGCGCGGTGCCGCCGCCTACCTGGTCAAGAACATGGCCCGGGACGAACTCGTGGCGGCGCTGACCACGGTCATGCACAGCAGCGGGAACGTGCTGGTGTCTGTGCCGCAGGGGGCCATCCGCGCCCTGGGGCGCAGTTCACCCGAGACCGAGGAGCCCTCGCCCCGTGAACTGACGATCCTGCGTCTGGTGGCACAGGGTATGACGAACCGTCAGATAGCCAGCAGGCTGCACGTGGCCGAGGCCACGGTCAAACGGCACCTGACCAACGTCTACGGCAAGCTGGGCGCCGTCTCCCGCGCCGACGCGGTGCGCCGTGCGGGCACGCTCGGGCTCATCGACTTCTCCTAGCGTCCGCCTCGCCGGAACCTAGAATGAGGGCCATGTCCCGTTCCTTACGGCCACGGCCGCTCACTTGGTCCCAGGTGGCGGCCTGGCGGCTGCGCCGGCACCACCTGGTCGACCCCCTGACCGCGCCGGATCCGGGCGATGCCGTGGAAGGCGTCGCGTCGGCGCTGTGCGGTGTGCACGCACAGGTGATGTCGTCGGCCGAACAGGCGGTGGCGGCCCGCACCCGGCTCCCCGACACCGGGGCCGCGGTACGTGCCGCGCTCTGGGACGACCGGAGGCTGGTCAAGACCTGGGCGATGCGGGGCACCCTCCATCTGCTGCCGGCCGCCGAACTCCCGTCGTACGTGGCGGCGCTCCGGCACGACGGGCGTCTTCTGACCGAACGGCTCCTGGAGCAGCAGGGGATCGCGCCGCGCGATGTGGAGCTGGTCCTGGACGCGTTGCCGGAGGCGCTGGGCGGGGAGACGCTCACCCGGGAGGAGCTGGCCGAACGCCTCGGTGCCGTCACGGGTGACGACGCGCTCGGCGAGAAGGTGCGCTCGGGGTGGGGGGTCCTGCTCAAACCGGCGGCGCGGCGGGGCCTGTTGTGCTTCGGCCCGCAGCGGGGCCGCAACGTGACCTTCTGCGCGCCGCGTCACTGGCTCGGCGGCCACGGCGAACCGCGCGGGGACACCGAACCGCCCCGGCCGGCGGCGGTTCCCGACGACGCGGAGCCGCCCGGGCCGGCCCGGGCGCTCGGCCGGATGCTGGAACGCTATCTGCGCGCGTACGGCCCGGCCGCACCGGACGACTTCGCCCGTTGGTGGGGCACGGGCACGCCCGAGGTCCGCGCGGCCCTGCGCGAACTGGGCGACGCGGTGGAGGCCACGAGTGTCGAGGGCCACCGGGCGTGGGCTCTGCGGGAGGACCTCGACGCGATGGAGGCGGCCCGCCCCGCGGCGGGCGACACCCCCCTGGTCCGGCTGCTCCCCGGTTTCGATCCCTACGTCGTGGGCGTGTCCCGGCAGTTGGCGTCCCTGCTGCCCGATCCGGCGCTGCGCACGAAGGTGTCGCGGACCGCGGGCTGGATCTCCCCCGTGCTGGTCGTCGACGGCCTGATCGGCGGGGTGTGGACGGCGCGGCGGTCGGCGCGGCACACCGAGGTCGAGGTCGAGGCGTTCACGCCGCTGCGCCCCGGGCTGCGCCGCCGGGTCACCGAGGAGGCAGAGACGCTGCTGGCGGCCTCCGGTGACCACGAGGTCGCGGTCCGCTTCGCATAACCGGTCGCTAACCTCCCCGCCCTAGGGTCGCGCTCCGACCGCCGCGGCACAGCCGAGCCGCGTCGGCGGACGGACCTGGGGAGGACGGATGATCCCACCGGCCACGGGCAGGAGGCCGCCCCCGGCGGGACGCTGG
Organism: Streptomyces sp. NPDC107654; assembly: GCF_055639035.1. Taxonomy (NCBI): domain Bacteria; kingdom Bacillati; phylum Actinomycetota; class Actinomycetes; order Kitasatosporales; family Streptomycetaceae; genus Streptomyces; species Streptomyces sp. NPDC107654. Next base: position 15,502 of record NZ_JBVKBI010000019.1, read on the forward strand.
CTGCTGCGCGAGCCGTCGCACGAGTCTGCGGCACGCTTGTTCTGCCTGCCGTTCGCCGGCACCGGAGCCGCCTCGTTCCGCGGCTGGCCCGGCCGGATCGGCCCGCTGGAGGTGTGCCCGGTGCAGTTGCCCGGGCGGGAGAACCGCATCCGCGAGGACGGCTACCGCGACTTCGACACCTTCGCCGCGGACGCCTCGCGGGCACTGACGCCGTACCTGGACCGGCCGTACGCGCTGTTCGGGCACTGCATGGGAGCGCTGCTGTGCTACGCGCTGGCGGTACGGATCCAGGAGGACGGCGGGCGGCTTCCCGACCGGCTGTACCTCTCCTCCTGCCTGGTGCCCAGCCGCGGCTTCTTCGGCATGTTCCACCCGTCCATGAGCGACGAGCGGCTCGGCCGTGAACTCGGCCGGGTCGTGAGGCGGTTGGGCGGCGGTGAGATCCTGCCGGACCTGCTCCCCCTCGCGATCCGCGTGCTGCGCAACGACGTCGACATGTGCTACGGCTACCGGCCCCCGGGCCCGTACGCGCTCAAGTCGCCGATCAGCGCGATCGGCTGGCGCGACGACCCGGACGTGGGGCCGCGCGACCTGCGCGAGTGGGACTCCTACGGTCAGGTCACCCATCACACCCTCGACGGTGACGCGCTCGCCTACCTGACCGCGCCCACCGCCCTGACGGAACTGATCGCCGCGGACTTCGCACCCGCCGCCCCGTGACCGGGATCCGTCCGGGGCCGTCTGCTGGAAGGGACGACGATGAATCAGGACGCACGTGAGGCCGGATCCGCGACCCTCGTGGCGCTGTTCGCGCGGAGCGTGGGCCGGTACCCGGACGCCCCGGCGGTGAGCGACGGCACGTCGCGCCTGTCGTACGCGGAGCTGGACCGCCGTTCCACCGCGCTGGCCCGGGCACTGGTCCGGCGGGGGGTGCGCCGGGGCGACCGGGTCGGCCTGTACCTGCCGCGGGGCGTCGACCTGGTGACCGCCGTGGTGGGCGTGTTGCGGGCGGGCGCCGCCTGTCTGCCCGTCGACACCGGGTATCCGGCGGCCCGCCGGGACCACATGCTGTCGGCGGGCCGGGTGGCCTGCGTGATCACCGAGCCGGCCCGGTCCGAGGGGCCGGTGGGCGCCGGCTGCCCGGTCGTGGAGTGGAGCGGCGCCGAGGCAGGCACCACGACCGACGGCCCGCCGCTGCCGGAGCCGGCCGGGGCGGACGCGGCCTGTGTGCTGTTCACCTCCGGCTCGACGGGCACCCCGAAGGGCGTCGTGCTCGAACACCGGCAGATGGCCGCCTTCGCCCTGGACCCGGCGCTGCCCGAACTGCGTCCCGGTGACCGGTCGGGGCAGGCCGCGAGCGTCTCGTTCGACACGTTCACCTTCGAGGTCTGGCGGGCCCTCGCGGGCGGTGCCGAGATCGCCGTACTGCCCTCGTTCGCGCAGCTGCTGGCCACCGATCTCCAGCGCGAGCTGCGGCGGCGCCGGATCACCGCGATGCTGGCGCCGGCCGTCGCCCTCAACGACGTGGTGCGCCACGACCGTGAGGCGTTCTCCTCGCTGCGGCTGTTGTGCTCGGGCGGCGACGTCCTGCTCCCGGCGACCTGCCGGGACCTGCTGGCGGGCGGCTTCACCGGACGGTTGTTCAACCTCTACGGCCCCACCGAGACCACCGTCGCGTGCACGGGGCACGAGATCCGCAGCGCTCCGCCGGACACCGAGGAGAGCGTTCCCATCGGCAGCGCCTTCGCGGGCGCACGCCTGTACGTGCTCGACCCGGCGCTGCGTCCCGTGCCGCCCGGCACGCCCGGCGAGCTGCACGTGGCGGGCAGCGGGGTGGGCCGGGGCTATCTCGGCCGGCCGGGGCTGACCGCCGCCCGTTTCCTGCCCGACCCGTTCGCCGGGGACGGCAGCCGCATGTACCGCACGGGTGACCGGGTCCGGCAGCGGCCGGACGGGGTCGTGGAGTACCTGGGCCGGATCGACCGCCAGTGGAAGATCAGCGGCTACCGGGTGGAGCCCGGTGAGGTGGAGGCGGCGGTGCGCAGTCATCCCGGGGTGCGGGAGTGCGCGGTGACCGCGGTCGGCGAGGCGGGTGCGCGGCGCCTGGTGGCGTTCACCGTGCCCGCCGGCGAGGCGCTGTCGCTGCGGGAACTGCGGGCCTTCCTGGAGCAGCGTGTGCCCCGGTACCTGGTGCCGTCCGAGTTCGTGGTCCTGCCGTCGATGCCGACCGATCCGCACGGCAAACGGGACTGGGACCGCCTGTCGGCGATCCACGCGGACCGCCCCGTGCGCGGTGCCGGTCACGCTCCCCCGCGGGACGACGTCGAGCGCTACCTGGTGCGGTTGTGGGAGGACCTGCTGGCCCTGGAGGGCATCGGTGTCCACGACGACTTCTTCGCGCTCGGCGGGCACTCCCTGCTGGCGGTCCGGGCCCGCCTGACGATCCAGCGGGACATGCGGATCTCGCTCAAGCCGGAAGCGCTGTTCGAGGACAGCGTGCTGGAGGACCTGGCCCGCGTCATCAACGAGAAGCGAAAGGCGATGGTGAGCTCATGACCGGCCGCACACAGCCAGACGCGCCGACCGACGCGCCGATCGACCTCAACGACCTGGACCTGTTCGTGTCCGGCGACCCGCACGCCGCGTGGTCGTGGCTGCGGGAGAACGCGCCCGTGTACTGGAACCCGACGCCGGAAGGCGGCTTCTGGGCGCTGACGAAGTACGAGGACGTCGCCGCCGCGTACATCGACGCGTCCGCGTTCTCGTCCCGGTTCGGAACGGTGCTGGGCGGTTCGTACCGCAACGCCGCGGACACCGCGTCCGGCCAGATGCTGATCTGCTCCGATCCGCCCGACCACCGGCTGCTGCGCCAGCAGGTCCACAAGGCCTTCGCACCCTGGATGATCGAGAAGGCCACGCGGCGGGTGGTGGAGTTCCTCGACGCGGCACTGGACAAGTTCGTGGCCGCCGGCGGCGGCGACTTCGCCACCGAGGTGGCGCTGGAGCTCCCGGCCGGTTTCCTGTCCGCGATGTTCGACCTCGGACGCGACGACGCGTTCCGGCTGCTGCGGCTCACCCGTTCCATGATCGGGCACAAGGACCCGGAGTACGCGGGCTCGGCCCGGACGGGGATGACGCTGGTGGCCTCCCAGGTGGAGATCTTCGACATGGTCTCCGAGCTGATGGAGCGACGACGGCGCGAACCGGGCGGCGACCTGGTCAGCATCCTGTGCTCGGCCGAGGTCAACGGCCGCCCCATGTCGGACAGTCAGATCCTCTACAACTGCCTGAACGTGGCGGTGGGCGGCAACGAGACCACCCCGTACACCGCCACGGCGGCCGTGCTGGCCCTGGCGGACCACCCCGACCAGGCCGAGCGTCTGATCGCCGACCCCGGGCTGCTGGGCACCGCGGTGGAGGAGGTCTTCCGCTGGACGTCCACCAACGCCTACGTGCAGCGGACGGCCACCCGCGACGTGGAACTCCGCGGCGCCCTCATCCGCGCCGGGGACTCGGTCACGCTGTGGAACGCCTCCGCCAACCGGGACGAGGAGCAGTTCCCCGCACCGGACGTCTTCGACGTCTCCCGCACCCCGAACCAGCATCTGGCGTTCGGCGTGGCGGCGCACCGCTGCATCGGCATGGGCGGAGCACGGCAGGAGATCACCCTGCTCATGCGGGCGCTGGCGGAGCGCCGGCTGCGGTTCCGCGTGGCCGGTCCCGTCGAGCGCCTGCGGTCGAACTTCATGCTGGGCATCAAGCACCTGCCGGTGACGGTGACCGTCGGCTGAGCCGCGAAGGAACGGCCGCGGCATACGGCGGGAGGGGGGAGACGGTGTCTCCCCCCTCCCGCCGCCGTATGCCGGCCGGCTCCGTCACGTCCGCCCGGTGGCGTGCCGGAGGCTCAGCGGCCGCATGTCGGTCCAGTGCTCGTCCACGTAGCGCTCGCACTCCTCCTCGCTGCCGGAGAAGCCGGTGTGCCGCCAGCCGCCGGGCGGCTCCCGGTCGGCGGGGAACAGGCCGTACTGCTCCTCGACGTTGACCAGCACGTTCCATGCGCGGGGCGCGGAGTCCGCACCGGCGTCCTCGTGGTCGACGCTCATGCCATGCCCTCCACCGTGTCGTCGCCGTTCTCGTCGCCGTTCTCGTCCGCGTGCTTGTCCGTGTGCTTGGCCGCGTGCTTGGCCGCGTGCTTGGCCGCTGCGGTCCCGGCGTCCCCGGGCCGGTCGTGCGCCGTCTGTTCCAGGTGCGCGGCCAGGGTGCGCAGCCGGGGGTTGGCGAAGACGGTGCTCATGGGGACGGCGAGCCGGGTGGCTCGCCTGATGCGGGCCGCCACCCGGATGGCCAGCAGCGAGTTCCCGCCGATGCGGAAGAAGTCCTCGTCCGCGCCGACCTCTTCGACGCCGAGGACCTCGCACCAGGTCCGGGCCACCAGTTCCTCGTACGGCCCCGTGGGCGCGGCGTGCGCGGCCGTCCGGTCGGGGGCGCCGGTCGTACGCGGCTCGGGTCGCGGGAGCGCGGCCCGGTCCGCCTTTCCCGACCCGTTCAGCGGGAAGGCGTCCACGACGACGTAGGCGGCGGGCACCATGTGGTCCGGGAGGTGCCGGCGCGCCCATGCGTCCAGGTCCTCCTCGTCGGGTCGTCGCGGTGCGTTCGGCGCGCTCCGGCAGTACGCGACCAGGGCGGGGGCCGCGGGCACGTCGTCGCGCTTGACGACGAGGGCCTCGGCCACCAGCGGATGCCCGCCGAGCACCGCCTCGATCTCACCGGGCTCGATCCGGAAACCCCGCAGCTTGATCTGGTGGTCGAGCCGGCCCAGATAGGCGAGCGTGCCGTCGGTACGCCGGCGGGCCAGGTCTCCCGTGCGGTACAGCCGGCTGCCGTTCGCGGCGAACGGGTCCGGGACGAAGCGGGCAGCGGTCAGTCCGGGCCGGCCCAGATACCCGCGGGCGAGTCCGGTGCCGGCGAGGCAGATCTCCCCCGGCTCGCCGTCGGGGACGGGGCGCAGGTCCGGCCCGAGCAGGTGCAGGCCCACCCCGGGCAGGGGTGCGCCCAGGTGCGGGTCGTGCCGTGCCTCGACGGGGGTGCTGGTGACGTCCACGGTGCATTCGGTGGGGCCGTACAGGTTGTGGGCCACGGCGGCACCGGTCGCTCGGAGGGCGGCCAGGGACCGCCAGAGGTCCGGGTCGATGGCCTCGCCGCCGACGAGCAGCGTGAGCGGGTCCGCATCGGCCGCGGGCGTCAGGTGCTCGACGAGGGGGCGGAGGTGGGAGGGCGTGATGTCCAGGTCGGTGACGCGCTGTTCGCGCAGGAACCGGGCGAGCGCCTCCGGGTCGGTGCGCAGGTCCTCGGGCAGGAGGAGCAGTGTGTCGCCGGCGCAGGCACGGATCCACTGCTGCACGGAGGCGTCGAAGGAGATGCTCGCGTTCCACCCGACGCGGGCCGGTTCCCGGCGGACGATGCCGGCACCGCGCAGCCGGTCCAGCAGCTCGGTCAGGGCGCCGTGCGGGATCTGTACGCCCTTGGGCCGGCCGGTGGAGCCGGAGGTGTAGATGACGTAGGCGGGATGGCCGGGGCGGAGGTCCACCCGGGGCGGACCCGCCGCCGCGTCGGTGTCCAGGTCGAGGGAGTCGAGGTACAGGGCGCGGTCGCGCAGCGGCCGGGGCAGCCGGGCGGCGACCGAGGAGTGGGTCACCACGGTCGTCATGCCGCAGTCGGCGGCCAGGAAGCGGAGCCGGTCCTCGGGGTGGGCCGGATCCAGTGGTACATAGGCCGCGCCCGACTTCAGGATGCCGAACAGGCCCACCGTCAGGTCCGCGGTCCGGGGCAGGCACAGGCCCACCATGGTCTCCGGGCCGGCTCCCCTGGCGCGCAGGACGCGGGCCAGTGCGTCGGAGTGGGTCCGGAGCCTGCGGAAGGTCAGCGACCGGGCCGCGGCGACGACGGCGGGCCGGCCCGGATGCCGGGCGGCGGCACGGTCGAGTCCGCGGTGGACGGGCTCCCACTCCCCCGGCGGGCTCGGTGCCCCCTCGCGCGTGACGGTGGCCCAGGGTGTGCTGCTGCGTGTCACACGGTCCTCCTCTGCCCTGTTCGGCGCGGCCCTCTCCGGTCAGTACCGGTACTTGGCCGGTTCGGCGTCCAGGGCGGCTACGGCGTCGGCGAACTCACGTTCCAGGGTGGCCAGGCGCGTGGCGTCCGGCGTGGCGGCGTCGCGTTCGCGCATCAGCCGCTGGGTGGTGTCCAGCAGCGGCTTGAGCGCGGCTGCCGTGACGTTCTTGCCCGCCAGGTACGGCAGGGACCAGAAGTCGAAGTCGTACAGGGGCAGCCAGGTCGACTCGGTGACCGCGTCGAACATGGCGTCGCAGTGGGCGGCGGCCTCCCGGGAGTTCATCGTGAAGTGTTCCCAGCTGTAGCCCGCGCCCTTGATGCCGTACAGCTCCCGGTTGCGGTAGACGGGTGAGCGCTCGTTGCCCCACCACGCCTGGGCCCGCCAGAAGTCGGGGGCGGTCTCGTTGAGGAAGTCGACGGTGTTGGCGACGGTGCGTTCGTTCTCACCGGGGAAGCCGACGATGAGGGAGGCGAAGGTGGTCACGCCGCGTTCCTTCAGCCGCTGGATCCCGGTGCGGTACTGGCTGTCCTGCGCGAGCTTGTTCATGTTCTGCAGGACCTGGGCGTCCCCGGACTCGATGCCGAGGAAGACGCCGGCGCACCCGGACTCCGCCGCGAGGTCGAAGGTCTCGTCGTCGCGGGCGTTGGAGCAGCGCAGGTAGGAGTACCACCGCAGACCGAGGTCCTCCTCGATCATCATGCGGCACAGCTCCTTGAACCGTTTGGGCGGGACGTTGAAGGTGTCGTCGACGAACACGACGTTGCGTACGCCCTTCTCGGCGAGGGTCCGCAGCTCCCGGCGCACGGTGTCGATCGAGGCGGTGGTCAGGGCGCCGGCCCGGGAGGGGTAGTCGCAGAAGGCGCATTTGAAGGCGCAGCTGCGGGCCGTGCGGGTCTGTGCCGTGGCGCCGATCTGCCGGCTGCTGAAGCGGCTCCAGTCGATGGCGCAGGCGTCCAGGTCGTTGGCCTCGGGGCGGCGGCGGGTGAGCACCCAGGTGTCGTCGGGGCAGTGGATGACGTTGGGGACCTTCTCCACGGAGGCGCCCGCGGTCAGCGCCGCGCACAGGTCGGCCAGGGTCTGTTCGCCCTGGGACTCCTGGACGTAGGTGTCGGCGCCCATGGCGAAGAACATGTCCTGGAGCTCGTCGGTGATGCCGTTGAGGCACAGGTTGTCGATGAGGGGGCCGCCCACCACGATGTGCGTGTCGGGCGCGTGCTTGCGCACGAACTCCACGATCTGCACGACCGGCAGGATCGTCACGTAGAACGTCGTCGTGATCGCCACCATGCGCGGGCGCCGGCTGAGCAGCCCGGCCAGCTCCTCCTGCTCGGCCCCGAACAGCGAGACGGGTTCCGCGGAGTACCCCTGCCGGCGCAGGTGGTTGGTGAGGTAGAGCGCGGCGAGGTTGAAGACCTCGCCCACGTGGTAGCGGTCGTTGCGTCCGGTGGCGCGGTTGCGCAGCCGGCTGAACGCCTCCAGCCACGGCATGGAACGGCCCTCGAGGACGAGGTGCTCCTTGCGGTAGATCTGCCACTCGGGGGAGTCCGGACCGGCCTGTTCGCACATCAGCCGGTAGTCGTCGAAGTCACCGGCGTGGTAACCGATGACGACGCAGTCAAGTCCGGTCATGTTCGGCTCGCTTTCCGCTCGGGTCGGCGGGGGTGGGGAGGTGGGCGCGCACGAGTCCGGTCACGTACGGCAGGTGGTCGGCGAAGTGGAAGTGGTCGCCCGGGAGGAGGTGCACCTCCGCGGCCCGCCGGGTCCGCTCGGTCCACGCCCTGAGGGTGGGCTCGCTCACCAGGCGGTCCTCGGTGCCGCCCAGCACGGTGATGGGGCAACCCAGCCGTCGTGGTGCGGGCCCGAACCGGTAGTTCTCCACGATCGTCAGGTCCGCGCGGACGGCGTCGAGGACGAGCGTGAGCAGATCGGGGTCGGCCAGCACCTCCGCCGGCATCCCGCCGTACTCGTGCAGCCAGTCCACCAGCGCCGGGTCCGACCAGAGGGCGTCGCCGTAGGTCGCGCCAGGTTCGCGGGCGTGCGGTGCCCAGGCCCCCGACACGCACAGGGCGGCGGGCGGGCGCCCGGTCTGCTCCAGCTGCCAGGCCACCTCGAAGCCGAGGAGTGCGCCCAGGCTGTTTCCGAAGATGACCAGGGGCAGGTCCAGGGCGTCCAGCGCCTCGACGAGGGCGTCGCGCAACTCCTCCATGCTGCGCGCCGGCGGCTCGCCGAAGCGGGAGCCGCGGCCGGGGTACTGGGCGGCGAGGACGGTGACGTCGTCGGGGAAGTGCGCGGGCCATTCGGTGAAGGCGTGGGCGCTGCCCCCGCCGTGCGGCAGCAGGAGGAGGGCCGCGGTGTGCGGTCCGGGGGTCGGCCGCAGGTCCCACACCCAGGGCCGGGAGAAGTAGGCGGCGCGCTGGGGTGCGGAGGTCATACGGCCGGCTCCGCCGTGTAGCCGGGGAGCGGGTGCCGTCGGCACAGCCGGTGCACGGCTCGCCGTACCCGGTCCCGTACGACGGGGTCGAGCCGGTGTCCGGCGCCGCCGGCCGGCTCGGTCGCGGCGAGGACCTGGTGGACCAGGTCGGCGCACTCCCCCATGTCCCGCGGTTCCAGGCCGCGTTGGGCGAGGATGTTGGTCCCGAACCGGAGCCCGCTGGTCAGGCGCGGGGAGCGGGTGTCGTTCGGGATGCGGTTGCGGTTGGCGAGGATGCCGCACTCCTCCAGGGCACGCTCCGCGGCCGCCCCGGACAGGCCGAGGGGCGTGGTGTCCACCAGGACCATGTGGGTGTCGGTGCCGCCGGTGAGCACGCGGTGACCGCGGCGGGTCAGCTCCTCGGCCAGGGCCCGGGCGTCGCGCACGATGCGCTCGGCCAGCTCCCGGAACTCCGGTCGCGCCACCAGCGCGAGGGCCCGCGCCTTCGCGGCGATGCCGGCGGCGTTCAGGGTGCCCTGGCTGCGCGGGAAGACCGCCCGCTGCATGAGCTGGGCGAGGGTGCGGACCCCGTCGGGTCCGGGTGTGTCGCACTCGGCGCCGCTCAGGATCAGTCCGCCGCGCGGGCCGCCGAGTTGCTTGTAGGTGCTGAGTGTGGTGATGTGCGCGCGGTCGATCGGGCTGGGGTGCACGCCCGCGGCGACGAGGCCCGCGATGTGCGAGATGTCGGCGAGCAGGTACGCGCCCACCTCGTCGGCGACGGCGCGGAACCGTTCGTAGTCCAGGGCCCTCGGGTAGGCGCTGGCGCCGGCGATGACGACCTTCGGGCGGTACCGGTGCGCCAGGCGCCGCACCTGCTCGTAGTCGATGCGTCCGTCCTCGTCCACGCCGTATCCCACGGCGTGGAAGTAGTCGCCCACCACCGACGCGGGTGCGCCGTGGGTGAGATGGCCGCCCGCGTCGAGGGTGAGACCGAGCACGGTGTCGCCGGGGCGCATGAGGGCGAACAGGACGCTGAGGTTGGCCTGGGAGCACGAGTGCGGCTGGACGTTGGCGTAGCGGGCCCCGAAGACGGCGCGGGTCCGGCGCACGGCCAGCTCCTCCACCTGGTCGAGCCAGCGGCAGCCGGGGTGGTAGCGGGCACCGGGGTACCCCTCGGCCGTGACGTTGGCCAGGACCGAGGCGCCGCAGGCGAGGACGGAGGGGTCGGCGAGGCTGGCGTAGGCGACCATGGCGAGCGTGTCCTGCTGTCGCCTGAACTCCTGTTCCAGCAGCCCGTCCAGCTCCGGATCGTGCCGCCGGAGCGACGCCGCGGCGCTGACGGTCAGGTCCCGCTGCCCGGTGCCCCGCGCCGCGGGCCCGGCCTGGTTCGGCAACGTCAATGAGTCCACTGCCCTGCCCTCGCGTCCTGGGTGCGTGGTCGGCGACCCCGGGGGAACCGGGGCCCGGTGACCGTAGGGCGGCGGGGTTTGGCACCGGTTACGCCGCCCCCGGCGGCCGTGCACCGACGTCGGGTGCGGACCGATGGGCGGAGGGCGACGCACAGGGGGGAGGCAGCCGGCCGGGGGGACAGTCCGGGACCGTCGGCCTGATCGGCACCGGCGGCGGCAGCAGTGGCGACGGCAACGGCAACGGGGATTGTGCCGACGACCGTCTCACGAGCCGGGGTCCGCGGCCGACACCGTGCCGGCTGCGGCTGCGGCAGCGGCAGCGGCAGCGGCAGCGGCAGCGGCAGCGGCAGCGGCAGCGGCAGCGGCAGCGGCAGCGGCAGCGGCAGCGGCAGCGGCAGCGGCAGCAGGGAGCGTGTCCGCCGCCGTGGTTACAGGCCTAGGCCCGACCGGTCCGCGGCGGGTAGCCAGACGGGGCCGAGCGCGTCGGCCATGTCCCGGACGCGGGTGCCGCTCCCGGCGGCGTCGAGCAGCTGCGACAGGAGGCGGTGCGGCCGGTCCCGGCGCCACACGGCCGACCACGGGTACACCGGGGTGGGGTCCACGAGCGGAACCGTCCGGATGCGCTGCCCGTCGGGCACGTTCATGCCCGCGCCGACGAGGGTCGCCTCGCCGGGACTGTCCGCGACGGTGTCCACCAGATGGTCGAGGCTGAGTGCCGGTCCGCTCGTGTTCAGGTCGAGCGACCAGCTGTCGGCGAACTCCCGCACGAAGGCGGTCCATTCCAGCACACCGCCGCCCATGGGCGTTCTCAGGGGGACGCCGGGCAGCTCGGCGAGGCGGACGGACGGCTTCTGGGCGAACGGGTGGTCGAGGCCCACCAGCAGCACGAGGGGTTCCAGTCGCGCCGGACGGTACGCGAACTCGTCCCGCCACGGAGCGCGCAGCGCGTGCACCCGGCCGAACGCCACGTCGATCTCCCCGCGCCGCAGGGCGGGCAGCGCGTTCTCCAGGCCGTGCCGCATGCTCACCTCCAGCGGCGCCTCCGGGTCGGCGTCGATCCAGCGCTGCACGAGGTGTATGGGGACGAGGCGCTCGTCGAGGACGTCGATGCGCAGCGGACGGCCGGCCGCGGCGACGGCGGCGACGGCCGTGTCCGCGGCGTCCAGGGCGGCGACGGCCGGACCCAGGAAGCGGGAGCCCGCCTCGGTCAGTTCCACGCCCTGGCTGGAGCGCTCCAGGAGCCGGGTGCCGAGCAGCTCCTCCAGCCGGCGGATGCGTTTGGACAGCGCCTGCTGGCTGAGGTGGAGGCGCTCGGCCGCCTTGCCGAAGTGCTGCTCGTCGGCCGTCGTGATGAATGCCCTCACCTGCGCCATGTCCAGATCCACGCTCTCATCTTCGAAGACTCCCGATGGTTGTCAAACCGGGAGTGATCGTTGTTGGACAGGCCGCGTGCGCCCGGCATTGACTCGACGTGACGAAGATGTCCGTCCGCTTGCTGGGAGAACAGATGTCCACCATGGAAACCGGGCCCGAGCGCGGAGGAGGCGCCGCCGCACCGCCGGAGCAGCCCGCCGCGTTCCCGCGCCGCTGGAAGGCGCTGGCCGTGCTCTCGCTGGTCCAGTTCATCATCGTGATCGACAACACGGTGGTGAACATCGCGCTGCCCTCGATCGAGGACGATCTGGGCACCTCGCAGGCGGGTCTGGCCTGGGTGGTCAACGGCTATCTGCTGGCCGCGGGCGGACTGCTCCTCCTGGGCGGCCGGGTGGCCGACCTCGTCGGACGCAAGCGACTGTTCGTGATCGGTACGACGCTGTTCGCCCTGGCGTCGCTGACCAGCGGCCTGGCCTGGAACTCCGGCGTGCTCATCGTCAGCCGGTTCGCCCAGGGCGTCGGCGAGGCGATGGCGTCGCCGGCCGCCCTGTCGCTGATCGTCCTGATGTTCACGGACGGCAAGGAACGGGCGAAGGCCCTCGGCATGTGGGGTGGGCTGGCCGGCATGGGGGCGACGGTGGGCGTCCTGCTGTCGGGCGTGCTGGTGGATCTGGCCGGCTGGCGCTGGGTGTTCCTGATCAACCTGCCCGTCGCCGCCGTGGCACTGGCTCTCGCGGCGCGCACGGTTGAGGACGCGCCGGTCACGGGCGCCCGGCGACGGCCGGACGTCTGGGGCGGTCTGCTCATCACGGCCGGGCTCGTGGCGGTCGTCAACGGTCTGCTGCAGGCGTCGGAACACCCGTGGGGCAGTGTGGCGGTGTGGGGGTCCCTCGCCGGCGGGGTGGTGCTGGTCGCGCTGTTCGCGCTGGTCGAGGCCCGGGCGGCGGATCCGATGATGCCGCTGCGGTTCTTCACCGACCGCACCCGGATCACCGCCAATGTGGCCACCGTGTTCCTGACCAGCGCCATGGCCGCGATGTTCTTCCTGGTCACGCTGTACGTGCAGCAGGTCCTCGGCTACTCCCCGCTCCAGTCGGGTCTGGCCTATCTGCCGTTCTGCGCCGCCTTCATCCCCGGGATGGTGGTCTCCACGCAGCTGGTGACGAAGGCCGGCGCGAAGACGGCGATCATCGTGGGCTTCGGTGTCAGCGCGGTCGGCATGCTGCTGCTGGCGCGCATCGACGCCCAGGGCTCGTTCTGGGGACAGCTCGTGCCCGCGACGGTGGTGCTGTCGTTCGGTCTGGCGATCGGCCTGCCGGCACTGCAGAACGCGGCGCTGCACCGCCTGTCGGACGCGGACGCCGGCTTCGGGTCGGGGGTGCAGACGTCGGTGCAGCAGCTGGGCAGTTCGCTCGGACTCGCGGTGCTGACGACGCTCGCCGTCACCCACGCCCATGACGCGCGCGGCTCCGGCGGTGCGGCCGGGCAGGCCATGGTGGACGGTTACCGCTTCGCGTTCGTGACGTCGGCGGTGGTCCTCGTCGTCGGCGCGGTCCTGGTGGCCGTCGTCATGCAGGCCGTACGGCAGCCGCAGCAGCCCGGGTCCCCCCAGGTGCAGGCGCCCCCGGCCGGGGCGCAGCACACCTGACAGCCGGTCACGTCCGACCGGCCCGCGACGAGCGGCCGTCCCGCCGGAGTCATCCCCCGCCTCCGGTTCGGGGCGGCCGCTCTTCTTCCCTCCTACGGCTTGTCCCTCCTACGGCTCTTCCCTCCTACGGCTCTTCCCTCCTACGGAGTTCCCCCCCGCGTCGGGCCCGGGTTCAGGGGGTGTCGCGCAGTCGCTCCAGCGCCCGCGCCACCTCCTCGTCGCTCATCCCCTCCACCTGCTCCAGCAGGTCCGCCGCAACGGTCCCGTCGTCGCCCGCCCCGCCGGTTCCGGCGGCGTGGGCACCGGCCTCGACGGCACGGGCCAGCGAGGCGACACTGCTCGTCTCGAAGATCTGCAGCACCGACAGGTCGGTGCCGAACTCCTCGTTGACGGCGGCGATCACGTCCACCGCCAGCATCGAGTAGCCGCCGAGGGCGAAGAAGTCGTCGTCGCGTTCCAGCGCGTCACGGCCCAGGGCACCGGCCCAGATACGGGCCACGGCGCGCTCGGCCTCGGTGCGCGGTGCGCCGCCGCTGCCGGGCACCGGGCCGTCCGGGGATGCGGGAGCCGGGGCGTCGGCCGGTGCCGCGGACCAGGCCGGCAGCGGCGGGCGGGACCGGCCGGACTCCTCGCCCGGCGGTTGCGGCAGGGGTGCGCCGGGGTGCTCCACCGCGGCGCCGAGGATGTCCAGGTAGGCGTCGCAGATCAGGCGGGCGCTGCGCGTGTCGATGCGGTCGCTGTCGTACTCGAACCGGCCGGTCAGCCCCTCCAGGGTGTCGTCCAGCACCAGTTCGAAGTCGAAGCGGACGGTGTCGTTGGACATGCCCCGGCAGGCTGCGCGCACCGAGTCGCCGAGGGGGGTCCAGCCGAGGGTCGCGGGTGTGCCGCCGTAGCTGAAGATCGTCTCGGTGATGGGGTTGGTGCGCCCGTGGCGGGCCGGCCGCAGCTCCTCCACCAGCTTGCCGAACGGCAGGTTCTGGTGCTCGATGGCGCCCAGGACGGCCTCCCTGACCCGGTCGAGGACCGTCGCGAAGGAGGCGCCGCCGCCGGTGTCCGTGCGGATCACGACGGTGTTCGTGAGCGAGCCGAACACCCGCTCGTAGCCGGGGGTGTCGCGGCACGCGAGCGGCAGGGCCGTCGCCACGTCGGGGCGGCGGGCGAGCCGCGCGAGCAGCACCTGGTAGGCGGCCAGCAGGACCATGAACGGCGACCCGGCGTGCTTCCTGGCGAGGCCGACGACCCGCCGGCGCAGGGCTGCCGGGACGGTGAAGCGGACGGTGCGGCCCTGGGGAAGGGCGGTGCCGGCCGGGGCCGGCCGGTCGTAGGTCAGGCGCAGGCCGTCGTAGCCGTCGAGGCGGCGGCGCCAGTAGGCGGTCAGCCGCTCGGTCTCCGCCGGGGTCAGGGTGGCCCGCTGCCAGACGGCGTAGTCGGTCAACTGGGGCCCGGGGTCCGGCAGTACGACGTCACGGCCGGCTGTCAGCGCGGCGTACACGGCGCCGACCTCGTCCAGCAGGACGCCCACCGCTCCGCCGTCGGCGATGGTGTGGGAGGCGATCCACACCAGCACGTGCCGCTCGCCCGCCTCGTCCAGCCGTAGCAGCTCGAAGCACCACAGCGGCGCGGTCTCCAGGTCGAAGACGGTGCGGGCGAGTTCCAGGCAGCGGGCGTCGGCCGCGGCGCGGGGGTCGTCGTGCCGGGACAGATCACACATCGGCAGCTCCACCGGCACCCGTTCCCGGACCACCTGGCGCAGCCCGCCGGGGTCGGGTCGCAGCCCGGTGCGCAGGGCGTCGTGCCGTTGGACGACCGTGCGCAGTGCGGTGTGCAGGTGGTGCGGCTCCAGGGGGCCTTCCAGATCGAAGCGGAAGGGCACGTTGTAGTTCGGGGTGCCGGCGGTCAGCCGGCTGAGGAACCACAGCTGTTCCTGGGTGTGGGTGGCCGGGCGGGGGGCCGCGGGGTCGGCGCGCGGCACCGGCGGGGCGGCGGGTGTCTCCGGTCGTCCGTGTGCGGGGGGCTGTCCGGCCCGCGCGCGCTCGGCGAGGCGGGTCCACTGCTGGGGCGTCAGGCGGCTGAGGGAGTCGTCCATGACCGACCGAGGCTAGGGCCGCCGGGTTAGCGCCCGGTTACGCCCCACCGCGTAACCCTTGCCTAACCTCGGCGGTCTACCGTCCCCGCCTCCTGTCTCCAGCGCGGAAAGGGCGGAACGTCGTGCGGGACACCCACTCCCCCGAGTCACAGCTCTACGTCCACGAACGTGTGGCACTGGCAGCCCGCCGCACCCCCCGGGCCACGGCCGTCGAACACGCGGGCACGGCACTGGACTTCGCCGGCCTGGAGGAGTCGGCCAACCGGCTCGCCCGGCACCTGCAGGGGCTGGGAGTGCGGCCGAAGGCGCGGGCCGGCCTGTACCTGGGGCGCGGCACGGCGCACCTGATCGCCCAGCTGGCCTGCTTCAAACTGGGCGTGGCGGCGGTGCTGCTCGACCCCGCGCACCCCTCGGCCCGGGTGGCGTCGATGCTGCGGCACGCCGAGGCGGCCGTCGTCCTGGCGGACGAGCACACGTCGGCCGGGCTGGACGAGGATCCCGGGGTGCCGGTGGTCCTGATGGACGACGACACCTGGCGTTCGGCACCCGCCGAACCGCCCGGGGTCGCGGTGACCGACGCCACCGTCTGCCATGTGGCGTTCACATCCGGCTCGACGGGCGACCCGAAGGCCGTGCTGTTCCGGCACGGCGCCCTGCGGACGCTGGTGCACACCCTGATCGAGCAGTGCGCCATCGAGCCGCTCTCCCGCGGAAGTTGGCTGTGTTCCCCGGGAGCGGGACTGGTCGAGGTGGACTGTCTGCCGCTGCTCGCCGCGGGCGCGGCGGTGTGCGTACCGGAGCCGCATGTCGCGGCGGACCCCGGAGCACTGCGGGACTGGCTGGTGGGCGAGCGCGTCTCCCACAGCCTCATGATGACCGCGACGGCCGAGCGCTGCTGGTCGCTCGACTGGCCGGACGACACGGTGCTGCGCACCGTGCGGGTGGCGGGCGAGCGCCTGCGCGCCTGGCCTCCGGACACGCTGCCCTTCGAGGTGGTCAACGTCTACGGATCGTCCGAGGCCACCGTGGTGACCACCTGCAACCTCTCGGCCGTGAGCCGCACCCTGACCGAGGACGAGCGCCTGCACCGCGCCCCGCCGGTGGGCCGCCCCGTGCCCGGCGTGAACGTCCATGTGCTGGACGAGTCGCTCGCTCCGGTCCCGCCCGGCGAGCCCGGCGAGCTGTACGTCTCGGGCGCCGGACTGTCGCTGGGCTACCTCAACCGGCCGGCGACGAACGAGGAGAGGTTCCTGCCCAACCCCCTCCCCGACGATCCGCACCCGGTCCTGTACCGGACCGGCGACGTGGCACGGCGCTGGCCCGACGGCGAGATCGAGGTCATCGGCCGCGCCGACGACGAGGTGAAGATCCGCGGCTACCGGGTCCACCTGGGCGAGGTCGAGTCGGCGCTGGCCCGGCAGCCGGGTGTGCTCCAGGCCGCGGTGACCGTGACCGAACCGGCGGACGGGGAACGCCGGCTGGCCGGCTACCTCGTCACCGCCCCGTCCGCCCCTCCCCTGCTGTCCGAGATCCGCCGGGCGCTGCGCCGGACGCTGCCCGCCTACATGGTTCCCGTGAGCCTCACGGTCGTGGACGAGATACCCGTCGGCCCCGGCGGCAAGGTGGACCGGGCCGCGCTGCCGGCAGCCGACCGGAACCGGCCCGGCCTGGACGTGCGCAGGGTCGAACCGCGCAACGAGACCGAGCGGCGCCTGGCGGCCCTGTGGTCGGAGGTGCTCGGTCTCGACGACATCGGTGTCCTCGACGGCTTCTTCGACCTGGGCGGCGACTCGCTCAGCGCCGTACGGCTGCTGACCCGCGCACGGGAGGAACTGGGGCTCGACGTGGCCCTCCCGGAACTCATGCGCGCGTCGAGCGTCGCCTCCCTGGCCCGGCTGGCCGCGGCACGCGGCGCGGCCGAGGCGACCTCGTCCCTGGCCGGCCTGCCGCCGGTGCACCCCGACCCGGCCGGCCGGTACGAGCCGTTCCCGCTGACGGAGACGCAGCAGGCGCTGTGGATCGGCCGGGGCGCTGCCGTCGACTTCGGGAACGTGGGCTGCCACGGCTACTTCGAGTGGGAGCGCGACGGACTGGACGTGCCGCGGTTCGAGCGGGCGTGGGCCGAGGTGGTGCGCCGCCACGACATGCTGCGCGCGGTCGTCCTGGCCGACGGCACCCAGCGTGTGCTGCCCCGGGCCGCGGGCCAGGACGTGCGGGTGCTCGATCTGCGGGACGAGTCCCCGGACGCGGCCGGTGAGCGCGCGCGGCTCCTGCGCGAGGAGATGTCGCACCAGGTGATGGACCCGCAGACCGGCCCGCTGTTCGACGTCCGGGTCACCCTGCTGCCCGGCGGCCGGGTGCGTCTGCACATCGGCGTCGATCTCCTGGTCGTCGACGCCTGGAGCCTGTTCCAGGTGCTCTTCCCGGAGCTGATCGAGCTGTACGAGGACCCGGACACGGCCCCGCCCGCGCCGGACATCACGTTCCGGGACTACGTCACGCAGGCGCGCTCGGCACTGGAGGCCACGCCCGCCTACGAACGCTCCCGCGCCTACTGGCTGGAACGCGTCCCCGATCTGCCCGCCGCCCCCGACCTTCCCCTGGTCACCCGGCCACGGGGCACGATCCGCTTCGAACGGCACGCGCACCGGCTCGCCCCCGCGCGCTGGCACCGGCTCCAGGAACGGGCCCGCCGGCTCGGTGTGACGCCGTCCGGCATCCTCGTGGCGGTCTTCGCCGAGGTCCTGCGCACCTGGAGCGGGAACGACGCGTTCACCATCAACTTCCCCGTCTTCGACCGGCTTCCGGTGCACCCGGACATCGACCGGCTGCTCGGCGACTTCACCAACACGCTCCTGGTCGCCGTGGAGAAGACCGACGGGACGTTCGCCGAGCGGGCCCTGGACATCCAGGAGCAGATCTGGACCGATCTCCAGCACCGGCACTTCAACGGGGTGCGGGTGCTGCGCGAGCTGCAACGCCGCCGGCCGGTCGCGGGGGCCCGCCCGGCCATGCCGATCGTCGTCACGAGCCTGCTCGGGCATCCGCCCCGGCGACAGGTGTCGGGGCTCGGCGAGGAGACGTACGGCATCTCGCAGACCCCGCAGGTGCTGCTCGACTTCCAGATCCGGGAGATCGACAGGACCCTGCACCTGAAGTGGGACTTCCTCGACGCGATGTTCCCGCCCGGCCTCGTCGACGACATGTTCACCGCCTACTGCCGTCTGCTGGACCGCCTGATCACGGAGGAGGCGCTCTGGCAGGCCGAGCGGTTCGATCTGGTGCCGGCCGAGCAGCTCGCCGTACGCGCCGAGGTCAACGACACCGCCCGGGAGGTCGGCGACACGCTCCTGCACGAGGTGCTCGCGCGGCAGGCGGCCGAGCGCCCCGACGCCCCCGCGGTCGTCACCACCGCCCGCACCCTGTCCCACGCCGAACTGCACGCCCACGCCAACCGTGTCGGACGGAGGCTGCGCGAACTGGGGGCGCGTCCGGGCAGGCTGGTGGCGATCGTCGCCGAGAAGGGGTGGGAGCAGTACGCGGCGGTGTACGGCGTCCTCACCTCCGGAGCCGCGTATCTGCCGGTCGACCCCGGGGTACCGCCGCTGCGGCTGCGGGAGTTGCTGGAGAACGGCGAGGTGGAGCTGGTTCTCACACAGAGCCGGCTCGTCGACGCCCTCTCCTGGCCGGGGGGCGTACGGGTGCTGGCCGTGGACCGTGACTTCGACACCGTCGGAGACGCCCCGCTCGCCTCCGTGCAGGGGCCGCGCGACCTGGCGTACGTCATCTACACCTCCGGGTCGACGGGCCGTCCCAAGGGCGTGATGGTCGACCACCGCGGTGTGACGAACATGTTCGGCGACATCAACGCACGGTTCGGTGTCGGGCCCGGGGACCGGGTGCTCGCCGTGTCGGGGCTGCACTTCGACGCCTCCGTGTACGACGTCTTCGGCATCATCGCCGCCGGCGGGGCGGCCGTACTGCCCGACGCCGGTGAACGGCCCGACCCCGCGCACTGGGTGGACCTCGTCCGCCGGGAGTCGGTGACGTTCTGGAACTCGGTGCCCGCACTGGCGCAGATGCTGGTCGAGGCGGCCGAGCAGGTCGCCGGCGACCACGCGGCACCCGTGCTGGAACCGCTGCGGCTGACCGTGCTGTCGGGCGACTGGATCCCGCTGACCCTCCCCGACCGGATGCGGGCGCTGGCCCCCCGCCTGCGGGTGATGGGGTCGGGCGGGCCGACGGAGACCATCTGCTGGTCGATCCTGCAGCCGGTCGGCGAGATCGACCCGGACTGGACGAGCATCCCGTACGGCAAGCCGATGGCCAACCACCGCTACCACGTACTGGACGGCGCCTGGCGGGACCGGCCCGTGTGGGTGCCCGGAGAGATGGTGGTGGGCAGCGAGGTCGGACTGGCCCACGGTTACTGGCGCGACGAGGAACGCACCCGGGAGCGCTTCTTCCGGCTGCCCTCCACAGGCGAGCGCGTGTATGCCACGGGCGACCTGGGGCGCTATCTGCCGGACGGCTCGATCGAGATTCTCGGGCGCGACGACTTCCAGGTCCAGGTCAACGGGTACCGGATCGAACCGGGTGAGGTGGAGCACGCCGCGCGCAGCCATCCCCGGGTGGAGGCGTGCGTGGTCGTGGCGCCCGCACGGGAGAGCCGGGCCCGCCATCTGGTGGCCTTCGTGACCGGGGACGTCAGCGCGGACGAGGTGTCGGCGCACCTGAGGGAACGGCTGCCCGGCTACATGGTTCCGGCGGACGTACGGATCCTGGACGCGCTGCCGCTCACCGGCAACGGCAAGGTGGACCGGCTCGCCCTGACCGGGCAGGCGCGCCGTACGGCCGGGCAGACCGGTGCGGAGGACCCCGACGGCACTCCCGGGGGGCCGTTGGAGGCACTGGTGGCCGCGGTCTGCGCCGAGGTGCTGGAACGGCCCGAGGTGGGTGTCCAGGACGACTTCTTCCTGCTCGGCGGCGACTCCCTCACGGGAACGCGGTTCGCGGCCCGGCTCGGCTCGCTGCTGGACGTGCCCCTGTCCGTCCGCGACGTCTTCGACCTGCCGACGTGCGCGCAGCTGGCCAAGGGCCTGGCGACCGACCCCGAGCACGGCCCGCGCATCGTCGCCTTCGCCGAGACCGTGGCCCGGATGGCCACGGAGGACGAGGGAGACGGGGAGGGCAAGGGGTAGGCCGGGATGTGCGGTGAGGGGCTGCCGGACGGTGTCCGGCAGCCCCTCGGTGTCTCCTGGGTGTCTCAGGCAGGCGTCCCCGGGTGTCCGCGCCGCCCCGGTCAGCCGCCGCTCACGGAGGTCAGTGTCCGCCGGCCCGGCGTGTGCTCCAGGGTGCGTCCCGCCGACTGCGCGGCCGGCGGCAGCCTGCGCATCAGCTCGGCCAGGTCGCTCGTCGGCAGGGCCTGCGCCGCGTCGCACAGCGCGGCGGACGGATCGTGGTGTGCCTCGACGATGATGCCGTCGGCCCCCACGGCGGCCGCCGCGAGCGCGAGGGGCAGCACGCGGCCGCGGGTGCCGGCGGCGTGGCTCGGGTCCACGATGACCGGCAGGTGCGTGCGTTCCTTGAGGACGACGACGGCGGCGAGGTCCAGCGTGAAGCGGTATCCGGTCTCGAAGGTGCGGATGCCCCGCTCGCACAGCACGACCTGCTCGTTGCCGCCGTCGAGCACGTACTCCGCGGCGAGCAGCCACTCGTCCAGGGTGGCGGCCAGACCTCGCTTGAGCAGGACCGGCATCCGCAGCCTGCCGGCCTCGCGCAGCAGTGCGTAGTTCTGCATGTTCCGGGCACCGATCTGGACCATGTCCACCGCCTGTGCCACCCGCTCCATGTCCCGTACGTCCACCACCTCGGTCACCAAGGGCAGTCCGGTGCGCTCCCGGGCCTCCGCCAGGAGCACCAGTCCCGCGTCGCCGAGGCCCTGGAAGGCGTACGGCGACGTACGGGGTTTGAACGCCCCCGCGCGGAGCGCGTGCGCCCCGCAGCCCTGGACCTCACGGGCCGTGGTCAGCATCTGCTGCCGGTTCTCCACGGAGCACGGGCCGGCGATGACGGTGAAACCGGGGCCTCCGATCTCCACGTCCGACACCCATACCGGTGTGGTGGCCGCGCGTCCGGCCAGCCGCGCCGCCCGCGGGTAGCCGGCCGACAGCGACGTGATCTCCGTGACCTGTGGGAGGCCGTCCAGGGCGGCCGCGACGCGGTCCCGGTCACCGGTGAGCGACACCAGATGCGGCGTGTGCACTCTGAGACCGGATCCCGCGAACTGCACCGCCGACAGCACCTGCCGGCGCTGCGCGGGGGTGCACGTCTCACTCAGGACGATGGCGATCATCTGGGATCCTTCCTCGGGGTGCGCGGGCAGGCCCCGCGGCATGTGGCTCAGGCGCCGCGCAGCCGCGCGAGCCGCTGGGCGCAGTGGCGCAGCAGCTCGTGCGCGGTGCGGACGTGGTGCGGGTCGCTCGGGCAGTGCACTTCGAGGACCAGCCGCCCGGACGGCACGGGGCGCGCGGTGAGCAGCAGGGCGAATCGGGTGGTGCGGTACTCGGGCTCGACGTACGACGCCTCTAGGCCGGTGAAGCGGGGGGCGTCGCCGGTGGCCGCCCGCCCGTCCTGGTCGTCGTACACGAACATGACGTCCGCCAACGGGGCGGGCCGGTCGTACTCGTGGGGTGCGACTCGGCGCACCACGTGCTCGAAGGGGAGCCGGGCGTTCGCCAGGGCGGCGAGGACCGAGGCCCGGCCGCGCCGGACGAGTTCCTCGTCACCGGGAGAGCCGCCCACGTCGACGCGCAGCACCACCCGGTTCACGAAGCAGCCGACGACCTGGTGGGTGTCCGGTGTGTCCCGGCCGGCCACCGACGAGGCCACGACGATGTCGGTGCGCCCGGTCAGTGTGCCGAGGACGTCCGCGAAAAGGGCGTACAGGGCCATGAAGGGGGTGGCCCCGGTCCGTCGGCCGATGGCGCGCACCGCGTCCATGACGCCGGCCGGGACGTCGGCCCGCTGTACGACGCACCGGGCGCCGTCGACGGCGGGCGCGGCGGGCCGGGGCACGGGAGGCAGGCCGGCCAGGGTCCGCACCCAGTGGCGCGCCTGCCGCTCGGCCTCCTCACCGGCCAGCCACCGGCGCTGCCGGGCGGCGTGCTCGGCGAAGGGGGCGGGACGGGAAGCGGGCGCGGACCCGTTGTAGTGGGCCGCGAGGTCGTCGAGGAAGAGACGCATCGACCAGGCGTCGTTGGCGATCGCGTGGATGTCCACGACCAGGACGTGTTCGTCCGGGCCGAGGCGCAGGAGCGTGGTGTCCACGGGTGCCTGGCGTGCCAGGTCCCTGCCGCGCCGGTTGACGCGCTCGATCTCGCGCTGCACGCCGTCGGATCCGTCGGGGACCTCCACGAGACGGGGCTCCCGGGCCGGCGCGGTACCGCGCATCTGCCACAGCTCGCCGTCCTGCCGGCGGAAGGTGGAGGTGAGCAGGTCGTGCCGGTTCAGCACGGAACGGACGGCCCGGCCGAGGCCGTCGGTGTCGAGCGGCCCGCGCAGCGAGAGTGCCCACGGCCACAGGTAGCGGGGGTCGGCGGGATCGGCCTGGTTGAGCGTCCAGTACCGCTCCTGCGCCGCGGTCGTGGGGGCGCGGTCCGGCCGTCGCCCCGCCGCCAGGGCGTCGATCAGGGCCCTCCGGTCGGGTGACAGCGCCTGGATGCGCGAGCGGGCATCGGCCACCGGGATCAGCTCCTCGTACGCGTACGGCTCAGCGTGCCGGGGCCCGGTTTGCCCACGGTTACGGCCGCCTGGGCGACGGCGGGGGGCGGGGAGGCGTTGGGCGGAGGCGAGCGGGCGGTGGGTGATTGAGGCGGGTGGGGAGGCGCTGCGCGCAGGGAGGGCGTTGGGCGAGGAGCGGGCAGGCGCTGGGCCTTGGACGAGCGGGAAGGGCTGGGCGCAGGGCGGACGTTGCGCGAGGAGCGGGCAGGCGCTGGGCCTTGGGCGACGGGCGGGCGGCGTAACTTCCGGATAACCGGTTGTGCGTAGCGTCCCTGCTCGTCTTCGAGTCGACAGGCCGCGCCGCCGGACGCCGTGGCCCCGGGAGGAAGCATGTCGCAGCGCAGCGGCACCTGGCTGTTGCGGGAACCGTCGGCCCACGCGGACGCCCGGCTGTTCGTCATGCCGTACAGCGGCGTCGGTGCCTCGGTGTTCCGGCACTGGCCGGAGCGGTTCGGGCCCGTGGAGGTGTGCCCGGTGCAGCCACCGGGCCGGGAGAACCGGCTCGGCCACGCCCCGTACGAGACGTTCGAGGAGTTCGGCGCGGACTGCGCGCGTGCCCTGCTGCCCCACACCGACCGGCCCTACGCCGTGTTCGGGCACTGCATGGGCGCCTTGCTGGCGCACGCCCTGGTCATCGGGCTGGCAGCGGAGGGGGCCCCCGCTCCCCGGCGGCTGTTCGTGTCGTCGTCGCGTGTACCGCACTGGCCCCCGGAGCGCCGCTACCGGATGCCCGCCCCCGGCGCCACCGGCGTCTACCACCCGTCGATGACGGACGACCAGCTGCGTGAACAGGTGCAGCGGGTCTCCCGCATGCTGGGCCAGGGAGAGCTGCACCCCGATCTGGTCCCGATGGCGCTGCGGGTGCTCAGGGCCGATCTGCGGATGTGCTTCGGGTACCGCCCGGCCGCCGCGGAACCGGTCAACTGCCCGGTGACGGCCGTCAGCTGGGAGGACGACACCGACGTGCGCCCCGAGGAGATGACGTACTGGTCCGAATGCGGCCCGCTCAGCTCGCACACGCTGCCCGGCGGCAAGTGGACGGTCCTCGACGCCACCGCGCCGCTGGCCGAGGTGATCGAGCGGGACTTCGACCGGCCCCAGGAAGCCGACGCGCAGCGGAGGATGACGGTATGACCCCTCTCGTACGCCCCAGCGGTCCCGTGGAGATACGAGGGGTGCGCACGGAACCCGCCGAGATGGAGCGGGTGCTGCTGGAGCATCCCTCGGTCGCCAGGGCGGCGGTCCGCGCCACGGGCGGCGAGCCCCGGCGTCTGATCGCCTTCGTGGCCCCGTCCGGTGACGGACTGTCCCTGCGGGAACTGCGGGAGCACCTCGCCGACGCGAAGCTCGTACCGGACCGCGAACAGGCCACGGGAGTACCCGAGTTCGTGGCCATGACGGCACGCGCGCACCAGTCGGACGCGGCCTGGACCACGGACGGCCTCGCCGGCGCCCTGGAGGACCTGGCCCGCAGGCGGGCCCCGCACACACCGCCCACCGGTCCCACCGAGCGGTACCTCGCGGAGGTCTGGGAGGACCTGCTCGCCGTCGACGCCATCGGTCTCGACGACGACTTCTTCTCGCTCGGCGGCCACTCGTTGCTCGCCGTGCGTGTGCGGATACGGCTGCAGCGGGATCTGGCGCTGGAGGTGCCGCCGGAGGTGCTGTTCGAGAACAGCGTGCTGCGGCACCAGGCCGAAGCGGTGGACCGGGCGCGTGCCGACGAGGCCGCGCACTGAGGCCGACGAGCCGCGTACCAGGTGGAGAACCGCGCGTGTGAGGCGGAGGAAAGGAAAAGGAGAACACCGATGCCGGGGTCCCGTCCCATCCTGTCAGCCGACGAGATCGACCGTCTCGACTTCGCCGACCGGGTCCTGCACTCGACGTGCGACCTCACCGAGGTGTGGCGACATCTGCGCACGCACGAGCCGGTCCGCCGGCAGCCGCCACGCGACGGGCTGGCCGGTTACTGGATGCTGACGGCCCACCGGGACGTGAGCGCCGTCTACCGCGACACCACGCACTTCACCTCCGAACGCGGCAACGTGCTCGACGCGCTGCGCGGAGGCGGGGACTCGGCGGGCCGTCGCATGCTGTCGCTGACCGACGGTGTCCGGCACGGCGAGGTGCGCCAGATCCTGACCAAGACCTTCTCCCGGCGGGGGCTGGAGGCGCTGGGTGTACGCATCCGGGCGATGGCCCGGCAGCTGATCGGCCAGGCGCTGGAGCGCGGCACCTGCGACTTCGCGACGGACGTGGCGAAGGAGATCCCGCTGGCCGCGATCTGCGACCTGCTCGGCGTCCCGCCCCGGGACCGCGAGCGCATCTTCGCCCTCACCTCGACCATGGTCGCCTCCGAGACCCCCGTCCTCACCCCTGCCGACGCCTGGCGGGCCAAGAACGAGGTCCTGTACTACTTCGCCCACCTCTCCGAAGGACGGCGGACCGCCCCCGCCGACGACATCGTCACGCTGCTCACCTCGGCTCGGGTCAACGGCAGCGGTCTCACCGACGACGAGATCGTCTTCAACTGCTACAGCCTGATCCTCGGCGGCGGCGAGACCACGCGGATGGCCATCGGCGGGGCCGTGCTCGCCTTCCTCGACCACCCCGACCAGTGGCAGGCCTGGCAGCGTGGCGAGGTCGCGGTGGAGACGGCCGTCGACGAGGTGCTGCGCTGGACGACTCCGTCCATGCACATGGCGCGCACCGTCGTAGGGGACGTGACCGTCGGCGGCACGGATCTGCGGGCCGGCGACATCGTCACCCTCTGGAACGTGTCCGCCAACCGGGACGAGCAGGTCTTCGAACGCCCCGACGCCTTCCGTCTGTCGCGCAACCCGAACAAACACGTCACCCTCGGCGGCGGCTCCCACTTCTGCCTCGGCTCCCATCTGGCCCGCCTGGAGATCGGCGCCGTCCTGGAATCCCTCCGCGACCTGGTCACCGACCTGGAACCGGCCGGCGAGCCGGCCCGGATCTACTCCAACTTCCTCGGCGGGGTCTGCAGCGTTCCGGTGACCCTGAAGGGCCGGTGACCGGCACACGTCCTTCTCAGGCGCCGACCGGGCGGCGCAGTTCGTCGCGCGGGGCGCGGACGGTGCCGCTGTTGCACGTGCTCACCCTCTCTGTGCCGTGTGACGGGCCGGTTCGGGCGCCGAGAGTGCGGCCGAGCAGGGCCCGCCGTCTGGTGCATCAGGTGGTCGGCGCCGGCGGCCACGTGCCGCTGCCACCAGGAGGCCGGCGGGGTGCCGCGGACCCGGGCGTTGAACGCGCCCAGTACCCCGGCCCCCGACCGCTCGAACGCGGCACGGCACCCGGCACCCGTCACCCGTCACCGTCGTCCGAACCCGGACGACGCCGGCCCTTGCCCTGCCCCGCCCCGCTCCGCCCTGCCTCTGCAGCCGCTCGGTCAGGCACCGTGCCCCGTCTGCGAGAATGGAGGCCTTTCTCGGAGCGCCGCGGTATGCGGTGTTCGTCGCCCACAGGAGCACGCCACGGTGTCGCCACAGCACGGAGCCCCCTCTTCCTCCGGGGGGCGCAAGCGCCCCTCCACGGGCGAGGTCCGCAAGCAGTCCTCCTCCGCCGGGGGTCGCCGACGGCCGTCCGCCGGCGGTCAGGGCCGCCCGTCGTCCCAGGAGGCGGGCGAGCGCAAGCGTCCCTCGACGGCCCAGGGCCGCGACGGCGGTAGCCCGGGCCAGGGCCGGGAGCGCGGCACCGCAGGTCAGGGCCGGGGCCGCGGTACCACAGGCCAGGACGGGAAGCACGGCGCCGCAAGCCCGGACGGGAAGCGGAGCGCCGCAGGCCAGGACGGAAAGCGGGGCAGCGCGGGCCAGGACCGCGCGAGCCGGCAGGGTGCGGACGACAGGCCCGCCCGTGGGCAGCGGCCCGACTCAAGGAACCGGGACCGGGACCGCAGGCCGGCACGAAACGACCGCAAGGCGCCCAGGAATCGCGGGGCCGCCCAGGACGACACGGCGCCCCGGAACGGCGAGCTCGCGGAGGACCGCAAGGATCTGCAGGCCGACTGCGCCGACTGCTTCGGCCTGTGCTGCGCGGCCCTGCCCTTCTCCCGCTCGGCCGACTTCGCCGCCGACAAGCCCGCGGGTCAGCCGTGCTCGAACCTCCGGCAGGACTTCCGCTGCGGCATCCACGCGCAGCTGCGCGACAAGGGCTACCCCGGCTGCACCGTCTTCGACTGCTTCGGCGCCGGCCAGAAGGTGTCGCAGGTCACCTTCGGCGGCACCGACTGGCGTCGGGCGCCGAAGACGGCGCGCTCGATGTTCCAGGTCTTCCCCGTCATGCGGCAGCTGCAGGAGCTGCTCTGGTACGTCACCGAGGCCCTCGACCTGGCACCGGCCCGCCCCGTCCACGAGGAGCTGCGGAAGGCGCTGGCCCACATCGACGGTCTGACCCGCGGCAGCGCCGAGTCGATCACCGAGCTGGACGTGAACACGCTGCGCGGCGAGGTCAACACACTGCTGCTGAAGGCCAGCGAGCTGACCCGGGCCCGGGTCCCGGGCCGTAGGAAGAACCACCGTGGAGCCGATCTGATGGGCGCCAAGCTGTCCGGCGCCGACCTCAGAGGGGCGAGCCTGCGCGGCGCCCTCCTCGTCGCGGCCGACCTCAGCGGAGCCGACCTGCGCGACGCCGACCTGATCGGGGCCGACCTGCGGGACGCCGACCTGAGGGGCGCGGACCTCACCGGCGCGCTGTTCCTCACCCAGGCGCAGCTGAACGCGGCCAAGGGCGACGCGGCCACCGTAGTGCCCCCGGCGCTCAGCCGGCCCGCTCACTGGTAGGCGGGAATCACCACGGCGGTCACGACCGGCCCGCGCCGGGCCCGCCACCGACCGTCGGGGCGGTCCAGACGCACCCCCCACCACCGGGCCGGGACCTTCAGGGCGGCGGTGAACGTGCCGCGCTCCGGGTCGGGCGTGATCGCGCACTGGTCGAAGTCCAGCCAGCGCCCGGTCAGCGGGAAACCACGCCTTGTAGACGCTCTCCTTCGCGCCGCGGCAGACGGTCCCGGCATGGCCGGCACGCCCGTCCTGGTCCGGGAGGTGGAGCCGGCCACGGCCCGCCGCGGCGACCCCACCTCCGACGAGCTGGTCGACCGGTCGGCCGTCTGGATCATCCGACGCCCGGGCACAGCCACGAACATCAGCCCCTGGTCGTCCGGCAGGGCGACGGCCCCGCGGTCCTCGCCGGTCACCGGTGCTCCGGGTTCTCGTAGTCGTGGCGACAGCCGGCGTCCCAGGCGGTGCGCTGGTTGCCGTAGGCGGGGATGCCGCCGAGGTCCTTCAGGGCCCGCGCCATGTGGAGCAGGTTCCAGGTCATGAACGTGGTGTTGCGGTTGGTGAAGTCGTTCTGCGGTCCGCCCGAGCCGGGGTCCAGGTAGGAGGGTCCGGGCCCTGCCTCGCCGATCCATCCGGCGTCCGCCTGGGGAGGGATGGTGTACCCCAGGTGCTGCAGGCTGTAGAGGACGTTCATGGCGCAGTGTTTGACGCCGTCCTCGTTCCCGGTGATGAGGCAGCCTCCGACACGGCCGTAGTAGGCGTACTGGCCTGCTTCGTTGAGCAGACTGGAGCAGGCGTAGAGGCGTTCGATCACCTGCTTCGTCACGGAGCTGTTGTCGCCCAGCCAGATCGGTCCGGCCAGCACGAGGATGTCGGCCGCCATGACCCGGCGGTACAGATCCGGCCAGGCGTCGGTCTCCCAGCCGTGTTCCCTCATGTCGGGCCACACCCCGGTGGCGATGTCGTGGTCCACCGCCCGTACGACGTCGACACCCACCCCCTGCGCAGCCATGATGGCGGTGCTCCGGTCGATCAGCCCCTGGGTGTTGCTCGTCTCCGGGGAACGCTTGAGGGTGCAGTTGATCACCAGGGCCCGCAGGTCGTCGTACCGGGCCGGAGGCGTGTCGTCGGCGGGTGACGAAGCGGTCACGCGGTCCTCCCAGAGCCCTGCCGCCACCCCGTACCCGGCGGCGCGTCCATGTCCGGCAACAGCCTGCGTGCCGCTGCCGGCGGGCGCCAGCGCAGCGCCTCCGAACGGGCCGAGGCCGTACCCGGGGCTCGCCCGCCTGGTGTCCGGCGTCGGGCCGGCCCCGACGGAACGCGGTCCCTCCCACGCCACTCGTGGTCGAGGCCGCGTGGGCGCGGGGCGAAGTGGCGGGCCGGTGCGGTGACGTACTCGGCGTACGCGCCTGCCGGGTACGGGAAGCGTGGCATGCCGGCAAAGGCGCCGGTGAGCCAGGCGGCCGAGGAGCGTCGCATCGCACGGTGACGGGCGTAATGGGATGGTCCACGCACCGACACAGGCGGTGCCCGGCCAGGACGGCGGCCGACCCGGCGGTCGGCGGCGGCACGTGCACACACCGAGGGCCGGCGCCTTGCGGCACCGGCCCTCGGATTCAGCACAGGTGTGCGGCAGGTCTCGCCCGCCGGACCTCAGATGGCGCGGACGCTCGCGGCCTGCGGGCCCTTGGGGCCCTGGACGACCTCGAACTCCACGTGCTGGTTCTCCTCCAGGCTACGGAAGCCGTTGCCCTCGATCTCGGAGTAGTGCACGAAGAGGTCCGGTCCGCCGGCCTGGGCGATGAAGCCGAAGCCCTTTTCGGCGTTGAACCACTTGACGGTTCCCTGAGTCATTTCTTGCTCCTTGCAGGGGCTGGGTGCGGGACCCACACCGTGTGGTGTCCCGGGCCGGCCTGGACGCGACTTCTCCAGTTCCCTGAAGGAAGGCGGCGCCCGCGACATCGTTCTTCGCGAGCGTGCGGTGAAACACAGACACAAAAACTACGACCGCCATGTACAACCGACCCTCTGCCGGATTCATTCCCGCCCGTGGAGATCCTTCCCGGAGTCCCCCGTTCAACCCCGGCGACTTCGCATGCCCCAAGCTCCCCTCACTCCATTTCCGCAGGTCAGCGGCGTGATGGACGTCACGTCACCGAGATGCCCCAGACCGTCGCTGTGTCCCCGGGTAGAGGTCCCGGAGCCTCGGATGCCGGTGGGCGGGCGGCCGGCCCCGGGGAGGGCCCGTTCCCGGAACGGAGATCGCCGACCGCCGGTCACGTTGACACGGACGTGACCACTCCCATGGCACAGCTGGTCAGCAGTGCCCGCAACCGACCGGAGAGGGGCGCTCCCCCGCCGACCGGCCGGAGCGAGCTGTGAACCGGTGGCACAGGTGGATGCCGTCTGGTGGTTCTCACCGTGGCGCTGCGCGTCGTCGTTCTCGCTGTGCCTCCCGGGAGTGAGGGAAGCCGGTCGTAGGGAGCACGGGAGCGCTCCCTCGCAGCCGGCTGCCTCGGAGTCGTACTCACCTCCTGAGCCACCGCGACCAGAAGGGTGGGGCCCCGTCCGTCGTCCGACGCTCGATCAGTCCTGCTGTGGGTGTCCGAAGAGCAGGTCGTAGCCCGGCGGGAGTTGGATCAGGATGCGGTTCATCAGGTCCTCGTCCGCGATGTCGGCCACGACGCTGAGCACGGCGCTGACGTCCCAGGTGGCGGTCTTCTCCGTGGCGCCCTCGATCCAGGCCGCGGTGGCCCGGATGAACCGCTCGGGCGGCAGCGGTTCGTGGGCCTGGAGCGGGTTGAGCAGGACGAGCCCGAGCGTTTCGGGGAGCCGGGCGGCCAGCTCGGCGCGTACGTCGCCGACCAGGTGAGCGCCCAGCAGGGCCAGGACGACCCGGGCGGCGCGTTCCGCCTCGTCCCGCGAAGGGTAGTCACCGCGGTCCCGGACCGCGTCGATCAAGGCCTCCCAGTGCATTCGCATGATGTCCTCCCCAGTGGCCGGCCACCACGGCTCTCCGACGGTGCCGGGGGCCGTGGTGGCGTGAAGTGGCATCCGTGACGAGTCCCTGCGCCGACGCCCTCACCACGCTTGCGGTTCCGGGACGGACAGGCCGCCCCGGGACCGGTCGCCGCCGGGCGTGTCGGACGTGCCGGACGGGAGCGGTCCGCGCCTCCACCGGGCGCCGCAGGTGAGCCGGTTCGGTGTTCTGCGTCCCACGCCCAGTCATCGTCAGCCTGCGTCCGGCTTGTCGTCGTCGACGATCTCGGCGTCCACCACGTCGTCGTCCCTGCCGGATCCCGCCCCCTCGCCGCCCTGCCCGGCCTGGCCCGTCTGCCCGGACCGCCCCGTCTGCCCGGCCTGCTGGGCCTGTTCGGTCCGCGACTGCTCGTACATCGCCGTGCCGATCTTCTGCGCGGCCTGAGCGGCACGGTCCAGCGCCTGCCGGATCGCCGTCGTGTCCTCCGACTTCAGCCGCTCCTTCAGCTCGGCCAGCGCCGACTCCGTCTCGCTCCGGGCATCGGCCGGTATCCGGTCCGTGTTCTCCCGGATCAGCTTCTCGGTGGAGTACACCAACTGCTCGGCCTGATTCCGGGTCTCCGCCGCCTCCCGCCTCCGCCGGTCCTCCTCCGCGTGCTGCTCCGCCTCCCGCACCATGCGGTCGATGTCGTCCCGGGGCAGCGCCGAACCGCCGGTCACCGTCATCTTCTGCTCCCGGCCCGTGCCCAGGTCCTTCGCCGAGACGTGCATGATCCCGTTGGCGTCGATGTCGAAGGCCACCTCGATCTGCGGCACCCCCCGCGGCGCCGGCGCGATACCCGTCAGCTCGAACATCCCCAGCTTCTTGTTGTACGAGGCGATCTCCCGCTCCCCCTGGTACACCTGGATCGTCACCGACGGCTGGCTGTCCTCCGCCGTGGTGAAGATCTCCGAACGCCGGGTCGGGATCGTGGTGTTCCGCTCGATCAACCGGGTCATCACCCCGCCCTTGGTCTCGATCCCCAAGGACAACGGCGTGACGTCCAGCAGCAGCACGTCCTTGACCTCCCCCTTGAGCACCCCCGCCTGCAGGCTCGCCCCCACCGCCACGACCTCGTCCGGGTTCACCCCCTTGTGCGGCTCCTTGCCGGTCAGCTCCCGCACCAGCCCCGACACCGCCGGCATCCGGGTGGACCCGCCCACCAGCACCACATGGTCGATGTCGGACACCTTCACCCCGGCGTCCCTGACCGCGTTGTGGAACGGCGCCTTGCACCGCTCCAGCAGATCCGCCGTCAGCTGCTCGAACTGGGCCCGCGTCAGCTTCTCGTCCAGGTGCAGCGGGCCCTCGGCGGACGCCGTGATGTACGGCAGGTTCACCGACGTCTCCGACGACGACGACAACTCGATCTTCGCCCGCTCCGCCGCCTCCCGCAGCCGCTGCACCGCCATCTTGTCCCGCGACAGATCCACCCCGTACCCGTTCTTGAACCGCTGCACCAGGTGGTCCACCACC
Source organism: Streptomyces sp. NPDC107654 (assembly GCF_055639035.1). Lineage (NCBI taxonomy): Bacteria > Bacillati > Actinomycetota > Actinomycetes > Kitasatosporales > Streptomycetaceae > Streptomyces > Streptomyces sp. NPDC107654. The sequence continues at coordinate 47,614 of NZ_JBVKBI010000019.1, forward strand.
CGCTGGTCCCAGTCGTCCCCTCCCAGGCGCGTGTCACCGTTGGTCGCCTTCACCTCGATGACGCCCTCACCCATCTCCAGCAACGACACATCGAACGTGCCCCCGCCCAGGTCGAACACCAGGACCGTCTGCTCGCTCTCCCTGTCCAGCCCGTACGCCAGCGCGGCCGCCGTCGGCTCGTTGATGATCCGCAGCACGTTCAGCCCGGCGATCTCACCCGCCTCCTTCGTCGCCTGCCGCTGCGCGTCGTCGAAGTACGCGGGCACCGTGATCACCGCGTCCGTGACGTCCTCACCCAGGTACGCCTCCGCGTCCCGCTTGAGCTTCTGCAACACCCGCGCCGACACTTCCTGCGCCGTGTACCGCCGGCCGTCGACGTCCCCCTGGTCCGGGAACCGCCACCCGTGGTCGCCCATGTGCCGCTTCACCGACCGCGCGGTCCGCTCCACGTTCGTCACGGCCTGCCGCTTGGCCACCTCGCCGACCAGCACCTCACCGTTCTTCGCGAACGCCACCACCGACGGCGTCGTACGAGCGCCCTCCGTGTTCGTGATGACCGTCGGCTCCCCGCCCTCCAGGACCGCCACCACCGAGTTCGTCGTACCCAGGTCGATACCCACCGGACGCGCCATCGCCCTGCTCCCTCTCGCCCATGCTCTGCGTCACGTCTGTGCTGCCCGCCGGGGTGCCCGCTCCCACCGGACGGGACCGGCGCGCAGCGGAGGCTCGGGGCGGGCGGTCCCGGGCACCACGACGTACCGTCGCGCGGGCCTGACCGGACCCGCGAGGTCCGTGCCGCCGTCGCGGGCCCGCTCGGCCGTCCGCTCGCACGCCTGGTCGTAGGCGGCGCGCCGGACCGGATCGCGCAGCGTCTCGTACGCCGCCCGTACCTCGCGGAAGCGTTCGGCGGTGGCCGCGTCGACGCGGGTGTCGGGGCGCAGTTCCCACACGCGGGCGCGGAAGCCGGAGGTGATCGCCCCGGCCGTCGCGGAGGGCTGCACCCCCAGCAGTGCGTACAGGTCCGTTCCCCGCTCCGGCACCTGCATCCCGGGCCACCTCCTCGCCTGCTGCGAGCTGTGTTTTCACCCGTTGTCCGCCTCTAGTCATGAAGTAGGACGTGAGCCCGCCCTTGTCAAGATTCGGGTGTGCGTCTCCGGGCGGGTGGAGGCGGCGGGTCCTCACCCGGACGGCCGAGCCGCCGGTGGACGCTGCCGTGCGGGTGACACCGCGGTGACAACGCCGGTGACAGCGCGGAGCGGGCCTGGATCCCGCGCCGTCACGGGCCCTGGGCGGGCAGGCTCCGGTGCCGTCACGACCCCTGGGCGGGCAGGCTCCCGGCGGGTGATCTTGGGGCGGGCCCCGCAGGATGATCCCGGCTGAACGCCGCCCGATCTCCGCACACGCAGGGAGCACCCCCATGGCGATGACACAGACCTTGATACCGGCGCTTGAGGATGCCCACCAGGCCCATGCCGCGGCACGCGACCGGCTGCGGGCGGACGCGGCCCTCGCGCCGCCCGGCCCCCACCGGCAGATGCTGGAGCACGAGGCCGACGACCTCCAGGACCGTGCACGCCGCATCGAACGCCATGTCCGCGGGCTGCGTCCCCGCGGACTGCTGGGCGGCGCCGCGGACGTGGCGCGGTTCGCCGCCCGCACCACCTGGAAGACGGCCACGCTCCCGCTGACCGTCGGGCAGAAGGCCGTGACCGGGGTGGTGCGCGGCCGAGGGCCGGCCGACGAGCGGCAGGTGCTGAGGAACATCGAGGACGAGTACGCCGTCGCGGCCCGGGCCCTGGCCAGCACCCGGGCCGGAGAGGTCCTCGCCGACCAGGTCCAGGACCGCACCAGCCGCGACCTGCTGCGGGACGTGTGCCGCGAGGACCAGGAGCTGCTCGCCCTGCTGGAGGACAGCCTCACCCGGCAGGCCCGGACCGTGGCCGCCGCCGGCGACGGCCTCCGGGTGGAGGAGAGGGCGCAGGGCGGCCTCGTCGACACGGCCACCCGCCCGCTGCGGGCCGTCGTCCACCGGCTGCGTCGGCCGGCCTGGCCCGGGCAGCGTCTCGACGCCGGGGCGGAGCCGGCGGTGGACCAGCCCGAGGTGAGTGCCGCGGCCGAGCAGATCCAGGGAGCGGTCAGCAGCGAGGAAAGCCTGCCCATCGTCGGCTTCAGCCAGCTCGGCGTCGAGGAGATCGAGCGGCGCCTGCCCGCGCTGTCCGAATCCGACCTGCACGTCCTCGACGGGTACGAGCGCACGCACGCCCGCCGGAAGGCCGTCCTGGAGGCCATCGAGCGGCTCAGCTCCAGCCGGGCGGGCTGACCGCCGGGCGCCTGGGTCGCCGGGTCGCGCGTCAGGTGTCACGAGCAGTGGCGTGCCGCAGCGCGGCCGCGAGTCCGTGCGGGTCGGGGACGGACAGTGCGAGGCGCGTGTACGGGCTCCGCGGGTGAGGGAGGTCCACCACCAGGGCCGGCTCCCCCGCCACCAGCGCGACGAGGTCCCTGCCCCCGGCGTGCACCAGCTCTCCGGCGCACCACCGTCCTGCGCGGAAGCGGTAGTGCCGGCCCGGTGCGCCGAGCCGCAGTGCCCGCCACCACGACGGCTCGACCCGCACCTCCGACACGGCTTCCAGCGGCGCCCTCACCACGCGTCGCCGTGCGGCCACGGCCATGCGCCACGGCAGGCGGACCAGCAGCCGGCCACCGTCGACCCGAGCCCGTACCCGCACCGCGACCACCTCCCTGGTCCAGCCTCCCACCGCCAGGGAACCCCGCCTGCTCAGCCGGCGTCACGCGCCGCGGCCGGGTCCAGGGCGATGTCGGTGATCATGTCCTCCTGGCCGCCGACCATCCCGCGCCGGCCGGCCTCGGCGAGGATGCCGCGGGCGTCCAGCCGAGCGGTGCCGTCCAGGCGCGGGCCGGCGTCTCGCCCGGCGGCTCTCACCGGCGGGTGTCCGGGTCAGCACCGCATGGCACCTTGCTGCGACCTCGGTACGGGCGCAGGCGGCGGCTGCTGGTGGTGGTCCTGGCGCGGGAGCCGTCTCAACGCCGCGCGTGGCGGATCTTCAACCGTCCGAATCCCATGGTCCCGGAGATCCGGATCCTCGGCCCCACGGGATGGGAGCGTCGCGGGGGTGAGTAACGCGTGTCCTTCCAGGCGGTGTGCAGACCGTCGAGGTCGACGACCGCGTCACGAGGCACCGTGATCCTGGCTCTGCCGGTGCCGAGTTGCAGCTCGATGTCGACCACCGGATGCTCGATGACCGCCCGGGACAGGTCCAGGCGCACCCGCCCGAACGCGGACGCGACCGTGAGGGTCCGAGGCACCCGCCACGCGCCGCGCCGCTTGATTCGTCCGCCGGCGGCGGCGATGACGGACGTGCTGCCCGCGTTCTCCGCCGGGAGCGAGACCAGGGCCGGCGCAAGGTCGCCGTGCGTCCGGGCGGTGAGTACCCGGTGGAGGCGCTCGTCCATCTCCTCGTGGGAGATGTGCCCTTCGGCGTACGCGTCCTGCACACGCTGTACGGCCGTGTCGCGGTCGTCCTCGCTGAACTGGGGTGGCGGGTCTTCCGGCAGAGACGTCACCGTCTCAGCCTAGTGCCCTGCCGGCGATACGAACGTGCTTATCGGACACGGGAGTTGGGGGTCCGAGACCTACCGTCGTGTCCCCCGTCGCGTCCACCGTCGTGTCACCCGGAGGCCTCGCAGAGGGCGAGGCGGTCGGCGTGCCCGTGCCGGCCGAAGTACCCCTCGCCGACCGTGCGGGACGCACCGGGCGGCAGTGCGTAGCACAGGCCGGTGGCACCGTCCTGGTAGACGACCATCACCCCGACCGTGTCCGAGCAGTTGCTGGCGGCACTGGTGTACCGCCAGCTCTCGTACAGGGTGACGCAGGAGGGGGCGGCTGGGGCCGGATCGGGGTTCCCGGACGCCGCGGAGGCAGGCTCCGCGAAGGCGAACGGGAGGATCAAAGAGATGACGGTCCCAGCCGTCCGTACAGACCATTTCATCCAATTCTGCACTGACTTGACTCCCTGAATCTCGGACAGAAAACGTATGAGCGAGCGAAGATACGGGCCAGAGCAGCCCTTCATGCGTTCAGGTGTCGAAGGAATCAGGAGTCGGGTTCGGACGCAACGCGCCTGCGCCTGCCTTCGGACAGGGCGGTGGTTGCACGAGGCGCACGGCTGTTGCCCTGCGGCGCGGCCGTTGGGGCCGTGTCCGCGGCCCCTTCGGCTCTTCAACCATTTCAGCGCGGTGCGGCGCCCTCGCTCCGTTTCTCCAGGCAGCGTGTCCCGGCGCCGGTCAAGGCTCCGGGGCCTCCGCAAGCGGCGCGGCTCCGCCGCGGTCCGCCCTCGACCGAAAGAGGCTGGACCGCCGGTCACCGGGTAGGTGGATTCCGTGGGTCCCGACGAGAGCGGGCCCCCTGGTGAAAGGAGCGTCATGTCAGGAGTTCTGCAACGGCTCAAGCAGTACGCGCGGAGCCCGCAGGGGCAGCGCACGATCGAACAGGTACGCCGTACCGCGGCCGACCCGCGCCGCCGGGCCCAGGCCCAGCGACTCTTCGACAAGCTGCGCACCCGCCGGTCCGCTTAGGGCCCGTGCCCCGCGGGAGGGCGAGGGCCCACCACCTCGTCCACCGGCTGTCCCCGGTTCTCCTGGACGGTGTTCGGCGTGCTCCCCGCATTGGGCAGCGCCGGCGAGTTCAGGAACGGGGCGCCGGCGGACGAGACGCGCTCAGTGCGGGAGCACCCAGCCCGGCGTCCACGTTCCGGCGGCGTCGTGGGCGGACGTGGTGGTGGCGAGGTGGGTACGGAGGGCGGCCAGCGCCGGGTGGGGGTTGTCGCGGTGCCAGAGCAGCGAGTGCGGGTAGACGGGCGTGGGGTCGGTGACCGGGATGCGGCGCAGACCGTGGCCGGCGGGCCAGACGAGGCGGGTGTGCTCGCCCATGAAGGTGGCCAGGGCCGGGGTGTCGGCGACGGTGTCGAGGAGCGCGTCCGAGCCGAAGTTCGGGCCGGTCGCCTCGATGGTGAGACCGAACTCGGCCACAAGATCGTCGTAGTACGCGGCCCACTCGGTGCCGGGGACGATGCCGGGCATCCAGATCCGGTGCCCCGCGAGCTGGGCCAGGGACACCGACCGGGCACCCGCGAGGACGTGGCCGGGGCCGGTGAGGAGCTGGAGCGGTTCGTCGAGCACCCGGACGGACTCGACGTCCTCGGGAAGGGGCCGGCCGGGCGCGGCGACGGCGCGGAAGGACGCGTCGATCGCCCCTGAGCGGATGGCGGCGACGGCCGTCTCGACGTCGAACAGCATCAGCACGTCGAGGTCGATCTCGGGGTGCGCCTGGTGGAAGCCGCGCATGAGGCCCGACGGTGCGACGCGCGAGGCGATCACGTCGACGCGCAGCGGGCGACGGCCGGTGCGCACGGACGCGACGGCGCGCTCGGCGACGCGGAGCAGCTCGCGGGCGTGGGGCAGGAACGCCTGCCCGTCGATGGTGAGCCGGGCGCCGCGCCCGGTGCGGGTGAACAGCCGTACGCCCAGGTCGCGCTCCAGCGCGGCGATGCGCTTGGAGACGGCCTGCTGGGTGACCGCCAGCTCGGCGGCGGCCTCCTGGAACTGCCCCGCGTCGGCGGCGGCGACGAAGGTCCTGACGGTGTCGAGGTCCACGTCGACAGCTTACGTGTACAACCAATGGTTGTGCCGGGCGGCCATGTGGTTGTTTACTCCCAGGCGGTGGCGCTCGCTTTGATGCTCCCGATCGCTGATCGGTTGTGCGGATGTGGGGCGAAGGGGGTCGGGCATGCGGAGCCGGCAGGGGCTGGGACGACTGCTCGGGCACCGGCTGGGGCGGCCGTTCGGGTGGCTGTGGGCGGCGTACGGAACCAGCGCGCTCGGCACGTGGCTCGCCTTCGGCTCGTTCCCGCTGATCGCCATCCGGGTGCTGCACGCCGGGCCGGCCGAGGTCGCCGCGCTCTCCTCCGTGGGGGCGGCGGTGGGCGCGGCCGTGGCGGTGCCGCTCGGCCCGTGGGTGGAGTTCCGCCGCAAGCGGCCGGTGCTCATCGCGACGGACCTGGTGCGGTGCGTGGCCCTGCTGACGGTCCCCGCCGCGTTCGCGCTCGGTGTGCTCACCTTCGTCCAGCTCCTGCTGGTCTCGGTCGTCGTCGCGGCGGCCGACATCACCTTCCGCGCCGCGTCCGGCGCGTACCTGAAGACGCTTCTGCCGGCCGACGGCCTGCTCGTCGCCAACGCCCGGTTCGAGTCCACGGCCTGGACCACCACGATCGTCGGCCCCCCGCTGGGCGGCGCGGCGATCGGGCTCCTCGGTCCGGTGGCGACGGTGCTGGCCGACGCGGTCAGCTACCTGCTCTCGGCCCTGGGCATCCGCGCGATGGGGGGCCGCGAGCCGGGGCCCGAGCGCCGCGAGGGGGCGCGCGTGCGGGCCCGGGACCTGCTCGACGGCTGGCGGTACATCCTCGCCGACGCTGCGCTGCGTCCGCTGTTCCTCAACACCGCCCTGTTCAACGGCCTGGTGATGGCCGCCCAGCCGCTGCTGGCCGTCCTGATGCTCGGCCGGCTCGGCTTCGCACCGTGGCAGTACGGCCTCGCCTTCGCCGCGCCCTCGATCGGCGGGCTGCTCGGTTCCCGACTGGCCCGACCGCTCGTCACCCGGTTCGGGCAGCACCGGGTCCTGGTCGCGTCCGGGGTGCTGCGCGCGGTCTGGCCCGTCGGCCTGGCCTTCCTGGGGCCGGGCACAGGAGGACTGCTGCTGGTGATCGGCGTGGAACTGGGGCTCATCTTCTGCTGCGGGGTCTTCAACCCCGTCTACACCACCTACCGCCTTCAGCGCACCGCCACCGACCGGGTCGCCCGCACCCTGTCCGCCTGGGCGGTGACGACCAAGGCCACGACCGCGCTGCTGACGGCCGTCTGGGGCGTGCTGGGCGGTCTGCTGGGCCCGCGTACGGCCATCGGCCTGGCCGGCGTACTCCTGCTGGCGACCCCGCTGCTGCTCCCCCGCCGCGCGGCCACGCCCCTCCCCGAGCCGGCCCCGGCACCGAGCCACCCCTGACGACGGTGCACGCCGGTCACCGCCCGGCGGAACCCCCGGCGACACGGCTGTCCCGCACGCAGCTCGAATCGGTCATCCGGGAGTCAGGCAGGCCTCGAGCGCAGCTCGCTGCCGTTCGGGCAGGTGGTCTCCCAAGGGTGTCTTGCGCGGGCTGTGCTCACCGTCGCAGATCCAGCTGCGCTCGTCCGCGTCGAACCACCAGTCCTGGGCCCCCCACACGGGGTGTCCCTGGAGCAACCGCTCGGCCAACGGCTCGCTCGCCCGGGGAGCGCCCTGGGCGACCAGGGCCCGGGTCACGGCTGCCACAGCCTCTTCCGGGACCGCGGCGTCGCCGAGGACCGGCAGGAGGAGAAGCAGCCGGACATGCGGGTCGGTGATCCCGACGGCGTCTGCCGGTGCCCGCGACAGTGCGGCGAGTTCGGGCCAGCACAGCCCGGGCCCGATACGGTCCTGATCGTCGCCGGCCAGGACGAGGTCCTGGTTCCAGTCGGGATGCGTGAGGAAGTAGTCCGTGGTGGTGAACTCCTCGCCGCTGTTGTAGTGCACGACGATGGTGAAGCCGCCGGTCAGAGGCACCGTGAACAGGGGCCACGCCGACGGGTCGCGCAGCCTGTCCAGCGCGGCGCCCGCGTCACCCGCGTCCGAACCGAACGCCTCCGGCGGGAAGCCCTCGGACAGGTCCGCCAAGTGCGCGGGCCAGAAGCCCGGCTCGTCCAGGAGCGGGTGCCCGTCCACGACGGGCGACGAGGAGTACCAGTGCCGTGCCATCACCATGCCGCGATTCTCCTCCGCCTGGCCAAGAACGTTCAAAGGCCCCGGCCTCCCGTGGCCGCGACCAAGATCGATTGTCAGTGGTGGGTGAGAGGGTGGAAGCACCGAGTCGGAAAGAGGGGGACCCGTCATGTCCGGTAACCAGAACTACATCAATCACGTCGCCCTTGTGCTGGACGCCAGTTCGTCCATGTCGCACTTGAGCCGCAAGGTCGTCGAGGTCGCCGACCAGCAGATCGCGTATCTTGCCCGCCGCTCCCGGGAGCTGGACCAGGAAACCCGCGTCACGGTGTACGTCTTCGCGGACCAGGTGGAGTGCGTCATCTACGACAAGGACGTCCTGCGGATGCCGTCGCTGAGGCAGCTGTACCAGGTGGGCGGGATGACGGCACTGCTGGCGGCCGCGCTGAAGTCACAGCGCGAGCTGGCGCAGACGGCTCAACTGTACGGAGACCACAGCTTCCTGACGTTCGTGCTCACCGACGGCCAGGAGAACGCAAGTCATCGCTGCCCGGACGCCCCCAGCCGGGATCCGCTCGAACTCGTCGGGGCCGTGGCCGAGATGATCGAGACGCAGGAGGACAACTGGACACTGGCCGTCCTCGTGCCGGACCAGGTGGGCAAGCGCGAGGCCATGCAGTGCGGTTTCCCGAAGGACAACATCGCCATCTGGGACGCCACGAGCACACACGGTCTGGAGGAGGCCGGGCAGGTCATCCAGCAGGCCACCGAGAAGTTCATGGTGGGCCGCGCCCAGGGCATCCGGGGATCGCGGACGGTGTTCTCCATGGGCGCGGAAGCGGTCAACCGGGACACCATCAAGGCAGCCGGCCTCACCCCGGCGAACCCGTCGGAGTACCGGCTGATCCCGGTGACCCGTGACGCCGGGATCCGGGAATGGGTCGTCGAGAGCGGACACGCGTACCGCACCGGTGGTGCGTTCTACCAGCTGAGCAAGTCGGAGAAGATCCAGGCGCGCAAGCGGATAGCGGTCCTGGAGAAGAAGACGGACCGGGTGTACACGGGCCCCGAGGCGCGGGCCCTGCTCGGCCTGCCGGACGTCGAGGTCCGCGTCAAGCCGGACCACAACGACGACTTCACGATCTTCGTACAGAGCACCAGCGTGAACCGGAAGCTCGTGCCGAACACGCGGCTGCTGCTCATGCTCGCCTGAGAACACCGAGTCACGGCGCGGGCCGCCCGTCAGCAACCAGCGCGGTGTCTGCCCCTCGTTCACCTCGGTGCCGTCCGCCGCAGAGGCGAACGCCGTCGGGAAGGTCCCGCTCGCACGCGCGGTCCCTTCCCGACGAGGGCGGCGGTGCCGGTCGCAGGTCGAGCCACGTCGGCAGCGCATGACAGGCTCGTGCTCCGTGATCGATGATTTCGCGAAGGAGTACCTGCACAACGACCTGCGAGAGATTCGGCAGGCGATGCTCCCGAAGCTCGACGGGCTCTGCGAGTACGACATCCGCCGCCCTCTGACCACGACGGGGACCAACCTCCTCGGCTTGGTCAAGCACCTGTCGATGTGGGAGTCGAGGTACTTCGGAGAGGTCTTCGACCGACCGTTTCCCGAGCCCCTGCCACGGTGGGACGACGCCGTGGAGCCCGGGGCCGACATGTGGGCGACCGAGAGCGAAACACGGGAGGAGATCATCGACCGTTACCGTCGTGTATGGGTGCACTCGGACGCGACGATCAGTGTTCTGGCCGTTGGCTCCCCCGGCTATGTTCCCTGGTGGCCCCGCCCCCGGGTGAAGCTGTTCAACGTCCTGGTCCACATGCTCACCGAAACGAGCCGGCACGCCGGACATGCCGACATCCTGCGCGAGCAGCTAGACAACTCGACGGGGATGACGCCGAATTCCACGGGCCAGCCGTACGACGCGGCCTTCTGGGAGGCCCGTCGCGCGAAAATCGAGCGAGTTGCCGAGGCAGCCGCCGGAGTGACCCAGCCTGCTGGTTCGGTCCACGTGCGGAACGATGGCCCGTGAGGTGCACGGTCGTCAGGACAGCCGGTGACTCGGCGGGTCTGGGTTGGTCAGGTGGTGGTTGATCAGGGATGTGATCGCCGGGGCGACCGCGGTCATCTCCGGGCGCCAGCCGGGGACGGCGTTCACCTCGCAGATGGTGTGGGTGTCCGGGGAGGTGAAGAGCAAGTCGACCCCGGCGATGTGCAGGCCCAGGGCGTGGGCCGCTCGTACGGCCAGGTCTTCCGCTTGGGGGTGGCGGCCCGTGCACACGGTGGCGGTGCCGCCGTTGGCGATGTTCGCGGCGAGTGTGCGGCCGTGGGAGATGTGCAGGACGGCGGCGATCGCTTCGCCGCCGACGACGATGACCCGCAGGGTACGGCCGTGCGAGGGGGCGATGTGTTCCTGGAAGAGGAACGGTGTTTCCCGGGCCAGGCTGCCGGCCACCTCGCGCAGGAGGCGGGTATCGGGGGCCAGGAAGACCTGGGCGCCCTTCGCGCCGTTGACGCTCTTCACCACGCACGGGGCGGTGACGTGGGGGCTGCGGACGACACCTGCCAGAGGGGCGGTGGCGTACGAGAGGGTGTCGGGGACCGGCAGTCCGGCCAGGGCGAGTTCCTGTAACTGCCAGATCTTGTTGCGGGACTTCAGCTGGGAGTCCAAGGGGTTGACGAGTGTGCTGCCCATGCGTTCCAGGTGGCGCAGCAGGGTGACCTCGCGGTCCTGGTCCATGGGTCCTGCGACCTGACGCACGCACACCACCCTGGGTGCCGGCACGTCCGTTCCGCCCAGGGTGTGGAGGGTCAGCCGGCCGTCGCGGACGCCGAAGACGAGTTCGTCGGTGTGCCACAGAGCGAAGCGGGGGCCGTGGGCGGCGGCCAGCGCCGCTGCGAGTTCCCGGGTGGAGCGGCGGAGTACGGACGGGTGCTGTCGTACCAGCAGCCATACGTCGGCGGCGGCAGGGGTGTCCCGCTGGGCGGAGTGCTGGTCGGTCACGGTGGCTCCTTGCCCCTGTTCGTCACTCGTCGCCCGCTCGGGCACCGGCGCGGTCAGTCTCGCAGTGTCACCGACCGCGTCCCGGTGTTTTCGCAGATCCTGACGCGCCGGTGGCGGTGTCGGGGGGCGGGCGCTGGGGGGTCGCCCTCTCCCCCGCCCCCCTTCAGACCGTGCGACGGCAGCCGCGTACGGAGCCGCTCACGTCACTCCCCCCGGCCGGTCAGGCGCGGCAGCGCAGCATCTCCAGCGGGGGGTAGTCGATGAGGTCCGCCCAGAAGTCCTCGCCGAACTCGCGGATGCCGGCCTCGGACACCTGCAGCGGCACCCACTCCACCGCGCTGAACCCGGCGGCGCCCAGACAGTCCTCGTAGACCTCGCGGCGCGGGGCCGAGGAGACGATGGTGATCGGCTGCGGGTCGATGAGAGCGGTGACCCGTACCCGCGTTCCCGTCTCGATCTCCTCGCCGGCCGGCTCACAGAGGAACCCGTACTTGTCCAGGGACGGGTTGTCGAACCGGTAGTCGGGGTTCTGGGAGAGCACGAAGAACTCCCCGCCCGGCACGAGGTTCCGGTGGATGTTGCGGCACATCCGCTTCATCGTCGCGATGTCCTCGGCGTAGTTGAGGCACTGCACTCCGAGCGCGATGTCGAAGCGCTGCCCGAGAGGCCGCAGTTCGGCCACGTCACCGACCTCGTAGCGCACCCCCAGCGGGTCACGCTGTTCGATCTCCCGCGCGGCGGCGACCATCTCGATGGAGATGTCGACGCCGAGGACGTCCGTGGCGCCGCGCCGCTTGAACTCCCTGCTGTAGAAACCGGTGCCGCACGCCAGGTCGAGAACGGACTTGCCGCTCACGTCCCCGACCAGGCCCAGGAAGCTCGGTACCTCGCCGTAACGCGTCAGCGGGAGGCCCTTGAAGCCCTCGAACGCCTCGCCGATCCCGTCGTACTGCTGCACGCTCACGTGCGCCCCCTCATGTGTTCCGGTTCTGTACGCGGCTACGCCGGCCCTCCGTACCCGGAGGCTCGCCGGGGCCGCGCTCGTGGCAGAGAGTCTTCCTCCGCGCGGTCTGCTCGCCGTACTGGCAGATGACACGAAGTAGGGGGCCGGCGGAACCTCCGATCACCCAACTCCGGCGCGCTGGTCAGGCGTCCCGGGCGCCGGTCCCGGCTTTCGGGGCCTTGCCGGAAACCGGCCGACCTGTAGGTGGCGACCGCGCCGGCGCGGGCGCTCGGGGTGCAGACGGTCGCGCTCGACGAGCCCAGCTCCCGGAGTGCGGCCGCGGCGGCGACGGTGATCGCCTTGCCGTAGCCGTGACCTCAGTGTTCCCGGTGCACGCCCATCGGTTCGAGCAGCCCTGGCCGCCCGGGACCGGCCGACCAGACCGTCACCGCGGCCACCGCGCGCCAATGGTCGTCGTAGGCGACCAGGCAGCGCGCGTCGGCGTAGGGCAGCCCGGCCGCCATCGTGTGCCAGCGCTCTTCGGTGAACGAGGAGTTGTCGAACGACGCCCGGTGCACGGCGGTCCGCACGTGCGCCCGCTCCGGTCCGGTCACCTCGATCCGCACTCCGGGGTCCTCCACCGGCTCCGTGAGGTCGCGGCGCAGTGGCGTCCACGGCTCGTCCGGGTGCCAGCCGTGTCCGGCCAGCAGGTCGCGGACCAGTGCGCCGGCCGGCGCCTCCACGTACACCGGTCCCTCCGGCAGCACGCCGTGCCCCGGCTCGCCGAGGTCCCGGGCCAGCTGCCGCGCCAGTTCCTCGTCGCGCCGGGCGTCCGGCGCGGTCGTCAGCCGCAGCAGACCGGGACCGTCCAGCAGGCCGACGGCGAGGATCCGTCCGGCCCGGCTCCAGGTCCGGACCGCCGCGGCCGTCGCCTGCGCACCGAACCGCCAGAACCAGCCCAGGTCGCCCGGATGGAGTTGCATCGGCGCTCCGTCGTACTGCCACTCCCGCAGCACGGCCACAGCCTCGTACAACCCGTCGACGCCCGGCCTGCCCAGCACAATCGCCACAGCCCCCGATCAGACACCATCCGGTTGGTCCGCCACCAGTGGGGAGGGCTCGCGGCCCGGGGGCCGGGCCGACGCGGCGGGAGGCGTGCTGCCGCGGCGGTTCGGTCGTGTGCACCATCCACCCACCGTGCGGAGCCGGAGGACGGGGTGGGGCTCGGGAAAACCATGTGACGCGCGGCGGCGGAGCCCGGACAATCCACGCGTGGCCACCATGAACCTCGACGGGACAGAGCGCGGCCCGTCCCCGCGCCCCTCGCTGCCCGCGACGGTAGGAGGTGCTCTCGGCTCGGTCCCGCCGACGACACTGGTCCTGCTCGGCATCGTCAGCGTTCAGGTGGGTTCCGCTCTGGCCAAGCACCTGTTCAAGGCGGTGGGCAGTTTCGGGACGGTCTCGTTGCGGCTGTTCTTCGCGGCGGCGGTGCTGATGCTGCTGTGGCGGCCGTCGCTGCGCACGAGTCGTCGTACGTGGACCGTGGTGCTCGGCTACGGCGTGACACTCGGGCTGATGAACCTGTGCTTCTACCTCGCGCTGGCCCGTATTCCGCTGGGTGTCGCGGTGACCATCGAGTTCCTCGGGCCGCTGGCGGTGGCCCTGGCCGGGTCGAGGCGCCCGCTGGACGTGCTGTGGACCGGGCTCGCGGCAGGCGGTGTGGTACTGCTGATGGAGGGACGCGGTGACCTGGACCTCGTCGGTCTCCTGTTCGCGGTCGCCGCGGGGACGTTCTGGGGCCTGTACATCCTGGTGGGCGCGGCGTTGGGCCGCCGCACCGCGGAGGGCGACGGTCTGGCTCTGGGGATGGCCGTCGCGGCACTGGTGGTTGTGCCCTTCGGCGTGTCCTACAGCGGGACGGCGCTGGCGCAGCCGTGGGTCCTGGTCGCGGGGCTCGGCGTGGCACTGCTGTCTTCCGTCGTCCCGTACTCGCTGGATCTGGAAGCACTGCGCAGGATCCCCCCGCGGGTGTTCGGCATCCTGATGAGCCTCGAACCGGCGATGGCGGCCCTGATCGGCCTGGTCGTGCTGCGGGAGTCGCTGCACTGGTCGCAGTGGATCGCGGTGCTGTGCGTGGTGGCGGCATCGGCGGGTGCCGCCCGCGGGGCCCGGGAAGACGTCTGACCGCGGCGTGGTGCTCGCCGCGTCCCGCCTTGGCTTCCTCGCGGACACCTTCTACCTGCCGCGCCAGACGTCCACCGCGCACCCCGAGACCGGTGCCCCCGCCTACGGCCACGACCTGACGCCGGTCTACGGCAATCCCGACCGGCTGTGGGTTTCCGGCAACGGCGGCCTCGTGCAGTTCTCCAAGAGCGGCGGCGCCGTCTGCTACGACACCAGCGTCTCCCAGTCCTGGCCGGTGAACGCGTTCGTGGAGACCCTGCGGAACGAGAAGGGTGCGGTCGACACGGCGAAGGACGGCACCAGGCACTGGTGCAACGACTATCCGCACGCCCAGCAGATCAACACGCGGAAGTTCGTCAAGAGCATCGGCAACGACCCGGTGACCGGCAAGGTGGCCACCACCTGCGCGGACGAGTGCCCCATGGCGAACACCCACATCGATCCCACGACCGGTCAGGTCGTCAGGGACTACCACACCGCCGTCATCGAGATCATCCAGCCGAACGGCAGCCGCGGCGCGTACCAGTGGTCGGACAACAGCAAGCACTACCGGGCCACCTGGGCGGTCCCGTCCTACCAGTGACGCCGGCTCGGCGACGCTCCTTGTGAAGCCGAGGTGGGACAAGGGGGCCGGCGCGACCCGGAGTCGCGCCGGCCCTCCCGCCGTTCAGCACGGCCGGCACCGACATCAGCCGGGGTCGGCGGGCTCGGCCGGGAACGCTCGGCGTCAGCCGTCGGACTCCGGCGACGGGAGGTAGGCGCCGGGCACGTCGTTCGGAGCGTGGATCTTCTTCTCACCGGGGTACGGCCGTGTCCAGTTGTGCGTCTGGTACCAGGTGAGGTGGTTCATCTGGGCCGGGTTGGCGTAGTCGGGGACGGCGTGCGGGCCGGTCAGGTGCTGCTTCGACTTCCAGGTGTCCCACTCGGCGGCGAGGGACCTCTTGTCCGCCGGCACCTTCGCCGACGGCACGGCCGCCGCCTTGGGGTCCTGCGCGGCCGGGGTGTCCACACCGCAGGACGGCGGGGTCTTCAGACCGTCGGTCAGCGAGGTCCGGTTGGGCAGTGCGGTGAACGGCGTGTAGTCCGGGTGCCGGGTGAACGCCTGCCGCATGGGGGTGGCCGCGCTGTCCTTCTGGTTCATCGGGTGGATCCCGAGGATCTGCTCGATGGTGCGGATCATCGTGATCTGGGTGTAGTAGTGGCTGTCGACGGGGCCGTGCCGGGCCCAGGGGCTGATGATCTGGACCGGGGCGCGGTGGCCGTCGACGTGGTCGAGGCCGGCCTGGGAGTCGTCCTCCACGACGAAGATCGCCGAGTCCTTCCAGTACGCGCTGTGCGAGATCGTGTCGATGATCCTGCCGGTGGCGAGGTCGTTGTCGGCGACCTGGGCGGCCGGGCTCGCCGGGCCACCGGTGTGGTCGCTGGAGAGCCAGAACATGTTCAGGTTCGCCGGGCCGTTCCTCTCGAAGTCCTGCTTCCAGATCTGGTACCGGTAGACGTCCGGGACGCTGGTGTCGAACTTCGGGAAGCCGGGCACCGACACGCTGTTGAGGGACGGGATCGGCGACGACGAGTTCAGGGGGTAGGCGGTGGGCCGCCCGGTGGCGTCCATGTCCTTCGCGTCGCAGTACAGGTTCTGCCAGCTCGCCCCGGCGGGCTTGGTCAGGAACTGCTGGAACTCGCCGAAGTCCCGCACGCTCCTGCCGGCGGCCTGCGCGCCCGTCCACAGGAACCCGGTCTTCTGGTGGCCGAGGGCGTCGTCCTCGGTGTCGTAGCTGCGCGCGTACTCGCCGGCCGAGGACTCGGTGTACTCGGGATTGTCGGCCTGCATCAGCCAGTTGTGGCCCTCGGCGGAGTTGGTGCCGATGTCGTAGGTGTTGTCGTAGAGCCCGAACTGCTCGGCCAGGGCGTGCTGGTTCGGTGTCACGTTCTCGCCGAACTGGGTCAGCGACGGGTCGCCGTCACCCTTCGCGAGGTCCCCGAAGACCTGGTCGTAGGTGCGGTTCTCCTTCACGATGAGGAAGACGTGCTTGATGGTCGACGGGTCGCCGATCCGTGTGGGGACCGGCCGGGGCCTGGCATGGCCACGGCCCTTGGCCGGCTGGACCGAGCCGGCGCTCCAGCCGTTCTGCCGGAAGACCTTGGCGGTCTGGGAGCGGATGACACCGTCGCGGGGCAGGGTGAACCGGGTGAGGCTGGACGTCGTGTCATGGGTGCCGTGGCCCGCGCTGCCGGGGCGGCGCGCGTCGATGCCGCGGGTGTGGGAGACGACGACCTTCCGGCCGACGGAGGCGATCTCGGCGGGGAAGTAGTCGGTCGGCAGGAGACCGACGTAGCCGACCGGCTCCTGCGGGGAGGTGTAGCGGTAGACGGCGACGGCGTTGGCGCGGCCGAGTGTGACCAGCAGGCGGCCGTCGTCGGTGAGGGTCACCGCGGTCGGCTCGTAGCCGACCGAAGCCTCGGGCCAGGGCTGGGTGGAGATGGTCTGGACGACCTTGTCCTTGGCGGTGTCGATGACCGACACGTTGTTGTCGGCGGTGTTGGTGACGAACACCGCTCCGTGCTTCGCGTACAGCGCGGTCGGGTGCAGGCCGACGTCGATGGTGCCGACGGCGGCGGAGGGGTCGGCCAGGTCGATGACGCTGACCGTGCCGGTGGTGGTGGCGCCGGTCCGCGGGTCGGCGGGTACCTGGGTGCCGTAGGAGTTGAGGGTGGCGTCGCCGGACTTCGCGGGCCGTCCGCCCTCGTTGCCGACGTACAGCTTGTCGCCGACGCGGACCATGCCGCGCGGGGCGTTGCCCACCGCCCAGCTCCGCCTGACGGCCCCGGTGGCCGCGTCGAGGGCGACCACCCGGTTCTGTCCGTTGACGGCGGCGTACACGGTGGAGCCGTCGGCGGAGAACACCGCGGCGGCGACCAGGGCGTGCCTGCTGCCGTCGGCCGGGATCCTGACGGTCACCGGGTCGGTGAGGGTGCCGTCCGGGGTGACCGTGAACCTGGTGTAGCCGTCGGTCTGGCCCAGCCACAGCTGCTTGCCGTCGGGTGAGTACGCGGGGCCTTCCTGGCCGACGGCGCCGCTGCCGATGCGCAGGTCGTCGGCGGCGTTGGCGCCGACGCGCTGCTTGATCCGCCCGGTCGCGAGGTCCACGACGACCAGCGCGGCGTCGCCGTCGGCGACCGAGGCGGCGAGGTGGCTGCCGTCCGGGCTGACCGTCGAGGACATGATCTTGCCGTCGTCGATGACGAGACGGTCGCCGTACGGGGCGATGTACTGGTCGGCGGAGACGACCCGGCCCCGGTCGGTGACCTGGCCGACCTGGTCGGTGCCGAACGGATGCGTCGAGGCGACGGCGGTGCCGGTGGCCAGGGCGGCCGTGGTGATGCAGGCCGTGACCAGCGCTGCCCGGCGGCTGACGCGTCTGCCCAGCAGGTCGTAGTGCCCCTTCTCGGTCTGCCGGCGGCGGCGCGCTATCTGCATGTGGTGATCCCTTCGGGAACTTCGGGAACTTCGGGAACTGCGGGGCTGCGGGGCTGCGGGGATTGGAGCTGAGTCTTCGGGGTCGTTTGGGTCTACTTTGTTCTGGGGGTCTTCTGGGTTCTGGGGGTCTTCGGCGAGGTGGCGAGCAGTTCGACGTTGCCGTCGAACTGCCACAGCGGGTTGGGTGCGTCTCCTGTCGGAGTCCGCACCAGGAAGTAGCCGTTCACTTCCTTCGGCCCGTCGCCGTCGGCGACGAACCGGCCGTCGGCCGTGATGTCGAGCTGGTAGACGGCCGAGCCGGTGGCGGTGACGCCGGGCAGGTGCCAGGAGACGACGCACCGCCAGTCGTTGCCCGGGCCCCGGGCGCCGTCCTGGACGCCGGCCTTGGCGCAGGCCGCCGTGGTCCGCAACTGCGCCTCCGTGACGGCGGGCCGGTGGAGCTGCGCGGTCTGCATGCGGTACAGGTGGGCGAACCCCGTGGCGAGCGAGCGCTCGACATCGGTCTGTTCGATCCCGGAGCCGGTGGCCGTGGTCGTCGCCGCCAGGACCGCGACGGTCATCCCGAGGACTCCCGCGAGGGGCAGGGCGCCCGTGGTGAGCGCGCGGCGCACTGATCCGTCGTCGGTGGGGTTGGTGAAGTCGCGCCGTAGGAAGAGGAAGTGGGCCAGCGCTGTCGCGGTCACCGCCCACACGAGGCTGACGGCGATGCCGATGAGGAGCGGGGTGCGCTGCGCCGGGCTGGTGAACAGCCCGTTCCAGACTACGAAGGCGTCACCGGGCAGGGCGAGGCGTACGGCGACGGGGAGCGGCAGCATCTGGGCGAGCTGCATCGCCAGCGCGACGAACGCGGGCAGCAGCAGACCCATCGGTGACCGCCCGAACGCGACCGATCCCAGGAGCCCGATGCCGGCGAGGGCCACGGTCGGGGCGAGTACGCAGAGCCAGGCGAGGAGGACCCTGCCGGCGGCGTCCCCCGGCGCGAGGAGACGGCCGTCGAGGCCGACCAGCGGCTGGTCGCCGACGGCCACCAGTCCGCCGACCGTGCTGGAGACGGCCAGCCCGGCCACGAGCAGCAGGATGACGGTGAAGCTGGCCAGAGCCTTCGCCGCGAAGACACGCCGGGGCGAGCGGACGGCGACGAGCAGGTGGCGCCAGGTGCCGAGCCGGTCCTCGGCGGCGAACACGTCGCCGGCGACGACGGAGGTGAGCAGCGGGAGCGCCCAGGTGCCGGCGAAACCGAGCGTCACCAGTGGACCCGCCCACCCGGTGGCGTGCATCCAGCGGCCGAACAGGGTGTCCGTGGGCAGGGTGCTCTGCTCGCTCACACCGGCCACGAAGAGCGCCGGCGCGATCCAGCAGGCGAGGACCAGCAGGCGGATCCGCCATTGCGAGACGAGTTTGACGACTTCGAAGCGATAGCCCCGGGCAACCGAGGTACGGCCTGGTACGGCGGTGAGCGCGGGGGTCG
Organism: Streptomyces sp. NPDC107654; assembly: GCF_055639035.1. Classification (NCBI taxonomy): domain Bacteria; kingdom Bacillati; phylum Actinomycetota; class Actinomycetes; order Kitasatosporales; family Streptomycetaceae; genus Streptomyces; species Streptomyces sp. NPDC107654. The sequence goes on from NZ_JBVKBI010000019.1 coordinate 66,496, forward strand.
TAGAGGTCGCGGTCATCGCCCTGCCCCCTGCCGCGGACCGGCGGTGCCGTGCTGTCCGACCGTCTGCCCGCCCTCGTGCCCGGCCGCCTGCCCGGTCTCGTGCCCGCCTTGGTGCCCGGTCGTCTGCCCGTCCTCGTGCCCGGCTCGACGACCGGTCTCCTGGTCGCCCTCCTGTCCGCCCTCCTGTCCGCCCTTCTGCCCGTCGGCCGCCGGCTGCGAGGTCAGGGCGAGGAACGCCGCCTCCAGCGGGGAGACGACCGGGGCGAGTTCGCGCAGCGCGATACCCGCGTGGACGAGCCGCACCACCAGGTCGTCCAGAGCGGGCACCAGCGCGCGCACCACGAGCACCTCGCGGCCCCGACGTCCGGCGGTGTCGTCGGTCAGGCGGATCCCCGGGGCGTCGAGGGCGAGCCGGCGGACGCGCTCCGGGTCGGACGTGACCAGCCGGTAGTCGAGTTCACGGCTCTCGGCGGCCAGTGTGTCCAGCGGCCCGGAGAAGACGACCCGCCCGGTGGCGAGGAGGGTGACCTCGGAGCACAGGGCCTCCAGGTCGTCCATGCGGTGACTCGACAACACGACGCCCGTCCCCTCGTGCGCGAGCCGGGTGAGAACGCCGTGGACGTGCTTCTTGCCGGCGGGATCCAGGCCGTTGGAGGGCTCGTCGAGGACGAGCAGCCGTGGCCGGGTGAGGAGGGCCGCGGCGAGACCGAGGCGTTGGCGCATGCCCAGCGAGAAGCCGCGGGTGCGGTCGTCGGCGACGTCCGTGAGCCCGACCTGGTCCAGTGCGTCGTCGATCCGCGCCGACCGCGTGTGGTCACCGCGCAGAGCGGCGAGCGCGGCGAGGTTCTGGCGGGCGGTGAGCGAGGGGTACAGCCCCGGCCCGTCCACGAACCCGGAGACACCATCCGGGGCCTCGAACGCCCGGCCCACCGGAGTGCCGAGAATCTCCAACCGGCCGCTGTCGGCCGCGGCCAGGCCGAGCAGCAGGCCGAGCAACGTCGTCTTGCCGGCGCCGTTCGGCCCGACCAGGCCGTGGACCCGTCCCCGCGCCACCTCCAGGTCCACGCCGTCGAGGGCGACGACATCACCGAAGCACTTGGTGATCCCGCGAGCCCGGATCGCGAGCTGTGAGTCCATGAGCCCCTTCTTTCGGAACGCCTCATGGACCCTAGGAAGCACACACGACACCGACAGGAGGGGGCAGTTGAACGCTCAGGGAACGGAAACCCAAACCGTGGTCAATTTCCCGACCCGGTGTCGGCAGACGTCCGCCGGACGGTGCGGAAGTCGTCCGGCGGACGTGGGGCGCGATTCGGTGCCGCGTTCCGCGCCCACCTCGGAGGCCTGGCCCGGTCCACGCCGGTCGGGTCCGGCGTTCGCCCCGCGGCACTCTTCGGATTCGCGCACGCGCGCGCCGTCCGCCCGGTGGAACCGGCGCACCGCGCGCTGGACTTCCCCGGCCGGCTTCCATTGCCGTTCGCGGCGCTCTCCGGACCGGCGCCCCCCGAGTCCCCGCCTGCCGAGGTTCCCGGTCAGCGGCGGATGAGGCCGAGCTGGGCGGCGGTGGCGACGGCGGCGGTGCGGGAGTCGACGGCGAGCTTGGTGTAGATCCGGGCCAGGTGGGACTTGACCGTTCCCTCGGTGAGGTGGAGGCGGCGGCCGATGGCCTGGTTGGACAGGCCCTCGGCGACCAGGGTGAGGACTTCGGTCTCACGCCGGGTGAGGGCGGTGCCCGGTGTGCGCAACCGGTTCAGGAGGCGCTCGGCGACGGCCGGGGCCAGGGTGGTGCGTCCGACGGCGGCGGTGCGCACGGCGGCGGCCAGGTCCTCGGGAGGGGCGTCCTTGAGGAGGTAGCCGGTGGCGCCGGCCTCGATGGCGGGCAGGGTGTCGGCATCGGAGTCGTACGTCGTGACGATCAGCACGCGCGGGGCGCCCGGACGGGCGGTGATCCTGGCGGTGGCCTCGGCGCCGTTCATGCCCTTGCCGAACTGCAGGTCCATGAGTACGACGTCGATGTCGCCCCCGGCGGCGCGGTCGACGGCCTGCTCGGCGGTGGCGGCCTCGGCGACCACCTCCAGGCCGGGTTCCGTCTCCAGCACGGCGCGGAGCCCGGCACGGACCACGGGGTGGTCGTCGGCCAGGAGGAGACGGATGGGAATGTCGGTCACGGGAGGCCCTTGGGGTCGGTGGGGCTTGGGACGCGGGGTCGGGGGGCGGCCTCGGTCGCGGGTGGGACATGGGGTCGGAGGGCGGCTTGCGTCACGGGCGAGGCGCCGGATCGTCGGCGGCTTGCGTCACGGGCGAGGCGCCGGATCGTCGGCGGCTTCCCTCACGGGCGAGGCGCCGGATCGTCGGCGGCCGCGTTCACGAGCGGACGCCGGACGCGGTCTCGGATTCGGTCGGGGACGGGCCTCGGATGCGCTCACGGGTCTGGTCTCCGGTCCGGTCCCGGTTCCGGTCGCGCCGGGCGGGGTCAGGGGCAGCCGGGCGAACAGGGCGGTGCCGTGGCCGGGGGCGGACGCGAGGGTCAGGGTTCCGCCGAGCGCGTGCACACGGGTGCGCATGGCGGCGAGGCCGAAGCCTCCGCTCTCGGGGCCGGGAGCGGGCAGTCCGCCGGGGTCGAAGCCGGTGCCGTCGTCGACGATGTCGAGGGCGACCTGGTCGCCGAGGTAGCCGAGGGTGATCTCGGTGGTGGTGGCGTCGGCGTGGCGGACGGTGTTCGCGACGGCGGACTGGGCGACGCGCAGCAGGGCGACCTCGTGCTCGGTCGGGAGCGGGACCGGGGCGCCGGTGAGGTGGAAGCGTGCGGTGAGCCGGTGGCGGGTGCCGGTGGTGGCGCAGAGGCGTTCCAGGGCGCCGGCCAGGGTGGTGCCGTCCAGGGCGGGCGGGGTGAGGGCGGCGACGAAGCGGCGGGCCTCGGCGAGATTGTCCACGGCGGCCTGACGAGCCGCCTCCACATGGCGGGCGGCGGCGTCGGTCCGGTCGGGAAGGGCGCGTTCGGCGGCGCGCAGCAGCAGCTGGATGCTGGACAGGCCCTGGGCGAGGGTGTCGTGGATCTCCCGGGCCAGACGTTCGCGTTCGGCCAGGACGCCGGCCGTGTGCTGGGCCTCCGCCAGGTCGGCGCGCGTGGCGGTCAGCTCCTGGATCAGGCGCCTGCGCTGCTCGCTCTCCCGGTACAGGGCGTCGTACCCCCGCACCACCGCGACGGCGACGGCGGCCCCCAGCGCCGGGCCGATGGCCATGGCCGGGCTGAAGGAGCCCTGGTGGGCGGCGAAGGCGACGATCGCGGCCAGCGCGGTCACGGCGACGGCGGGCAGGGCGGCGCGGCGGGACAGCAGGTGGAGCTGGAGGAAGTACAGCGGGAAGGCGGCCCAGACCCCGTCGGCGGTCAGCGCCAGCAGCACGAGCCACACGGCGCCCACGGCGGCCAGCCACCAGGCGGCGGCCCGCCGGGAGCCGCGGATCCGGGGCAGCAGCGGCCCGGCCGCGTACACCAGCCCGCACACCGCCGCGACGGCGACGATCAGTGCCGCGTACGACCGCCCGTCCGCCACGGCCCGGACACCGGCCAGGACGAGCAGACCGACGGTCAGCAGATGCAGGCACCAGGCCAGGGCACGGGTGGTGGGGGTCGGGGCGGGAGCGGTGGTGGTGTTCACAGTCCCTCCAGCCTAAGGAAGCGGACCCGGTGGTGCCTCTATCGAAAGATGGAGCCCGCGGATCACCTTCCGACGTGAGAACTGCCGTCCGTCGCCGGATGCCGGCGCAGGGGGTGGACGGCGAGAGTGGATGCGCTCCGCGTCCACAGCGGCCTCATTCCGCTGGACGCAGGGCGGCGCATCCCGCGGCACCGCTGGGGAGCGCGTTCCGCCGGACCGCTGGACAGCGTTCCGCCCCACCGCCGGAAAGGACTGGCCGAGGCCGTGTTCGTCGCCTGGAGAGACCTGAAGTTCGCCAAGGGGCGGTTCGCCCTGATGGGAACCGTCATCGTGCTGATCACCCTGCTGGTCGGGCTGCTGTCCGGGCTGACCGCCGGGCTGGGCCGGCAGAACATCTCCGCGATCACCGGCCTGCCCGCCGACCGGATCGCCTTCGACGCGCCCGGTGAGGGGCAGGAGTTGTCGTACGGCGACTCCACCGTCACCGAGGAGCAGTGGCAGCGGTGGGCCCGTACCCCCGGTGTCACCGCTGCCGAGCCGCTGGGCATCACGACGACCCGGGCCACCGCGGGGGCCCGCAGCGCCGGGGTCTCCGCCTTCGGGGTCGAACCCGGCTCCCGGCTCGCCCCGGACAGCGGCCGGATCACGGAGCGCGCGGCGGTGCTGTCCGTCCCCGCCGCCGACGCCCTCGGTCTCAGGCCGGGTGACGTCTTCACCCTGGCCGGGCGGCGGCTGAGGGTGGCCGCCGTCCAGGGCGACGCCTCCTTCAGCCACACCCCGGTCGTCTGGACCAGCCTGGAGGTCTGGCGGAGGACGGCGCCCCCCAGCGGCGACAGCGGGGGGCCGACCGCGACGACCGCGACCGTGATCGCTCTGAACACCACCTCCGCCGCCGACGTGCCGGCCGCCGACCGGGCCGCGGGCACCGAGACGGTCTCCAGGGAGGACTCGCTGTCCGCCATCGGCTCCTACGCCTCCGAGAACGGGTCCCTGCAGCTCATGCGCGGTCTGCTGTTCGTCATCTCCGCCCTGGTCATCGGCGCCTTCTTCACCGTCTGGACCGTCCAGCGCGGCAGCGACATCGCCGTCCTGAAGGCCCTCGGCGCCTCCACCGCGCACCTGCTGAGGGACGCCCTCGGGCAGGCGGTCGTCCTGCTCACCGGCGGCACCCTGCTCGGCACCGCCGTCGCCGCCGCCCTCGGCGCCGTCGTCGCCGGCTCTGCGGTGCCCTTCGCGCTGACGCCCGCGACCGTCCTCGTACCGGCCGCGGTGACGATCGTGCTCGGCGCGGTCGGGGCCGCCCTGGCCGTGCGCCGCATCACCTCCGTCGACCCGCTGACCGCACTGGGGAGCACCCGATGAGCCTGCAGCTGACCGGCATCACCCTCACCTACCCCGACGGCGAGGACCGCCTGACCGCGCTCGACCACGTCACCCTGGACGTGCCCCGGGGCAGTCTGACCGCCGTCGTCGGGCCGTCCGGCTCCGGCAAGTCCAGCCTGCTGGCCGTCGCCGCGACCCTCGTCGCCCCGGACACGGGCACCGTCACCGTCGACGGGACCACCACCACCGGCATGACCCGCGGCGACCTCACCGACCTGCGCCGCCACAAGATCGGCATCGTCTTCCAGCAGCCCCACCTGCTCCCCTCCCTCACCGCCGCCGAACAGCTCCAGGTCATGGCCCACATCGACGGCCGGTCCCCCGCCAGGGCCCGCGGCCGGGCCATGGACCTGCTCGACGCGGTCGGCCTCGCCGACCTGGCGCACCGTCGCCCTCACCAGCTCTCCGGCGGGCAGCGCCAGCGCGTCAACATCGCCCGCGCCCTGATGAACGACCCCATGGTGCTCCTGGTCGACGAACCGACCAGCGCCCTCGACCACGAACGCGGCGCCGCCGTCATCGACCTCATCGCCCGCCTCACCCGACGACGGGCCACCGCCACCGTGCTGGTCACCCACGACCGCGCCCACCTCGGCGCCGCTGACAGGATCGCCGAGGTCCACGACGGACGACTCCGCCTGCCGGCGGGCACGGGCTGAGACGCTGAGACGCTGAGCAGCGTGCGGTCGCCGGCCCCCGGCACCCGCCACTTGCGCCGGCTCCGGCACCCGCCATTGCGCCGGCCCCGGCGCCCGAGCCCTCGCACCGGAGCCGGCACCGCCACCGGAGCCGGCACCGCCACCGGAGCCGGCACCGCCACTGGAACTGGCACTGGCGCTGGCACTGGCACGGACCCACCGGCCGGGAGCGTCGCGCTCACGCGAGCCGCCGGTGCCCCGGGGCCGGATACTGGTGGGATGAGTGTGTCGCGCATCAAGCCTCACCTGCGGTGTCTGCACGGCAGCGGGACCGACCTCGGCCACGCGGTCGCGGAGCGGGCGCTGGAGCGGGCGGCGGGTGTGTCCGACGTGGCGCCGACACCGGCCGGCCCACCGGTGCACGTCCTCGTCGTGCACACCGGGAGGTCGGCCAACCTGCTCTGGTCGGCGGACGGGACCGCGCGACGCGAGCGGTTCCACGCCGGGGAGGCCTTGGTCAATCCGGCGGGATGGGCGTCCCGGCCCCGGTGGCAGGAGGACGTGGAACTGCTGCTGCTCGGCATCGATCCGGCGTGGCTGGAGAAGCTGGCGGCCGAGAGCGGGGCCAGGGGCAGGGTCGAGCTGGTGCCTCGGTTCCACTTCACCGATCCGCTGCTGAAGATGCTGCTGGAGCGGCTGGTGGCCGAGTACGCCGGCCCCGGCCCGGCGGACACGCTGTACGCGCAGTCGCTGGCGCAGGCCGCCGCCGCGATGATGCTGCGCGTCGCGGGCGAGGGCGGCGCCGTGCCGGTCCGCGAGGGCGGGCTGTCACCGCGTCGGCTGACCGAGGTTGTGGACTTCATGCACGCGAACCTGTCCCGGCGGGTCACGCTGGCGGACCTGGCGGCGGTGGCGGGGGTCAGCGAGTCCCACTTCACCCGAGCCTTCAGGACGTCGACCGGCCAGTCACCGCACCGATACCTGACACAGCGGCGCCTCGACCACGCACGGCGCGAGCTGGTGCGGACCGACAGGCCCATCGCGGAGATCGCGACGGAGGCGGGTTTCGCCGACCAGAGCCATCTGACCCGGATGATGCGGCGCTACGAGGGGGCCACCCCCCGGATGCTGCGGGACGCCGACGGCGGCGGCCGACGCTGAGGGCAGCGGCCGAGCGTAACCGTGGCTGATCGCCGGACCGCTGCCGGGGCAGACGGCCGGCCCGCGACCGCGGCAGACCCCGCGGGCAACGCCCGAGTCGACAGCGGGGGGCGGGTGGCCGTGTTCGACGTCGTGAGCGGTTCGTTCCAGCGGCGATCGGATCGTTCAAGATCTACGGCCCCTGCCGCGGCGAAGCTGCTGGACGTGTCACGGCCCGGGTGTCCGCCCAGGCCGTGTCCTCCCCGTTCGGCACACCGTAGGAGGCTGTCATGGTCAACACCCCGGACAAGACTCTCGCAGGCAAGGTCGCCTTCGTGGGCGGCGCGTCCCGCAACCTCGGCGGGCTGATCAGCACCACCCTCGGTGCGGAAGGCGCGCGGGTCGCGGTGCATTACAACAGCGACTCCTCCCGGGCCAAGGCCGAGGACGTGGTCGCCCAGATCAACGCGGGGGCGGGCGAGGCGTTCGCGGTCCAGGGCGACCTGACCCGGGTGGCAGAGGTGGAGCGGGTCTTCGACGAGGTCGTGAACCGGTTCGGCAGGCTCGACTACAGCATCAACACCGCCGGCATGGTGCTGAAGAAGCCGCTCACGGAGATCACGGAGGAGGAGTACGACCGGATGTTCGCGGTCAATTCCAAGGCCGCGTTCTTCGTGATGCGCGAGGCCGCGCGCCGGATCGAGGACGGCGGGAAGATCATCACGATCGTCACCTCGCTGCTCGCCGCGTACACGGGCCTGTACTCGGCGTACGCGGGCAGCAAGGCACCGGTCGAGCACTTCACCCGGGCTCTGTCGAAGGAGCTGTTCGGCCGGAACATCTCGGTGAACAACATCGCTCCGGGGCCGATGGACACCTCGTTCTTCTACCCCGCCGAAGACGACGAGTCCGTCGCCTACCACAAGTCCTCCGCCATGAACGGCGACCTCACCAAGATCGAGGACATCGTGCCGTGGGTGAGGCACCTGCTGACCGACGGCTGGTGGGCCAACGGCCAGACGCTCTTCCTGAACGGCGGCTACACGACGCGCTGAGCGGCGGCAGTCGCGGGTCCGGCGGGCCGCCCCGGCGCGCCCTTTCCCCAGCTCTCCCCATGTGGAACCGGGGGCCGGTGAAGGCGCCCCTCACTACCGCGAGAACAACGGCTTCCGGATCTCGGGCGACATGTCCGCCGCGAGCGCCGAGGACGCCCAGCGGGAGGCCGGGCGCATCGAACCGGTGCTCAAGCGGCTGTGGCAGCAGGGAGAATGGGACCCGCAGACGGTACGTGCCGCGCTGCTGAGGCTCGGCTACGGCGGAACACTGCGGGTGGAACCGATGGACTCCCGTTACGTGGACGGCCGGGAGGTCCGGCCCGAGGGTGCGCTGGTGGGTCTGCGCGTCCATGACGACGCCTGCGTCACCGCGTTCGTGCAGAAGACCAACTACCAGGTGTCGACCAACGGCCCCTACCCGGAGACGGGTTGCTTCGAACCACCGGCCGGTCACTGAGCACCGGGTCGGTCCCCCGCTTCCGCCAGCCTCACGGCACGCATCGACCAAGGCCGTGGCCGTTCCAGGCGGAGCGGGTGAGAGGCGGCTCGCCCTGCCTGGATCGCCGCTCCGAGACCGGCCCGTGTCCGCCGCGCCGGGTCGGCGCGGAGCTTCCCCAGGACGAGGGGGAGGCCCTGCGCGGCCCGGCCGGCCGGCTAGTTCCGCCAGGTTCCGTGGAGGGCGGAGACGGAGAACCCCGGCCCGTAGGCGACCATCAGCGCGCTCTGGTCGTCGGCCGGGGGCCGGCCGTGGGTGCGTTCGAGGACGCGGAGAACCGAAACGCCGCCGAGGTTGCCCTCCTCGACGAGGGTGTCGAGGGAGTGGCGGACGTCGGTTTCGGTGAGGCCGAGGGCGGTGGCGGTGTCGAGGATGATGGGCTTCGACCCGGGGTGGATGACCGGCACGTCGACGGGGCGGCCGGCGAGCCAGTCGAGGACGGCGGGCATGACGTGTCTGGCTCCGCCGGTGGCCTGCTTCGTACTGTCGAAGTGCAGGCCCGTGCCGTCGATGCGGCCGGCGTACATGGTGAGGCTGTCGGGGAGGGCGTACTCGAAGACCCCGTCGGCGTCGACGGTGAGGCCGGGACCGAGAGGCTCGCTGGAGACGAGGGTGGCGGCTCCGCTGTCACCGAACAACGCCTTGTAGATCATGTGCTCGATCTCGGTGTCGACGTGGTTGTAGGCGGTGGACAGCACTTCCGCGGCGACGACGAGGACCCGGGAGCCGGGGCGGAGGAGGGCCTGCTCCACGGCCCGGACGAGGGCGTGGGCACCGCCGGCGCAGGCGACGGTCGTCAGGGCCGTACGGCGGACGGTGGGCCGTAGGCCGAGCCGGGCGATCAGGTGGATGTCGAGGTTGGGGACGGCCCAGCCGGTGGCGTGGGTGGTGATGAGGCCGGTGATGTCGCCGGGCTGGAGCCCGTGTTGGTGGAGGGCGGCGCGGGCGGCTTGTTCGGCCATGGCGAGGCCGTCCGTGAAGGCGCGGGTGGCGCGTTCGCCGATGCCCGCCGTGCCGTTGACGGTGGGCGTGTCCAGTGGCTGCGTGAAGTAGCGGGTGTCCACGCCGCAGTTGCGAATGACGCGGAGTATCGCACCGAGGCGTGGATGGTCGGGGTGATGGGTCCGAATGTCCTCTGCTATCTCGTCCGTGGTGATTTTGTGCGGGGCGAGGACGGTACTGGGGCGGGCGATATGAGCGGGCATGAGTTCCCCCCTGAAGGCGCTGCGACCTGTTTGGGTCAAGGTACGGCAAAGTTGGCTGGTTCGTTTCCTTCACCGTCCCCGAAATAGTGCTGGCCGTGCACCAAAGAGGGGCAAATTCAGGCGTCCAGGCGGGTTCCCGGTGCCTGCAACATGCGCGGTCGGTTCCCGGCCCGCCGCGGACCCGACCGAAAAACGAGGATCATGCACCGGGATCCGGGCGCCGCGAGCGGCTGCGCCACACACATCGTCACCCAGCCCGGCCCCTCGACCGCGTGGCGGATCGGACGCTCGTCACCGTCGGGGTGGATGGAGGCGCCGCCCTTCTCGTACAGGAGCCGGGCGGCGGGGTCGGCGAGGACCTCCGCCTCGATCTGCCGGAGCACCTTGTCCTCGGGGCGCTGGGCGAGCGCGGCCTGCAACTGCGGCATCACCAGCGGCGCCCACGCCGTGTCCCACTCGATGAGCTGGTCGCGTCCGTCCAGGAGCATCCACCGCATGGTGTTGGCGGGGGCCTGGCCGCTTTCGAACAGGGCGTGGAAGCGGTCGTTGCAGGTGACGAGGTTCCAGGAGGCGTCGGTGACGTACGCGGCGTGCGTGATGCCGGCGACGGCGTCGGCCCAGGCGGCCGGGAGGGCGTGGCCGGAGGTGTCGTAGAGGGGGCCGGGCGGATCCTCGCCCCGGGCGTACCGGCAGAGGCTGATCCACTCCTGCTCGTTCATGTCGTAGAGGCGCGCTACGTCCCGGAGGAGGTCGACCGGGGGATGGGGGTAGTTGCCGGACTCCAGGCGCTGGTACGTGCGGTCGGCGTAGCCGAGGAGTCCGTCCACCTGTCCCTGGGACAGGCCCGGGGCGCGGCGCCCCCGGCCGGTGGGGCGGGAGAGTCCGTGGGATTCGGGGGATATGAGGGCACGGCGGTCTTTGAGAAGTTTTTTCAGTGCGTGGCGGTTCACTGGCGCGTAGTCCCCCGGGGGCTTGTGTTGACTGCCGGTCAGTGTAATTAGTGTCATGCGGTTTTGCTGTAAAAGATTGGCCCTAGATATCCGGTGATTGCGTGCTGCATGCTCGGTGACGCGGGGTCGCCCGGTCGCCTTGTGCGGTCATCAGTGACCTCGCGCACCCCTCGCGGGCGCGCATCGGCAATGCGGAACGCGCCGACTGCTGTCCGCGAGCGGGAGACCGGGGGCGAGCCGGGTTTGCCGTCGGTTTCCGGGGCCGTTTCCCGTGAGCGGGAATCGCGGGTACGGCGCCTGGGAATCCGTCAGCACTCCAGATCTCGCGTCCCGGCGGCCAGGCCACGGCCGGTGCCCCCTCGCCCTACCCCAGGGGCCTCGGCACCGGCCGTCCGGTGCTCCTGCCGGTCGGACCACGGGAGATCAGGCGCGCCGGTACGCGGTACGGGGCGCACGACCACGGCACCTCACCGGAAGACCGTCCCCGTCGTTCACCACGCCGTCGGCGATTCGCCGCACCGGCGGTCGGACCCTCGTCCGTGTCGGTCGGGTCGTGGCGCATGACGCCGGAATCGCCGAGCGCACCGTCCTGGTCGAGTTCGACGGCTTCGAGCAGGCCGTCGCGGCGCGCGAGAGTGCGGCCTGCCAGGAGGCCCTGGCCGCCCTCTCCGACGGCGTCGAGCGCGACTTCCGCATCGTCGAAGGCCTCGACTGACGGAGGTCCAGCCGACTCTTCGCTGAGGCCCTCCCGCCTGCTCCAGCCCAACGGTCACGGCCGACTCACATCCGTGACCGGCGAGGGGCGAGCCGGAGCCCCTCGACCTCGCCCAGCCACCCGGCGAGGGGCGAGCGAAGTACGCCTGGGAGGATGGCCGTGCCCTGGACACGGGCGAGGAGGGGATCGATGGCAGACGTCCACGGAGAGCCGGTGGCCGCATCAGGCCCCCTCCCCCACCCCCTGCGGACGCGCGCTCTCGCGAGGGAGTCCGGCCGCGTCCGGGAGTTCCTCGACGCAGGGGCGTGGCGCCTTTCCCCGGCGGACACCCACGCCATGGGGGCCGCCCTGGCTCGACTGGACGCTCCCCTCCCCACCCGGCGGGGCCCGGCGGAGAAGATCCGGGCGACGGACCGGGACAGGCGGCTGCAACGCGTTCTGCGGACCACCGTCCACCACCTCGACGCCGGTGCCGTCAGCCCGTCCGCCGCCGCCCTTCTGGCCGCCGTCGCCCGCGCCCTGCTGCCCTGGCACGCCGCCCCCGATCCACCGAAGGCGGCCGCGGCCCCGAGGTACGCAGCCGTGCCGGGTACGGCGAACGGCGCGGCGCCACCGACGGCGGCGGGCGAAGCACTGCTCCCCGAGCTGACCGCGCTGTTCACCGCGCTAGCCGCGACGAGCGCGCCCGGCACCGTCCCGCTCACACCGCCGGTCGAGCCCTGGCAGGTCCGGCACACGGGGAGGTTCCGCCACTACAGCAGGCCCGGGCCGGGGGTGTGGGCGGCGAAAACCGTCGCCTGTCCCGGATGTGGAGGCGAGGACGGGCCGTGGACGGTGACCTGCGACTGGCGTCGGGCCGCGCTGGGGTGTCCCTGCGGAGCGGTGAACCGCGAACACGGCCTCGCCCTCTCCGAGATCTGGCTCGTGCTGCCGGAGGCCTGACCACCGGCATCGGCGACCGGGACGGGTGAGGCGCGGGCCACTCACCAACACCCACGACCGGAACGGACAAGAGGCGGGCCACTCACCAACACCCACGACCGGAACGGGTAAGAGGCAGGCCACTCACCAGCCCCCACTACCGGAACGGACAAGGGCGCAGGCGGCGCGGAGCCGCGTCGCGCCCGTTCCGGTAGCACGGTCGGCGGCACTCCGGCCCGGCCCACGTCGACGCCCGGACGGACGCCCGGAGCTCGCCGCCGGGTTCGCCTCCGCCGGCCGGACGACTCTCGGCGTCCTGCGTCCGGGCCCGCACGCGGCGGGCCGCCGTGTTCCCGAGGACGTCACCGTGGAGGCGGCGGACCGCGCGGACCGGCACCGCGACTGCGGGTCCTCCCCGGTTCAGTCCGCCCGGCCGCCGGGGGTGAACGTGACGGGTAGCCGGGCCGGGCCGCGGAGGCCGCCGGGCCGCCAGTCCAGTTCCGCCGGGGGCACGGACAGCGCGAGGTCCGGGAGGCGACGCAGCACCGTTCCGATGGCGATCCGGCCTTCGAGCCGGGCGAGCGGCGCGCCCAGGCAGTAGTGGATGCCGTGTCCGAAGGCCAGGTGGGCGTTGTCCCGCCGGGTGATGTCCAGCCGGTCGGGGTCGGGGAACCGGGCCGGGTCGCGGTCGGCGATGGCGGACGCGATGAGCACGGTCGCGCCGCGCGGGACGGTCACGCCCGCGATGTCGACGTCCTCTCGGGCGAACCGGGCGATGCCCGGGCTGACCGGGCCGTCGTAGCGGAGGAACTCCTCGATCGCGTCGGGCAGCAGGTCCGGGTGCTCGCGCAGGAGGGTCAGCTGGTCGGGGTGGGCGAGCAGCGCGGCGATGCCGCCGCCGATCAGGTTGACCGTCGTGACGTATCCGGCCACCAGCAGCAGGAAGGTCATCGCGATCAGCTCGTCGTGGTTCAGTCGCTGCTCCTCGTCGTGGGCGGTGATCAGCGCGCTGAGGAGATCGCCTCCGGGGTGGGCGCGCTTGGCGTCGAGGTGCGCGGTCACATAGGCGTGCATCCGCTGCCAGGCCTCGTCGACGGCGGCCGGGTCGGGCAGTTCCTCCCCGCGTACGAGCATGGCGTCGGTCCATCGCTGGAAGTCGTGCCGGTCGTCCACGGGCACGCCGAGCAGCTCGCAGATCACGGTGACCGGCAGCGGCAGCGCGAAGTCCGCCACCAGGTCGGCCCGGCCGGCCGGGACCACCGCGTCGAGGAGCCGGTCGGTGATCTCCCGGACGCGGGGCTCCAGCTCGGCGACCCGGCGTGCGGTGAACGCCTTGGAGACCAGGCGGCGCAGCCGGGTGTGGTCGGGCGGGTCGGAGCGGAGCATGTTGCTCATCATCGACTCGCGCTCGAACCGGGGCAGCTGCTGGACGAGCCGTGGGTCCGAGGCGTCGCGGACATCGCTGCTCAGCCGCGGGTCGGACAGGGCGGCGAGGCCGTCCTCGTAGCGGGTGACCAGCCACGCGTCCAGGCCTCCGGCGAGCACCGCGCGCCGCACCGGGCCGTCCTCCCGCAGCCGCCGGTAGAGCGGGAAGGGATCGGCCACGAAGGCCGGGTCGGCGTAGGGGAGAAGGACTGGCGGCCGGCTCATCATGCCTCCCGTGCGGGCACCGAGCGCACGTGCCCCGTCGGCTGGTGTCTCGCATGCCCCTTTTGCTGGTTTCCAAGGGTGATGTTCCCAGTTTGCCGGGAGCCGCAGTCCTTCTCACCCGTCCACGCGGCCGGGGCCCGCCTAGGGCCCCGGCCAGGGGGTCAGCAGGCGTCCACGTACCAGACCGGTCCCCAGTCGCCGCTCGCGTCCGACGAGGGTGCGCCCGGAGTGGTGTAGATGAGCCTCTTGTTCTTGTCGTACATCCGGGCCCTCGTGCCGGCCGACTGGTTGTTGTACCAGGAACCGCCGCTGTTCAGGCCGTCGGGGATCTCCTGGAGGTAGCAGTCCTTGAACCGGAAGGCCAGGTCCTTGAAGTTCGCCTGCTTGTAGCCGCAGAAGTAGTACTTCGGGCAGTCGGACGGGGCCGCCGTCACCCGCGGCTGCGCGGAGGCGGTGGGGGCGAGCATGCCGGCCAGGCCGAGCGCCGCGGCGGCCGCGGCCAGACCGACCTTCTGTGACGTCCGCACGAAAGATCCTCCTGTCTCGGGGAAGCACCGCCCGCAGACCGGCGGTGCGATCCGAGCCTGCCCGCTCGCCGCCCCCGGTGTCGTGAGCACACGGCGCACAGTGCTTGGCACGGAGCGCACACGGCGATTGACGCGGAACCGTCTTCCGGTGGGCGCAGCGAGCGGCCGAGAGTGCTGGAAGACCACCGGCCATGCGACACCACGGGGAAACGTCATGATGACCGTCCTGGACACCTCCTGCCTGCCGCCCGCCGAGAGGACGGCCGCCTGGGCGGAAGTCACCGCCGAAGCCCTGGTGACCACCCGTATGAGGTTTCCCGACCCCGCGAACTTCGGCGCGCGGATCAGTGCCATGGCGCTGGGGCCGGTGCAGCTGTCGGCGATCTCGTACGCGCGGCTGGTCTGCTACCGCTCTCCGCGGCTGATCCGCGCGTCGGACCCCGAGCTGTACCAGATCGGCGTGATCACCTCCGGCCGGCAGAGCATCGAGCAGGCGCGGCACGACACCGTCGTGGAGCCCGGTGAGATCGTCCTGTACGACAGCTCCCGGCCGTTCGAGGCATCGGCCTGCGGTCCGGGCTGCTGCGGTTCCCTGGTCCTGCAGTTCCCCCGGAGCCTGCTGCCATTACCCGACCATCTGGTCGCTCCGCTGTGCGGAACGGCCCTCGGCACGGCCGACGGCGTGGGGCACGTCCTTCGCGAGACCCTGGTCAGCCTGGCGCGGGCGGACACCGACCTCACCCCGCTGGACCGGCAACGGCTGGGCGCGACCGTCGTCGACCTCGCCGCGGCGGTCATCGCGCGGTGCGTCGACCGTACGTCCGCGCTGCCTCCGGAAAGCCGTACGGCGACGTTGTTCCGGCAGGTCAGGGCGTTCGTCACGGAGCATCTGCACGACCCCGGGCTGGGTCCGGCCACGGTGGCGGCGGCACACAGCATCTCCGCGCGCTACCTGCACCGGGTCTGCCAGGCGCACGGGACGACCGTGAGGAGCCTCGTCCGGCAGGAGCGGGTCGCGCGGTGCCGGCGGGACCTCGCGGACCCGCTGCTCCACGCGACCCCCGTCAGCGCGATCGGTGCCCGCTGGGGGTACCCGAGGGCCTCCGACTTCACGCGCGCCTTCCGTACGGCGACCGGGATGACACCGACCGCCTACCGGAACCTGTGGCGGGGCGCGGACGCCGCGGGGTGAGCGGGCGCGGCCGGCGACGTGCGGTCACCGCCGCTGCGCCGCGATCAGCGCGCGGTACCAGTGGTAGCTGTCCTTCGGCGTCCGCCGCAGGGTGTCGAAGTCGACCCGGACGATCCCGAACCGCTTGCCGTAGCCGAAGGCCCACTCGAAGTTGTCCAGCAGCGACCAGACGTAGTGGCCGCGGACGTCCACGCCCGCGTCCAGCGCGGTCTTCAGCGCGGTGAGGTGGTCGCGCAGGTAGGCGACCCGGTCACGGTCGTGCACCGTCCCGTCCGCGCTCGGCTCGTCGTGTTCGGCGGAGCCGTTCTCCGTGATGTGGATCGGTGGCAGCGCGTCACCGTACCGTTCCTTCAGCGCCACGAGCAGGTCGGTGAGGCTCTCCGGTACGACCGGCCACTCCATCGCGGTGTGCCGCGCCCCGTCCAGCCGGACCTCCGCGTACCGGTTGTCCGTCGCCGTCCGCCGCGCGGGGTCGGCCTCCCGGTGCGGGGCGTCGGCGACGACGATCGGCCGGTAGTAGTTGATGCCGAGGAAGTCCAGCGGCTGCCCGATCAGGGCCAGGTCGCCGTCGCGCCGGAAGTCCTGACCGCTGATCAGCTCGCCCCAGGTCTCCTCCTCGGTGTCCGGGTGGCGGCCGGCGAGAAGCGGCTCGGTCCACACCAGGTTGTGCTGGGTGTCCGCGCGGACGACGGCCGCGCGGTCGGCGGCGGAGCCGGTGGCGGGCAGGTTGCGGTCGAGGTTGAGGGTGATGCCGGCCTCGCGCACCCCGGCCGCCCGCAGAGCCTGCACGGCCAGTCCGTGCCCGACCAGCAGGTGGTGGGCGGCGGCGAGCGCACCCCGGCCCTCGCGGGCGCCGGGGGCGTGGCGGCCGACGGAGTAGCCGAGGAAGGCGCTGCACCACGGCTCGTTGAGGGTGATCCAGCGCGGCACGCGGTCACCGAGGTGTTCGGCGACGACGGCCGTGTACTCGGCGAACCGTTCGGCGGTGTCCCTGACCCGCCAGCCGCCTCGGTCCTCCAGCGCCTGGGGCAGGTCCCAGTGGTAGAGGGTGGCGGCCGGCTCGATGCCCGCCGCGAGCAGCTCGTCCACGAGCCGCGCGTAGAAGTCCAGGCCCTTGGGGTTCACCGCGCCCGAACCGGCCGGCACGATCCGCGGCCAGGCGATCGAGAACCGGTAGGAGTCCACCCCCAGTTCCCGCAGCAGCGCCACGTCCTCGGGGTAGCGGTGGTAGTGGTCGCAGGCCGTGTCACCGGTGTCGCCGTTCGCGACGAGTCCGGGGGTGTGGCTGTAGGTGTCCCAGATCGACGGGCCGCGGCCGTCCTCGCGTACGGCGCCCTCGATCTGGTAGGAGGCGGTGGCGGCGCCGAAGACGAACCCCGGGGGGAAGCGCGGGAAGTCGGTCGTGTCGCTCATGTGCGGGGCTCCTGGGGTCACTTGACGGAACCGCCGGTGATACCGGCGGCGATGTACTTCTGCGCGAGGACGAGCAGGATCGCGGCGGGGATCGCGGACAGCACGGACGCGGCCATCACCGAGCCCCAGTCGCCCACGTGGGCGCCGATGTACTGGTAGATGCCCAGCGTGACCGGCTTGACGTCGTCGGTGGTGTTGAGGGTGAGCGCGAACATGAAGTCGCTCCACGCGAACAGGAACGCGAACAGGCCCGAGGTGATCAGGGCGTTGCGGCTCATCGGCAGCACCACCCGCACGAAGGTCCGCAGCCGCCCGGCCCCGTCCAGCTGCGCGGCCTCGATCACCTCGCCGGGGACGGACACCATGAACGAGCGCATCAGCACGATGGAGAAGGGGATGCCGAGCGAGGCGTCCGCGAGCATCAGCCCGGCGTAGGAGTTGACCAGGCCCAGGTCGACGTACGACGTGTAGAGCGCGTTGGCGATGACGATCCCCGGCACCATCTGGGTGATCAGGGTGCCGAACACGAGGGTGCGCGTCCCGGGCAGCCGGAACCGAGCCAGCCCGTACGCCGCCGGGGCCGCGATCGCCAGGCACACGGCCACGGCGCCGAGCGAGACCACCAGCGAGGTCAGCAGGTGTCCGCCCTGGTCGCCGAGCGCCTTGGAGAAGCCGGAGAGGTCCAGGCGGTGCGGCACGGGATCGACCTCGATCAGTCCGGCCTCGGGCTGGAGCGCGGTGTCGAGCATCCAGTACAGCGGGAACAGCATCACGGCCAGGACGAGCACACCGGCCACGGTGGAGCCCAGGCGGCGTCCGCGCGCACGCGGCTTCACGTTCTCGGCGGCCATCGCCGGTCACTTCCCCTCGGTGCGGTTGGCCCGCAGGTAGAACACCGCGAACACCGCGGAGATCAGGATCAGTACGTTGCCGACGACGGCACCCGCTCCGAAGTCCAGCCGGACGAACGAGTTCTGGTAGGTGAGCGTGCCCAGGGTCTGGGTGGCGTCGGCGGGGCCGCCGTCGGTGAGGGCCAGGATCAGGTCGAGGATCTTGACCGTCGACATGAATCCCAGGACGAGGACGACCGTGATGACGGGCCGCAGCACCGGCAGGGTGACGGAGCGGAACGTCCGCCAGGCGGAGGCGCCGTCCAGGGCTGCCGCCTCGTACAGCTCGTGGGGGACCTCCTGCAGCCCGCCGTACAGGATGACCATGTTGAACGGGATGCCGATCCAGATGTTGACCAGGATGACGGACAGCAGGGCCATGTGCGGGTCGGTCAGCCATGGAGTGTGACCGCCGAGGCCGACCGCGTCGAGGAAGGCGTTCAGTACACCGGTGTCCTGGTCGAGGACGCGCCGCCAGACGATGCCGGAGACCACCATGGGTACCAGCCAGGGCAGCAGGATCAGCGACCGCAGGACGCCGTTCAGCGGAAACGTCCGGGTGAAGAAGACGGCGAGGGCGAGGCCGATGCAGAACTGTCCTAGGAGCGAGCCGGCGGTGAAGACGAGCGTGTGCCACAGCGCCTTGCCGAAGAGGGCGTCCTGGAGGACGTTCGACCAGTTGTCGAAGCCGTTGGGGGGCGCCTCGCCGGTGAAGAACGTCTTCGGCGTGTAGTGCTGGAAGCTCATCACGACGTTGCGGAGGAGCGGGTAGCCGAAGAACAGCAGCATGAAGAGGACCGCGGGGGCGACGAACCCCCACTGGGCGAGCCGGTTCCGGCGCCGCGGCCGGGCGGGGACCGGTGCGCCGGCCGGGGGCACCGCGGTGGGCGTGGTCACGGTGGAGGTGGTCATCCGCGCGTACCCCGGTTCCCGCTCGTGGCCCGCTGCTGGGCCCGCTGGAGGGCGGCCCGGCTGGACTGGCCGGTCAGGGCGGACTGGAAGGCGCTCTGCAGGGCGAGCGACACGCCCGTCCAGCCGGCGCCGAGCCTGGCCGTGCGGGACCGGGCCGTGGCGACCTGGTCGGCCAGCGCGTCCAGCTCCGGCACCCGCTCGCGCCACACGGCGGCGGCCTTCTCGTTGGCCGGGACCATCCAGCTGTTGAGCGCGTAGGCCAGCTGCTCCTTCTCGCCGGCGAGACAGGCGACGATCCTCCCGGCCATCCGCTCCCGGCGCCCGTCACCGGTGTCCGGCACGGTGAGCACGGCACCGCCCAGCGGGCCCACGGACCTCTCCCCCGCCCTCGGCACCGGGATCCGCGCGATGCCCCAGTGCAGCGACTTCTCGGAATCGAGTGTCTCGACCTGCCACGGACCGTTGACCATCATCGCCGCGTTGCCCGCCATGAACTGGTCGTTGACGTCGGCCTGCGTCCAGCCCACCGTCGCCTTCGACAGCGAGCCGTCCTGCAGCAGGCTCTTCCAGTAGTCCAGCGCCTGGACGACCTTCGGTCCGTCGAGGCGGGTCTCGTCCCCGCCGTTGGACCACATGAACGGCGTGAACTGGAAGACGCCGTCCTCGGCGCCGCCCGCGCTGAGCGCCAGGCCGTACTGCTTGCCCCGGGTGAGCCTCTTCGCGGTCGCGCGCAGCTCCGCCCAGGTGGCGGGCACCTTCAGGCCCGCGCGGTCGAGGATGTCCTTGTTGTAGAAGAGCGCGAGTGTGTTCACCGTCCGGGCGGCTCCGTAGTAGGTCCCTTTGTAGGAGCCGAAGTCGACGATGCCCCGCGGGACGTCCTCGGTACCCAGCCCGAGCGTCCTGAGGTCGACGAGCCCGCCGGCCTCGGCGAACGTCGGCATCTCCGAGGCGTCGAACTGCACGATGTCGGGCAGCGACCTGGAGGACGCCATGCGCAGTGCCTTCGTCATCACCTGCGCCGCCGGGACGCTCTGCTGCTCGACGGTGACGCCCAGCCGTTTGCCGCAGCGGGCCATCGCCTGCGCGTCCCAGCGGTGGTAGGTCTCGTCGGTCGACGAGTTCAGCACCGTGTAGACGGAGCCGTCGCGCTGCCGGCCGCAGCCGGTCAGCGCCGCCCCGGCGACCAGGGCGCAGACGGCCACGAGGGGTATGACGGCACGGCGAGAGGGTCGGACGGCACCTCGAGGGAATCTATTGAAGCGCTTCGACATGCGCGGCCCTTGCTGTCGTACTACTCCGGCGGCGTTGCCGGACATGTTTGTTCACTGGCATGACTAATACGCCATGCGGGCCCCGGACGGAAGACCCGCGCATCTGTCCGTCCTGGGGCACCAACACCCGGGGGCGATCGGAGGGCCCATGATCATGGCTGGTCACCGTTGTTTTACCGGGACTTGCCCCTGTCCGGCGGCGAGGTGGTCTGTGTACGATCCACATCCCGGGCGACGCCTCCGCGCCCCGCTCGAACCACTCCACCTCACCCGAGGAAGAACATGAAGTTCACCAACGGCTTCTGGCGCATCCGCGACGGCGTGCAGATCGCGTACGCCGTCGAGACGCGCGATGTCCGCGTGGAATCGAAGCGCTTCACCGCCTATGCGGCCGCGAAGAAGGTGGCGCGGAGGGGGGACACGCTCAACGCGCCGCTCCTCACGGTCGACTGCTTCTCGCCCGCCGAGGGCGTGATCGGTGTCCGGGTGACGCACCACGCCGGCAGACGCCGTCCCGGCCCGGACTTCGCGCTCACCGGCGCGCCGGACGGCGCGGGCAGCACCCGCCGCGACGGCACCGTCACCGAGCTGACCAGCGGCCCGCTGACCCTCCGCCTGGACGAGGCGGCCCCCTGGGCGCTGGCGTTCGAGGGAGCGGACGGACGCGAGCTGACGCGGGCCGGGGCCAAGGGCACCGCCTTCGCCACCACCGACGACGGGGCCCACCACGTCCTCGCCCAGCTGGCGCTCGGTGTGGGCGAACAGGTCTACGGCCTCGGCGAGCGCTTCACCCCGTTCACGAAGAACGGCCAGGTCGTCGAGGTCTGGCAGGCCGACGGCGGCACGAGCAGCGAACAGGCCTACAAGAACATCCCGTTCTACCTCTCCTCACGCGGCTACGGCGTCTTCGTCAACCATCCCGGCAGGGTCTCCTTCGAGGTCGGCTCCGAGTCCGTCGGTCAGGTGCAGTTCAGCGTCGAGGACCAGTCCCTCGAGTACTACGTGATCGCCGGCCCCTCACCGAAGGAGGTCCTCGCCCGCTACACCGCCCTCACCGGCCGCCCGGCCCTGCCGCCCGCCTGGTCGTTCGGCCTGTGGCTGAGCACCTCCTTCACCACCGACTACGACGAGGCGACGGTGACGTCGTTCGTCGACGGCATGGCCGAGCGCGGTGTCCCGCTGACGGTCTTCCACTTCGACTGCTTCTGGATGCGCGAGTACCAGTGGTGCGACTTCGCGTGGGACCCCGCCGTCTTCCCCGACCCCGAGGGCATGCTCGCCCGTCTGAAGGCCAGGGGTCTGAAGGTCAGCGCCTGGATCAACCCCTACATCGCGCAGAAGTCACCGCTGTTCGAGGAGGCGGCACGGCTGGGCCACCTGGTGCGCCGGCCGAACGGCGACGTCTGGCAGTGGGACCTGTGGCAGGCCGGCATGGGCCTGGTCGACTTCACCAGCCCGGACGCCCGGGACTGGTTCCGGGCCAAGCTCCAGACGCTGCTCGACCAGGGCGTGGACTGCTTCAAGACCGACTTCGGCGAGCGCATCCCCACCGACGTCGTGTGGCACGACGGCTCCGACCCGGATCGGATGCACAACTACTACACCCACCTCTACAACCGGACCGTCTTCGAACTGCTGGAGAAGGAGCGGGGCCAGGGCGAGGCCGTCCTGTTCGCCCGCTCCGCGACCGCGGGCGGCCAGCAGTACCCCGTGCACTGGGGCGGCGACTGCTGGGCGTCCTTCGAGGCCATGGCCGAGTCCCTGCGCGGCGGGCTGTCCCTGTCCCTGAGCGGGTTCGGCTTCTGGAGCCATGACATCGGCGGCTTCGAGGGCATCCCGGACCCCGCGGTGTTCAAGCGCTGGCTCGCCTTCGGCCTGCTCTCCTCGCACAGCCGGCTGCACGGCTCCACGTCGTACCGCGTGCCGTGGAACTTCGGCGAGGAGGCCGTGGCGGTCGCCCGGCAGTTCACCCTGCTCAAGCACCGTCTCATGCCCTACCTCTACGGCGCCGCGACCGAGGCCCACCGCTCCGGCGTCCCCGTGATGCGCCCGATGCTCCTGGAGTTCCCGCACGACCCGGCGTGCCGCCCGCTGGACCGCCAGTACCTGCTCGGCCCGGACCTGCTGGTCGCCCCGGTGTTCACCGAGGACGGCGAGGTCGAGGTCTACCTCCCCGAGGGCACCTGGACGCACCTCCTGACCGGCGATCGGGTCACCGGCCCGGCCTGGCGCACCGAGCGGCACGGCTACGACAGCCTGCCGCTGTACGTCCGCGAGGGCGCCGTCCTGCCGCTCGCCTCCGACGACAGCCGCCCGGACGGCGACTGGCTGGACACCCCGACCCTGCTGGTCCACCCCACGGCCGCGCCGGACTACACCGCCGAGGCCACGGTCCCCGACCTGACGGGCGCCACGGCCGCGACCTTCACCGTCCGCCGCGACGGCACGCGGCTGCGCGTCACCGCGCGCGGCACCGACCGCCCGTTCACCGTCCACGTCCCCGGCGGCGCGAGCGCGACCGGCACGGGCGAGGTGGTCGTACCCGTGGGCTGAACGGCGCGACGGCGCCACGGCTTTGGCGACGGCACGCTCGGACCGCGGTCGTCGGGGGCGGTGGCCGGGGCGGTGGCCCGGGCCGTGGCCGACCCGGCACTGCGGACGCCGTTTCAATGCCCGAGCGGAGCGCGTACGTGACCGACTAGTGTGTCCCGCGAGTCAGTCAGCAGTTCAGGGGGATGCGCGATGACCACCGTCTCCGGGCAGGTTCCGGCGGCCGTCACCACCGAGCGGCTCGTCCTGCGGACGTTCACGGCCGGTGACGTCGAGGACCGGTACGCGTACCAGTCGCTGCCGGAGGTCGCGCGCTACCTCTACCGCCCGCCGCTCACCCGCGAGGCGTGCGCCGAGTCCCTCGCGGCGCTCGCCGGGGGAACCGGCTGGACGGCCGACGGCGACAAGCTCGTGCTGGCCGTGTGCCGGGCGGAACGGCCCGGTGTCCTGGGCGAGGTGACCCTCACCCTCGCGAGCGCCAGCGCACGGCAGGCCGAGATCGGCTGGGTGCTCCACCCCCGGCACGCCGGACACGGCTACGCCACCGAAGCGGCGGGCGCGCTGCTGTCGCTGGCCTTCGGCCGGCTGGGCGTCCACCGGGTGTACGCCCGGCTCGACGTCCTCAACACCGCGTCGGCGGCCGTGTGTGAACGGATCGGCATGCGCCGCGAGGCCCACCTGGTCGAGAACGACCTCGACGGGGACCGCTGGGGCAGCGAGTACGTCTACGCGATACTCGCCCGCGAGTGGAACGGCTGAACTCCACCCGTCCGCGGCCACCGGTCGCGCGGTTCGGTGATGATGAGGCATGCGCCCGGACGACTGGCACCTCACCGACGACATCGACGGCTTCCTCGCCCGCGCCGGGGACTTCCTGCGCTCGCGGCCCGCGCTCCACACCACGCCGCTGACGACGATCGAGAAGCTGCGCACCCGCGGGGCGGACGCGTTCGGCTCCGAGGCCACCGTCTTCGGCCGGCTGGAGTCGGGGGGCGAGGTCCGCGCCGTCTGCTACCGCCTCGCGACCCACCGCCTGACCCTCACCCCGCTCTCCCCCGAGCAGGCCGACGGCCTCGCCGTCCGCCTGGCCGGCCAGGGGCTCCGGCTCTCCGGTGTCACCGCGGACCAGGACACCGCCGTCGCTTTCGCCGAGGCATGGCAGCGGCGCGCGGGTGCGGCGGCCCGACACGACTGGCGGGGCCGTCTCCACCGTCTCGGCACGCTCACCCCGCCGGAGCCGCGTCCGGAGGGCCGGGGCCGTGTCCTGGGCGTGGGTGACCGGGAGCACCTCCTGCACTGGTGCAACGAGTTCGTCGCGGAGGTGGGAGAGGCGCCCCTCGACGCCGCCTCCTGGGCCGGCTCCCGCTTCGCCGACAAGCACTTCACGTTCTGGGAGACCCCGGACGGCACGCCCGTCTCCCTGGCGGGCTCGACCTCGATGGTCGGCGGCATGGTCCGGGTGGACCCCGTCTACACCCCGGCCCGCCTCCGGGGACGCGGCTACGCGGGCGCCGTGACGGTCGCGGTGACCAGGGCCGCGCTCACCGCGGGCGCGACGGACGTCGTCCTGTTCACGAACCCGGCCAACCTCACCAGCAACGCCCTGTACCGGCGGATCGGGTACGTCCCGCTGGCCGACTTCGCCGGGTACGCCTTCTCCTGAGAGCCGGGTACGCCCTCTCCTGGGAGGGGTGCGCCTTCTGCCGAGCGGAGTGGCCGCCCGCATCGGGCCGCTCAGTCGGCGGCCGGCCTGTGGCGGGTCTGCTGCGGGGGCCTGCGGCGCTGCACGGCACGGTAGGTCTTGTGCAGGGCCGCGGTCGCGGTGTCGAAGCCGCGCTGGGCGACACCGACGAACAGGCAGTCCACTACGGCGAGCTGGGCGATGCGGCTGACGGTGGCGCCGGAGCGGAAGGGTGTCTCCCGGGCGGAGGTGGTCAGCACCAGGTCGGCGCTCCGCGCCAGGGTGGAGCGGGGGGCGTTGGTGAGGGCGATGGTGGTCGCGCCGCGTTCGGCGGCGACCTGGAGCGGCTCCACCGTGTCCTCGGTCTCGCCCGAGTGGGAGACGGCCAGGGCGACGTCGCCGGGCCCGAGCAGGGCGGTGGCGGTGAGGGCGGCGTGCCGGTCGGTCCAGATGAACGCCATGTGGCCGATGCGGTGCAGCTTCTGATGGAGGTCCTGGCCGACGAAAGCGCTGGCGCCGGCACCGAAGATGTCGATCCGCCGGGCTCCCGCCACGGCGTCCACCGCTCGGCCCAGGACGTCGATGTCCAGCCCGGCCCCGGAGTCCTCCAGGGCTCGCACCTCGCTGTAGATGATCTTGTCGACGATCTCGTCCAGCGTGTCGGTGGCACTGATGTCGGTGCTCGGTACCGGGCGCTCGCCGTCGAGGGCGTACTCGCGGGCCGCGGCGGCGGCCAGGGCGAGGCGCAACCGCGGGTAGTGGGTGATGCCTATCGTGCGGCAGAAGCGCATGACGGTGGCCGCCGAGGTGGCCGCCCGTTCGCCGAGCGCGCTGATGGACAGTTCCGACGCCCTCGCCGGATCGGCCAGGACCACGTCGGCCACCCGCCGCTCCGAGGGCGCCATGGACGGCAGTTCCGCGCGGATGCGCGCCAGGGTCCCGGCGGGAGAGGCCTGCTCCGGCCTGGACGGGGTGCGGGGTGGTTTCCGGCCGGCCATGGACCGCTCCCTCCTGGGTGGGTGCGCGACACGGTAACTCCACCCCGTCGGCCCGTCAAAAATTTACGCGGCTCACGGAACGAGGTTACTTGTTGACATCCGGAGGTCCGCGTTCTGATACTCGCTGCAACCCCGGACACACGAAGGCGTGCCGCATGACAGCAGCAGTCGCGGTGGACCTGGGCAAGACCGGCTGCCGTGCCGTGCTGTGGGACGGCGCCGGTCCCGCCCAGGCTGTTCACGAGGCGCCCGGTGCCCCCGGGCTCGCCACGGACGGTGGAGTGGAGGCGGCCCGTACGGCCGTACTCGCCGCCGTCCGCCCGCTCCTGGCCCGGGCGCCCGCCCTGCGGCCGACGGCACTCTGCGTGGGTGCGGCGGGCGCCGCCGCCGCACCTCGGGCGGCCCGTGACCTGGCCGCTCTGCTCCTAGGGGAGCTGTCCGCGGACGAGGTGGCCGTCACCAGCGACGCGGTCACCGCCCACGCCGGTGCCCTGGGCGGCCGGAGCGGCGTGGTCCTCGCGATCGGCACCGGCGCGGTGGCCGTCGGCATCGGGGACGACGGGTCGTACGCGCGTGTCGACGGGTGGGGGCCCTGGCTCGGTGACGACGGCAGCGGCGCCTGGATCGGCGCCGCCGGACTGCGTGCCGCGCTGCGCGCCCACGACGGACGCGGACCGGACACCGCGCTGCTGGCCGCCGCCAGAGAGCGCTTCGGCGACCCCGACCGGCTGCCCGTCGCCCTGGGCCGCGACGGCAACCCCGCCCGCACCGCCGCGTCCTTCGCCCCGGACGTCGCCCGCGCGGCGGCGACGGGAGACGCCCCGGCCGCGGCGATCGTCCGGGGCGCCGCCACCGCGCTCGGCGAGGCCGTGCTCGCCGCGGCCCGCCGGATCGGCGGCGACGACCTCCGCGCCGCCGTCACCGGCGGCCTCACCGGACTCGGTGAACCGCTGCTCGGACCGCTGCGCTCGACGCTCGCCGGATCCCCGCGCCCGCTGCGCCTGCGGCCCCCGCTCGGGGACCCGCTGGACGGTGCGCGGCTGCTGACCCTGGACACCGGCACCCCGCACGAGCCGCATGTCGTCCGCGTCCGGCGGACGGCGCCCCTGCCCACCGCCCCCACCCCGCCGGTCCCCCCGCCGGCCGTCGCCTAGGAGACAGTGTGCGCCAACTCGACCTCGTGGTGATCGTCGTCTACCTGGTGGCGATCGCCGTGATCGGACTGCGCCTGGCCGGCCGGCAGACGACGTCGAAGGACTACTTCGTCGGCGAGAGCAGCATGCCGTGGTGGACCGTCTCGTTCTCGGTGGTCGCCACCGAGACCAGCGTGCTCACCGTCATCAGCGTGCCCGGCGGCGCCTACAGCGGCCAGGGTTTCGGCAACGTGGAACTGGCCCTGGGCTACGTCGTCGGCCGGGTCGTCGTGGCCACCGTCCTCATCCCCCTGTACAAGCGGGGCGGCTTCGTCAGCGCCTACCAGTACCTCGGTACGCGCTTCGGGCCCAGGCTCCAGGGACTCGCCTCGGTCACCTTCGTCTTCACCCGTCTCCTGGCCGAAGGCGTCCGGCTGTTCGCGTCCGCGATCCCCATCAAGCTGCTGCTCGACGAGTTCGGCGTGCACGCGGACTACCGCCTCATCATCATCGTGCTCACCGTGATCACCGTCCTCTACACCTACCTGGGCGGCATCAAGGCGGTCATCTGGACCGACGCCATCCAGATGGGGCTCTACCTGGGCGGCGCGGTGCTCGCCATCGCCGTGCTGTCCGCGCACGTCGGCGGCGCCGGCCTGACGCGCGCCCTGGACGGGGGCCGGTTCCGGCTCTTCGACACCGACTTCACCCTCGCCCACATCCTGACCAGCCCGTTCGCCCTGCCCACCGCCATCGTCGGCGGCGCGATCTTCGCCATGGCCAGTCACGGCTCCGACCAGCTCATCGTCCAGCGCATCCTGGCCACCCGGTCCCTGCGCGACGGCCAGAAGGCCATGATCGCCTCCGGTGTCTTCGTCACCTTCCAGTTCGCGGCCTTCTCCCTGGTGGGCGCGCTGCTGTGGTCGTACGACGAGGGCAAGAGCTTCCGGGAACTGGGCCTGGGCAGTTCCGACGACCTCTACCCGAACTTCATCCTGCACGGGCTGCCCGTGGTGGTCTCCGGTCTGCTCGTGGCCGGCATCCTCGGCGCCGCCATGGGCTCGCTGTCGTCGGCGCTGAACTCCATGTCCAACTCGACCGTCGCCGACATCATCCACAGCTTCTTCCGCAGGAGCCCCTCCGAGGCCTCGCTGCTGCGGCTCGCGCGCGTGATGACGCTGGTGTGGGCGGCGCTGATGGCGGTGTTCGCCTGTGCCTTCAGCACCAGCACCGGGAACGTCTACCTCACCGGTCTCACGATCGCCGGCTACACCTACGGCGCCCTGCTCGGGGCGTTCCTGCTCGGCCGCACGGTCCGGCGGGCGGGTGAGACGGACGCCGTCGTGGCGTTCCTGGTGACGGTCGCGGTGATGACGTACATCGTGCGCGAGGTGAGGATCGACGTCGGCACGGCCGGCGGCACCGTACCGACGGCCATCGCCGCCCAGTGGCTGGTCCCGATCGGTGTGGTGGCCACCCTCGTCGTCGGCGGCCTGATGAGCCTGCTGCACCGCGCCCCGGAGACCGCGGAGGTCCGGGCGGACGGCGACCAGCCGGATCCCGGCCAGGGCCGTGTCCCGACGGCCACCCCCCACTGACGGCTCGTCACCCCGGGTGCGAAAGCCGCGCCTTTTGAACCCGCTCGACCCCGACAGCTCCCTCTCGACCCCGACCGCCGTGGGAGGCACCATGCGGGTGATCGGCCTGATGTCAGGCACCTCGTACGACGCGATCGAGGCAGCCGCCGCCGACCTGACGCTGGACGACGACACGCTGCTCCTGCGGCCCCTCGGGCACCTCTCCGTCCCCTACCCGGACGCACTGCGCGCCCTCATCGCCGCCTCCCTGCCGCCGGCCGCCACGACGACCCAGGCCGTGTGCGCCCTGGACAGCGGTATCGGGCAGGCCTTCGCCGGCGCCGCGGCGCGTGCCCTGCGCGACCTGTGCGGGGGCGCCGCGGACCTGGTGGTCTCGCACGGCCAGACGGTCCACCACTGGGTGGAGGACGGCGTCGTCCGCGGCACGCTCCAGCTGGGCCAGCCGGCCTGGATCGCGGAGGCGACCGGGCTTCCCGTCGTCTCCGACCTGCGCAGCAGGGACGTCGCGGCCGGCGGCCAGGGCGCACCGCTGGTCGGGATGACCGACACCCTGCTGCTGCGCGCCCTCCCCGGCGTCCCGGCGGCGCTGAACCTCGGCGGCATCGCCAACGTCACCGTCCTCGCGCCCGGCGCCGATCCGCTGGCCTTCGACACCGGCCCCGCCAACGCCCTGCTGGACGCGGCCGTGCACCACTTCACCGACGGCGGGGCCACGCACGACGAGGACGGGCGCCGTGCCGCCGCCGGACGGGTCAGCCCGGAGCTGCTGCGCTTCCTCCTGGACGACCCCTACTACCGCAGGGCCGCCCCGAAGACCACCGGCAAGGAGCACTTCCACCTGCCGTACCTCAAGCGGGCGCTCGACGCCGTCCCGACGCCCGCCCCCGACGACGTCCTGGCCACCCTGGCCCGGCTGACCGCGGTGACGGTGGCCGACGCCTGCCGTGCCCACCGGGTCACCGAAGTCGTCGTCTCCGGCGGCGGCACCCGCAACCCGGTACTCCTGCGCATGCTCGCCGAGGAACTGCCCGGCGTGCCGCTGCGCCGCAGCGACGACCTGGGGCTGCCCTCCGACGCCAAGGAGGCCCTGGCCTTCGCGGCCCTCGGCTTCCTCACCGTCCACGGCCTCCCCGGCACCCATCCCGCCGCCACCGGCGCCTCCAGGGCGACGCTGCTCGGCAGCATCACCCCGGGCCTGGGCCCCCTGCGCCTCCCCGAACCGGCCACCCGCGCACCGCACCGACTCCGGATCGTCCGCTGACACGGCCCGGGGCTTCGGCGCACGCAGAACCGACCGCACGGCGGTGGGGCGGCCGGCGGTCCGTGGTCAGGGGGTCTGGAAGACGAGCACGGCGTTCTGTCCGCCGAAGCCGAACGACGTGCTCAGGACGGTGTCCATCCGGCAGGCCCGGGCGGCTTTGGTGACGATGTCGAGGTCGATGCCGGGGCCGGGGGTGTCCAGGTTGGCGGTCGGGTGGATGGTCTGGTGCTGGAGGGACAGCACGCACACGGCGGCCTCCACGGCGCCCGCCGCCCCCAGGGAGTGTCCCAGGATGCTCTTGGTGGCCGTGACCGGCGGCGGCCCGGGGAAGACCCGGTGCAGTGCGGCGGCCTCCACGCGGTCGTTCACCTGGGTCGAGGTGGCGTGCGCGTTGATGTGGTGCACGTCGCCGGGGGTCAGTCCGGCTTCCGCCAGTGCCGCTCGCAGCGCGCGTGCGCCGCCCTCGCCCTCGGGATGGGGGCTGGTCGGCTGGTGGGCGTCGCTGGTGGCGCCGAAGCCGGAGAGGACCGCCTTCCCGGTGGCGCCCCGGGCGCGCGCGTGTGCCGCCCGCTCCAGGACGAGGACTCCGGCGCCCTCCGCCAGCACGAAGCCGTCCCGTTCCGTGTCGAAGGGGCGTGAGGCACCCGCCGGGTCGTGGCAGCGGGTGGACAACGCGCCCAGCCGCCAGAAGCCCAGGGCGGCCAGCGGCGCGCAGGCGCTCTCCGCCCCGCCGACCAGCGCGATGTCGCACATGCCGCCTTTCAGCAGTTGCCGGCCGACACCGATGGCGGTGGCGCCGGAGGCACAGGCGGTGCTGACGCCGAGGCCGGGTCCCTTCGCGCCCAGGTCGGCGGCGATCTCACCGGCGGCCATGTTGGGCAGGGAGCGGGGCACCGTGGTCGGCGAGATCTTCCGGTACGTGCCCGCGGTCAGGCACTGGTTCACGTGCAGGTCGGTGTCGCGGCCGCCGCTGCCCACGCCGATGACCACGGCGACCCGGTCGGCGTCCCACTCCCCCGGTTCCAGACCGGCGTCCCGGGTCGCCTCCCGTGCGGCGGCGAGCGCGAGGTGGATGAAACGGTCGGTGCGCCAGCGCAGCCCGCGTCCGAGGGCGGCGGCGAGTTCCGCGTCCGGGACCCGGCAGCTGAAGTCCACCGGCAGGCCGGTGAGCCGGGGGTCGGTGGACGCGGTCGGTGTGCCCGCGCACAGCCGCCGCCAGGTCGCGTCGGCACCGATTCCGGCCGGGGTGGCCAGACCGATGCCCGTGACGACGGTCTCGGACCGCCTCACGCGTCGACGTCCGCGGGCGCGGCGGCCAGCGTGTGCAGGACGGCGCGGGTCGAGTCGTCGGCGAACCGGGCCACGTAGTCGGCCACCGCGCCGATGGTGACCTCCGGGCCCGCCGGCATCGACTCGTCCGTGAGGGGGACGTCGATGCCGGTCTCCTCCTCGACCACGACGAGCAGTTCCGCCATCGCGATCGAGTCGAGGCCGAGGTGCTGCAGATTGCTGTCGGCGCTCAGTTGCCCGGGATCGATTTCGAAATGGCGGACGATGAGACGGACGAGGGTGTCGACGATCAGCTGGTCGGCCATGCTTTCTCCCCGGGCAGGAAAGTCAGTTCGAGCGGCGGAAAGTCAGCAAAGCGCACCCGCCTCCGGCCCGTCCGGCAAGCGCGCGTGTGTCGGAGAACAATGACCGAAGTGGTCTACGGAGAGGTTTCGCTGCACTGCGCGGTGCGCCTTTCCCGAAGGGACTCCTGGCGGTGCGGGGAAGGCGTGGCGGCGAGGCGCGGCATCCCCCGCCACACGGCCGCCGCGCCCGTGACGGCGACCAGGGCCGCCACCCAGGCGCTGCGGGTGAGGCCCGCGACGAAGGCGTCCGTCGCGGCGGACAGCAGATGGCTTCTCACGGCGGGGGCGGCGTGCCGGCCCGCCAGGGCGGCGGCGACGACGCTCTCCATGGCCGCGGACGGCCACCCGCCCGGTCCCGCGCTCACCGCCGCCTCGCCGATCCGGTCCCGGTAGACGGTGGCGAGGACGGACCCCTGGACGGCGACGCCCAGCGTGGCGCCGACCTGGCGGGTGGCGTCGTTGACGGCGGATCCGACACCCGCGTACGCCTCGCCCACGTTCTCCATCACCGCGGCGGTGCCGGCCGCGGCCGTCAGCCCCGCCCCCACGCCCGCGACGACCTGCACCAGGGCCAGGTGCGGGTATCCGGACTCCGACGTCGTGCCGGACAACAGCACGAAGGAGCCGGCGACCACGGCGAGGCCGGTCACCAGGACGGACCGGTGGGTCAGGCGCGCGGTGAGCGCCGCGGCCAGCGCCGCGCCGACGACCAGAGCGGCGGGCAACGGCAGCGAGCGCACGCCGGCCTGCCAGGGGGTGCATCCCAACACCCCCTGCAGGTAGAGGGAGATCACGAAGAGCGCGCCGAACATCCCGAACGCCATCATGGCCAGTGCCGCCGCCGGTACCGTGACCTCACGCCGTCTCACATGCCGTGGCAGCATCGCCGTCGGCGCCCGCCGCAGCCACACCCCGAACGCCGTCAGCAGCCCGGCGCCCACGGCGGACGCGGAGAGGACCGGTGTGCTGGTCCAGCCGCGGCCGGGGCCTTCGATGACCGCCCAGACGAGCGCCAGCAGCCCCGTCGCGGAGAGCACGGTCCCCGGCACGTCGACGGGCTCCGTGCGCGCGGGCGGCGGAGCGGGGACCACCAGGAGCGTGAGCACGACGACCGCCACGGCGAAGGGGACGTTCAGCCAGAACACCGCCCGCCAGGAGTGGTGGCTCACCAGCCAGCCGCCGATCACCGGCCCCAGGGCACCGCCCACCCCGCCCACGGCCGCCCACAGGGAGATGGCCCGGCGCCGTCGTACCGGCTCCGGGAACATTCCCGTGAGCAGCGAGAGCGTCGCCGGCATGATGAGGGAGGCGCCCGCGCCCATGGCCCCGCGCGCGGCGATCAGCTGCCACGGCACGGCGGACGTCGCCCCGGCCAGGGAGGCGAGGGCGCAGAGGACCAGGCCGGCGAGGAACGCCCGTCTGCGGCCGATCCGGTCGGTCACCCCGCCCGCGGTCAGCACCAGTCCGCCCAGCACCAGTGCGTAGGCGTCGACGATCCACTGCGTCTGTCCGGCGGACGACGCCAGGGCGGTCTGCAGGTCGGGGATCGCGACGTTGAGCACGGTGAGGTCCATGCCCAGCAGGAAAAGCCCCGCGCAGACGGCCGTGGTGGCCGCCCGGCGTTTTCGCGGGTTTCCCGCACCCGCGTGAAAAGAAGCGATATCCGTTCGGATTTCACCCGTCATGTGCACTCTTTATCAGAGAGCGGGACCGAGGAATGGCGGACGAGGTCTGAATGGAAGCATCCGACACGTTCATCGACGGCATGACGGGGCAGTTGCCCTTCGACATCGGTACGGACGACTTCGTGCGGGATCCGTACGTCCATTACGAGGAGATGCGCCGTGCGAGCGGCCCGGTGCACCGTACGCCGTCGGGTGACGTGGTGGTGCTCGGCTACCACGAGGCGAAGGCCGTCCTGTCGGACCCGCGTTTCGGCCATGGAGCCCAGACGGCCCGGGACGTGACGGGTTACGGAGTGCCGGCCCGGACCTTCCTGCTGACCGATCCGCCGGGCCACACCCGGCAGCGCGAACGCGTACGGCGTGCCTTCACCGCACGCGAGATGCTGTCCCTGCGCCGCAGGATCGGCGAGATGGCGGCCGGGCTGGTCGCGGAGGCGGCACGGTCCGGTACGGCGGACGTCGTCGCCGAGATCGCGCGGCCCCTGTCCGCGCGGGTGGTCGCGGAGGTGATCGGCGTACCTGACGACCTCCGCGACCGTTTCGCGCAGGCGGCCGCGCTGCTGGTGCGCGGCATGGATCCGCCCGGCGTCCTCGATCCGGCCACCCGCGAGCGGATCGCGCGGGCGCGGGTCCGGCTGGCGCGGGACATCGGCGTCGCGCTGCGGCGTCCGGCCGTCACCGGGATTCTGCGCGCCCTCGCCCAGGGCCCGGACGGCCGGGCGGCCCGCACGGACGCCGTGGCCACGTGCGCCCAGCTCGTCGCGGCCGGATACGAGACGACGGTGGGCCTGATCGGCAACGGCACGCACGCCCTCCTCCGGCACCCCGACCAGCTGGCGTGGCTCACGGCGACCGGCCCCTCGGAACAGGCGTGCGCGGCGGCCGTGGAGGAGCTGCTCCGCTTCGACCCGCCCATCCAGATGGCGCCCCGCTGCGCCCTGGAGGACGCCGACATCGCGGGTACGCCCGTTCCGCGCGGCACCGTCGTCGCCGTCCTGCTCGGAGCGGCAAACCGCGATCCGCGCGTCTTCCCCGACCCGCACCGACTCCGGCTCGACCGCCGCCCCCGGCACCTCGCCTTCGGACTGGGCAGCCACTACTGCCTCGGCGCCGCACTGGCCCGCCTGGAAGCCACGGCCGCCCTCGCGCACCTGCTCCCCCGCCGGCCCCGGCCGACCGGCTCCCCGGTGTCCTACAGCCCGTCACGGATCGCCCGCAGCGTCCGGAGCCTGCACGTGCGGTTGCACCCGCCGGAGACCTGACGCGGCCCCCGCCGCCGTGCGAGGACGGGACATCCGCTACGCCTTCCGGGCGCTTCGGGCGTCCGCCGCCACATCACCCGCCTGCACATGGGTACCTGCCCGCAGAGGAGGTTGCGATGTTCGAGGCATCCGATATCCGTGAGTGGCGAGGGCACGACGTGGTCGACCAGGACGGCCACAAGATCGGCGCACTGGAGTCGATCTACGTGGAGACGGGCACCGACGCGCCGTTCTTCGCCACGGTGACGATGGGCCTGCCCACCCGGCGCCGACTGGCATTCGTGCCGCTCGGGGGTGCGACCGTCGGTCCGGGGTACCTGAAAGTGGCTTACAGCAAGGACCGCGTCAAGAAGGCACCGTCGATCGACACCGACGGGGAGCTGACCGCCGCCCAGGAGCCCGAGGTCTTCGCCCACTACGAGCTGACCTACGCACCGGGCGCGGGCGGCGAACGGCGCCTGGCCCGCCGTTGACGTACCGAAGCCTCCGGGAGGCCCGATGATCCTGTTCCTGCTCCTCGTTCTCGTGGCCCTCATCCTGGGCATCGTCGGCTTCGCCGCCCACGGCCTGTTCTACCTGCTGATCATCGGCGCCGTCGTCCTCGTCGCCGATCTGGTCTACGTCGCCGTGCGCTTCAGCCGAGGGGGCCACAAACACCGCATCGCCCGTTGACGAACCCCGGCAGCGGCCTGCTTCCTGCCGGGTCCTTGCCGGGT
The DNA here is from genome assembly GCF_055639035.1 of Streptomyces sp. NPDC107654. NCBI lineage: Bacteria > Bacillati > Actinomycetota > Actinomycetes > Kitasatosporales > Streptomycetaceae > Streptomyces > Streptomyces sp. NPDC107654. The sequence goes on from NZ_JBVKBI010000019.1 coordinate 101,031, forward strand.
TCCTGCCGGATTCCTGCCGGGTTCTTGCTGGTCGCGAGCGTCTGGCGTCGGGGCGTGGGTGAGACGCGCGCGCCGGAGCTGCTCGCGGCCGGCCCTGACGCACGGCCGCCTTCCCTGTCCGGGACCCGCGCACCCGTGCCGGTCGGGCGACCCGGTCGCGCGTTTCCGACCGGAAGGCTGCAAGCTGGTACAGACATGGGCGAAGCGGCGTACGGCAGGGAGCGGTCATGGATGGCGCGGACAGCGTGACCGTAGGCGTGCTGGGCTCCTACGGAGGCCGGAACGTGGGCGACGAGGCCATCCTCAGCGCCCTGCTTGACCGGGTCCGGGCCGGACGGCCCGACGCCCGCTTCGTCATCTTCTCCCGCAGTCCGGAGCACACCCGCGCCGTCCACCCCGACGTCGAGGTCGTCGGCTGGGAGGGGGTCTGCCGGGAGGGCATCTCGGCGCACCTGCGGCGGCTGAACGTCCTGGTGCTCGGCGGCGGCGGGATCCTCTACGACACCGAGGCGCGCCGCTACCTGCGGACGGCCCGGACCGCTCAGGAACTCGGCGTGCCCGTCTTCACGTACGCCGTGGGGGCCGGCCCTCTCACCGACGAGGCGGACTGTGCCTGGGTCCGCACGGTGCTCTCGGACGCGGTCGAGGTGACGGTCCGGGACGAGGAGTCGAAGCTGGTCCTGGAGGAAGCCGGGCTGACCAGGTCCGTCACCGTCACCGCCGATCCGGCGCTGCTGCTGGAACCCGGCGACGGCGGGCGGGCGCTGCTGCGGGCCGAGGCCGTGCCGCGCGGAGTGCGGCTGGTGGGCATGAGCGTGCGGGAGCCGGGGCGCGCGGCCGAGCACCTCGACGAGGAGGGGTACCACCAGTTGCTGGCCAGCGTGGGTGACTTCCTCGTCCACCGCCTGGACGCCCACGTCGTCTTCGTCTCGATGGAACGCGGCGACATCCGGCACGCGCACGCCGTGGCCTCACGCATGGCGGAGGCGGACCGCTGCACGGTGCTGCGCGGCGACCACGGGCCGCAGCAGGTCCTGGACATCGTCGCCCAGCTGGACCTGGCCGTCGGCATGCGGCTGCACTTCCTGGTCTTCGCCGCGCTCGCCGGGATTCCCCTGCTGCCCCTGCCCTACGCGGGCAAGGTGTTCGACTTCGCCCAGCAGGTCGGCGCGCCCGCCCTGCGCGGTGTGGTCCGGGAGACGGCGGGGCTGCTGCTGGCCGAGGTGGACCGCCTGTGGGACGAGCGGCGCGCCCGCGCGGCCGAGACGGCGGTGCGCACGGCGGCGATGCGGCTGCGGGCGGCCGGGACCGCCGACCTGCTCCTCGGTTACCTCGACGCCGCGGCCGGGCGGCCCGCCATCGGCCACGGCGCGCCCGTGCCCGTCTCCACCGCGGGCTGACCCCGCCGGCCATCGCTTCTCCGAGGGAGTGAACGTGACCTACCTGATGCCGCCCCGCGTTCCCAGGAAGGTGGAGCTGCCGCCGCGTCAGGCGCTGCACGCGGGGTCCACACAGGTGCTGGTGATCGGCGGGGGGCCGGCCGGGATCGGTGCCGCCCTGGGTGCCGCCAACGCGGGCGCGGAGGTCGTGCTCGTGGAGCGCTACGGGTTCCTCGGCGGCAACGCGACCGCGGCCCTGGTGATGCCGCTGATGAGCTTCCACAACGAGGTCAAGCAGGCCGCGGCCGGTGACACCACACGGCTGCTGCCGCCCGACCACGGCGAGGGCGAGCCGGTCGTCGGCGGGGTGCTGTGGGTGCTGCTCGACCAGCTCGTGCGCAGGGGGGCGGCGATCCGGCCCTCGCTGGAGACCGGCTACACGGTGCCCTTCGACCCGGAGCTGTTCAAGCTCGTGGTGTACGAACTGCTGGAGAACCACGAGGTCCGCACCCTCCTCCATTCCTTCGCGTCCGACGTCCTCAGCCTGCCCGACCGGGCGCGTGCGGTGTTCGAGACGAAGTCGGGGCCCCTCGTGCTGGACGCGGACGTGATCGTCGACTGCACCGGGGACGGGGACGTCGCGGCCGCGGCGGGGGCGTCGTACGAGACCGGCCGGCCGGAGGACGGCTGGACCCAGCCCATGTCGCTGATGTTCCGCATGGTCCGCTTCGACCACGGGGAGTTCACCGCCTACACCCGTGCCCACCCCGACCAGTGGCGGGGCGTGCACGGGCTGTGGGACCTGGTGCGCGCCGCGACGGCCGCCGGGGAGCTCGACCTGCCTCGCGAGGACATCCTGTTCTTCGCCACGCCCCAAGCCGGTGAGGTGGCGGTGAACTCCACCCGGGTCACCGAGGTGCTGGGCACCAGCGTCTGGGACCTGACCCGGGCGGAGTTCACGGCGCACCGCCAGATGGCGCAGATCGCCCGTTTCCTGCGCGACCGGGTGCCGGGCTTCGCCGACTCCTACGTCGCCCAGAGCGGCGTCCAGGTCGGCGTCCGCGAGACCCGCCGGATCCTGGGCGAGTACCAGCTGACCGGCGACGACGTGCTCACGGCCCGGAAGTTCGACGACGCCGTCGCCCGCGGCGCCTACCCGGTGGACATCCACAACCCCAGCGGCCGCGGCACCGTGCTGAAACGCGTGCCGCGCGGGGAGGCGTACGACATCCCGCTGCGCTGTCTCCTCCCCCGGGGGGTGGACCGGATCCTGGTCGCGGGGCGCTGCATCTCCGGCGACCACGTCGCCCACTCCTCCTACCGCGTCATGCCGATCTCCATGGCCACCGGGCAGGCGGCGGGGGTCTGTGCGGCGCTCGCGGCCACGGGGGGCCGGCCGCCGCGGGACGTCCCGGTGAGCGCGGTCCAGCGGGAACTGCGCGCGCAGGGCGCGAGCCTCCCCTGACCGGGGCCTCGTCCTGGCCGCACCGGCGACGGCCGGGACGCACCAGGTCACCGACGCCTCCCCCGGCTGGGATCGGCGCGTGACGATCATGCATGTACGAGTGGCGTGGCGACGTCGACAACGCCTCGCTCGGCGCGCTGCACGCCGACGGCTTCGGCCACGCGGTCGGTCCGGCCGACTGGCGGCCCCGGCTCGAACGCCACGGCCTCGGCTGGCTCCGCGCCCGGGAGGGCGGCTCGCTGGTCGGCCTCGTCAGCGTTGCCTGGGGCGGCGGGGCCCATGCCTCCTCCTGGACAGGTGGTCGCGCCCCGGCGCCGGGGCAGGGGCCTGGGCGCCGGGCTCCTCGCGACGGCGGCGGACGAAGCCCGTGCCGCAACTTCGAGGACCACCTGCGCCCCTTCTCTGCCGACGCCTGCTGTTTCCGGGAGACGGCGGCCGGGCTGATCGCCCTCCAGGGGGGCATCCCGAACGGATGTGCCCGCGGGCGAGCCGCGACCTCGGCGCATGACCGGTTGTCAGCCGGTGAGACATCGCCTATGGACGAACCGACATCCCGCGGCCCCCTGCCGGGCCCGCGCACCCCGCCCCCGCCCGACGTGGTGTTCACGGCGGACTTCAGCTCGCAGACCCAGTGGGTCGCGGGTCGCACATGGGCCTATCCCGGAGGCGGCCCGGTCAACCCCGACGACGACAAACTGGACCACCTCGTCTCCGACCCCGGCTACAGCCGCTCGGGAACGTTCCGGGCCACCCGCCGGCCGGACGGGAGGTGGGACACGGGGCTGCTCACCACCGAGGACAGCGAGGAGGGGTTCACCGTCCGGCCGGGGGACGTCCTGGAGGCACGGGTGCGGCTGCCCCGGGAGGTCGGCGCCTGGCCGGCCATCTGGACCTGGCGGAACGGCAACCACGAGATCGACGTCTTCGAGTACCACCCCGACAACCCGGACCTGCTGGAGTTCACCAACCACGTGCGCCACGCCAACCTGTACGTCCACGACGAGGCCGTCAGCCCCGGGGCGTGGATCGAACTGCGCACCGAGTTCGGGGTGCATTCGGTGGTCTGGTGGCTGAACGGCACGGAGATCTTCGCGGACGAGCGGGGCGTGGGGCACGCCTGGCGTGCCCACCTCATCGTCAACCTCTCGGTCAGCGCGGGCCGTTACCACCCGGCACCGGCGGCCGACACCACCGAGATGTCGTTCGAGGTGGCGGACCTGGTCGTACGGCGTCCGTCCGACGACGACCGGGCGCACGGGGAGTCACGCCGGCAGGAATCCGTGTGAGCTCCCGCCATCGGAATCCGTGCGAGGCCCTGCCGGCGGAATCGGTGTGAGGCTCTACCGTCCGGAATTCGTGTGAGGTTCTACCGCCCGGAATCCGTCTGCCCCTCCCCCTCCCCCTCCCGTTCCCGATTCTCCCGTTCCTCCGTCTCCCGCTCCCGGGCCTCGACGCCGCGCAGCGGTTCGCCGGCCACCGTGCCCTGCTCGGGCTGGTAGCCCTCCTTCGCGCTCGCCGTGCCCGGGACCGACCGCTCACGGGCCTGGCTCTCGCCGCCCGAGTGCGCTCCGGGCTCCTCGTCGCCGCGGGCCCGTGCGTACGGGTCGGCGGGCTTGTCGGTGCGTCCCGTCATGGCCGTCCTCCGCTCCGCTCGTCGCCGCGCCCGGGTTCCCCCGGGCCCGCGGGGAAAACGGGGTCCGGAGGCGGCGCCGGGTCCGTCGGGTGCGGTCAGGCGGGGGCCTCGTCCCGGTCGGAGGCCGGCCACACGTAGGGCAGGTCGTCGGGGACGCCGGGGAACACGTGCCCGTAGGCCTCCCGGTCCTTGCGGACGAGCGCGGACTGGTGGCTGCGGTGGAAGGCCTCGTCACCGAGCCACGGCGGCAGTTCCCCGGCGGCGTCGAGAGCGGGCTGGTCGCGCACGGGCGCACCCGGACGGCACATGGCGTATCCGGCGACCAGTGAGGCGGCGCAGCTGTCCTGGTGGCCCTGCTCCCGCCACACGCGGCAGACTTCGAGGCCGTAACGGACCAGGGCCTCCTCGTACCCGCGCCACATCCGTACGGCCGGGTGCCTGCGCCAGCCGTACCCGGGGACCGTCAGTCCGCGCAGCACCTGGAGCGCCTCGACCCGCTGCTTGCCCAGTCGTCGGCGGTCCAGGAGCAGCGCGGAGCGCCGGAAGTCGGCATCGGGCAGGAACGTCTGCATGGGCGCCGTCCTGGAGGTGGGTGGGGGCTGGGGCGCGACCCTCAGCGCGCGTGTCGTCGTGCCGCCCGGTCGGCCTCGCCGCCGGCGCCGAGCAGCCCGGTCGGGGCCAGTCCCCCCTCGGCTTCGAGGCGTGCCAGGTCCCGGCGGGCCAGGCGCAGCACCAGCGGCGGAAGGACGGCCCGCACCGGCTGCACCAGCCGCAGCCAGGGAGGTGCGTACACGGCTGTGCGCCGCTTCTCCAGGCCACGTACGATCCGGGCGGCGACCTCCTCGACGGAGTACACCCGGCGCGCGGGCGCCGGCATGTGGCCGCGCAGCTCGCGCAGCACGGTGTACCGGTCGGCGTCACGCACCATGTCGGTGTCGGTCCAGTTCAGGTAGGCGATGCCCACGGCGACGCCGTCACCGGCGACCTCGGGGCGCAGCGCGTGCGCGAAGGCCTCCACGCCGGCCTTGGACGCGCAGTAGGCGCTCATCAGCGGGGCGGCGCCGAGCGACGCGAGGGAGCCGATCTGCAGGAAGTAGCCGGCCGTGGCCCGCAGATCGGGCAGGAAGACCCGGGCGGTCTGGGCGCTGCCGGTCAGGTTGGTGTCGACGACCCGGCGCCAGTCGGCCGGGTCCGTGGCGGAGAGCGGACCGCCCTCCGCGATCCCGGCGTTGGCGATCACCACCGAGGGCGTACCGAGACACCGGCGGACCTCACGGGCGGCCCGTTCCAGGGCCTCGAGGTCGGTCACGTCGGCCTCGACCGCGAGCGCCTGGACCGGCAGCCGCGCGACCAGCTCGTCCATCAGGTCCTTCTCGTGGCCGAGGAGGGCCGGTCGCGCTCCCCGCCGGGCCACTTCCCGGACGAGGGCCGCCCCCACGCCGCGTGCGGCACCCGTCACCACGACGGTCCGGTTCTGCAAGGGACTGCTTCGCACGGCTCTCCGCCTTTCTCCACGGGGCGTCCGATGCCCTCGGCGCGCTCCGGTCCCGGGTGCGGTCAGGTGCGGGCGGCCGGAGGGCCCGCGGTGTGGTCGGGGTGTCCGGGGGTGCGGCGGGCCTCCTTCATCTCGGCTTCGTACAGATGGTCCCGTCCCTCGGCGAGGGCGCTCACCGCGTCGCGTTCCAGGTCGCGGAAGGGCCGGTAGTAGGTGGCGTTGTAGGCCTCGACGACCTGGAAGGTCCAGTGACCCGGGATGACGTTGCGACCCAGGATCTCGGTCTCCACCCTGTCCGCCCACGCGTGGTGCCCGGCCTCGCGCAGCAGCCGTACCGACCGGTCAAGCTCCAGGTCCGCGCCGCCGGTGAGCTGGTGGAAGCTGTACAGATGGCCGCGGGCGCGCTCGGTGGTCTCCAGTGCCTTGGACAGCGATCCGAGGGCCTCGACGGTCAGGTCGTCGACACCGTCGGGGCGGCGGTGCCCGGCATCGGGCCCGTCCAGGTGATCGTTCATGGCGCTCCTTGGCTGCCGTACGCCGGATACCGTCTGCCCATCTCTTCCCGTGGAGACGGGTGACCGGACGCACCGTCGGCCGGACGTGTGATCAGCGCCTGCGTCCGGTGCGGTCCCGGCGGCTGAGGACACGTTGGGCGGCGACGAGACCGGGTGTCCGGTGGGCGCGGAGTGCGGCGCGCGCCGCGTTGGCGCCGGGTGCGCCGTGCACGCCTCCGCCGGGGTGGGCTCCCGCGGAAGCGAGGTAGAGGCCCGGGACGGGGGTCTCCGGCCGCCCGGTACCGGGTATCGGGCGGAAGAAGAGCTGCTGGTGGAGAGCGGTCGTGCCGCCGTTGATGGCGCCGGCCGAGAGGTTGGCGTCGAGCGCCTGGAGGGTGGGCGGGGTGAGCACCCGCCGGGCCCGGACGAGGGAGCGGAAGCCCGGCGCGAAGCGCTCCACCTGCTGTTCCACGCGGTCCGCCATGCGTTCGGCGTCCGCGGGACCCCAGCCGCCCGTGATGCCCTCGCCGCCGGCGTCCGTGCGGATGTCGCGCGGGACGTGCGTGTACGCCCAGGCGGCCTCGGTGCCCGTGGGGGATCGCGTCCGGTCCGCGAGGGTCATCTGGCCGAACAGCAGGAAGGGCCGGTCGGGCACCTGGTGCATGGCGATCTGCGCGGCGAAACGTGTCAGCTCGTCCATGCCGTCGGCCAGGTGCACGGTCCCGGCGCGGCGTGCCTGATCCGCCTGCCAGGGCACCGGTCCGTCGAGCGCCCAGTCCACCTTGAAGGTGGCGAAGTCCCACTGGAAGCGCCGCAGGTCGGTGAGCAGTTGGGCGGGGAGGTGCTCGTGACCGACCAGTTCCCCGTAGAGGGCGGGCACGGCCACGTCGGCGAGTACGGCCCTGCGCGCGGGCACCGTCTCGCCCGCGGCGGTCCGCACTCCCACGGCACGGCTGCCGTCGATGACGACGCGCTGCACCCGCTCCCCGCAGTGGACCGCGCCTCCCCGTCGGCGCAGCCGCCGGACCAGCGCCTCGGTGAGGGCGCCGGCCCCGCCCACGGGCACCGGGAAGCCGTACGTCTGCCCGAGCACCGACATCAGCCAGCCGAAGCCGCCGCTGCCCGCCGACTCGGGGGCGAGGTCGGCGTGCAGGGCGTTGCCGGCCAGCAGCAACCGGCCGCCCTCGCCGCGGAACTCCTCCTCCCCCATCCGGCGCACGGGCAGAACCAGTGACCGGGCGGTGCGCAGACCGCCCGCCGCCCGCAGGGTGCGCAGCAGCCCGACCGCGGCCCGTACCGGGGGGAAGGGGGTGAACAGGGCGTCGAGCAGATCCGGTTGCAGCGTCTGCCACAGGGCGAACAGGCGTCGCCAGGCCGCTCCGTCACCCGGTGCGAACGCCTCCGCGGACGCGGCCGTGACGTCGATCCTCCGGTCCAGCACCATGCACCGGCCGTCGGTCAGCGGATGTGCGAGCACGTGCGGGGCGTGGCTCCAGCGCAGGCCGTGATCCTCCAGGCGGAGGCCGGAGAGGACGGGGGACGCGGCGGCCAGGGGATAGAAGGAGCTGAAGAGGTCGCTCACGAAGTCGGGGTGCACGCCCCGGTCGTGCCGGACCGCGCCGCCCGGCTGTGGCTGTTCCTCGAACACCTGGACGCTCCAGCCGGCGTCCGCGAGCAGGTTGGCGGCGACGAGTCCGTTGGGTCCCGCCCCGATGACCACGGCGTCAGGCATGCCCGGTCCCCTGCGCGGGGCGTGTCCGCGACGTCGGCTGCTGCTCCCGGTGGCTGCTGCGGCCGTCCTGACAGCAGCGCGCGAGGCGGGCGAGCATGGAGCGGTGGCGTATCTGGATCAGCGCCTCGACCCCGAAGTTGTGCAGCATGGCCCCGGGTCCCTGCAGGGGGTGTTCGTCCACGAGGACGAGGCAGTGCTCGCCCCACTCGCGCAGCTCGATCGAGAAGCGGGCCGAGCCGAGGAACCCGGCGATGATCTCCAGCTCCAGGAGCGATCCCTCCCGGCAGTGCCGTACGACCGTCTCGTTGCCGAGCCTGAGCGGGCCCAGCCTGATCTCGTAGGCGAGGGTCGCGTCCTTTTGCGGCCACTGTCCGCGCTTCGGGTGGGAGGTGCCGGTGCCGACGACCCACTCGGCGTACCGATCACCGTCGGCGAGGACGTCCCAGACCGCTGCGGGGTCGGTCTTGATCACACGATGCCGCGCCGCCATGTGTGCCTCCGGGGGCAGGAGAGCCGATGGTGGTCACCGGGTGCCCGGGATGCCGCGGACCGAACCCCGGCGGCGGGCGTGGGGCACGGCACGGCACCGGCCGGCACCGGCCTCGCCCGGCGCCGGGTTCACCCGGACGGCTCCGTGTACGGGGGCCGTCGCGGGGAAACCGGGGGTGGCTCGGGCCGGTCCTTCGACCGGACTCCGGGCGGCGGGTGCCGAGACCGACCCCCGAGCAGGTCCCGGCACCCGTCTTCAGCGCACCGCACGCCCCGTCTGCCGCGTGCCGCACACCCCGTCTGCCGCAGCGTGCCGCATGCCCATATCCGCGGCACACCGCCCCCGCCTTCGACGTGCCGCGCCCGTCTTCGGCGCCCCAGCGTCCCACCCGCTTCCCTCCCGGCCAGGCCCCGCAGCAGGGCGCTTCGGCTGCGACGGGGAACCGTCCACAGGGCCGCCCCCGCCGCCCCACCGTTCCGGCGAGGCGGCGGCGGCGGCCGGGAAGCCGGTCGTGGCGGCCCGTTCCACCCGCGCCACGGACAGGCCGGCGTGGACCAAATCACCGAGCGCCGACCGGCGGCGGGGCCGGGGCGGGCACGTCGAGTGCCGAGCGCCGGCCGGCGGCGGACCGCGGCGGCCGAGCCGTGCCGGCCGGGTCGGACCGGCCGGGTTTCGCGGTGGCCCGCCGGGCGGCGTCCCCGCCGTGACCGCTCGTCCGCGTCCCGGTGAGCGGCGCGGAAGTCGCCGGTGCGGGAACGGGCGTGCGAGAGAGAAGTCGGGGCACCCGCAGGGACGCATCCGTGCAAGGCACATCCGCCGTGCCCCGCACCTTCGGTGAAGGAAAGGAAGGGAGAAGCAGTGTCGTTCCTCTGGGCCGTCATCGCCGGTCTCGTCATCGGACTGCTCGCCAAGCTCGTCATCCCCGGACGTCAGCCGATCCCCCTGTGGATGACGGTCATTCTCGGCATCCTCGGCGGTGTCGCCGGCAACGCGCTCGCCACCGCCTTCGGTGTGCGGGACACGGGAGGCATCGACTGGCTCCGCCACATCCTGCAGATCGGCGTCGCAGCGGTCCTGATCTCCCTCGTCACCCCGATGTGGGCCCGACGGCACGCCTGACCGTCTCCGCTCCGGCCCCTCCCCCGGCCGTTCACCGTGGGGCCGGAGCGGAGCCGTGTTCGCGTGGCAGACGACCGGCGTCGGGCCCGGCCTGGCCGCCGCCCGGGTCCCGGGAGCAGGCTGGGTAAGTGTGCCCGCTGCCGGACGGGGGAACTGGTCCGCCCGGGTGGCGGCCCTGGCGAGAGGAGTCCAGGTGACAACTTCGTCCCCGGCGGCAGACGGCCGGGACACGGGTTCCCCGGAGGCCGGCTACGAGCCGGATCCGCACCGGTGGCGGGCCCTGTGGGTCACCCTGGTGGCCGGCTTCATGAGCCTGCTGGACGTCACCATCGTGGCGGTCGCCCTGCCCACCATCCAGCGCGATCTGCACGCCTCCCCCGCCCAGGTGCAGTGGGTGGTCTCCGGATACGCCCTGAGCTTCGCCCTCGCCCTGGTCACCGCCGGCCGCCTCGGTGACGCCCTGGACCGGCGCCGTATCTTCCTGCTGGCCCTCAGCGGCTTCGTGGTCTGCAGCGCGGCCTGCGGAGCGGCCCCGGACATCACCCTGCTGGTGGTGGCCCGCCTCGCCCAGGGCCTGGCGGCAGGCTTCATGGCTCCCCAGAACTCCGCGCTCATCCAGCAGATGTTCCGCGGCGCCGAACGCGGCCGTGCCTTCGGCCTCTTCGGCTCCACCGTCGGCATCTCCTCCGCCGTCGGCCCCCTCATCGGAGGCGCCATCCTCGCCCTGGCCTCGGGCGCCCAGGGCTGGCGGTGGATCTTCTACGTCAACGTGCCCATCGGCGTCCTGGCCGTCCTCCTCGGCCGCCGGCTGCTGCCCCGCACCCGCCGCTCCGAGCGGGGCCACATGGACACGACCGGCATCGTGCTCCTCGGCCTCGGCGTGCTGGCGCTGATGTTCCCGCTGGTCCAGGCGGACTCCGGAGGTCTCAGCCGGCTGTGGTGGCTGTTCCCGGCCGGTGCCCTGCTCCTCGCCGCCTTCACGGGGTGGCAGCACCGCCTCGTCGCGCGGGGTACCCAGCCGCTGCTCGACCCGCGCCTGTTCACCACCGTGCGCGGCTACGCCGTCGGCGCCGGCATCGGCACGCTGTACTTCATCGGCTTCAGCGGCGTCTGGCTGGTCTTCGCCCTCTTCTACCAGCACGGTCTCGGCTTCTCCCCGCTGCGGTCGGGCCTCGCCGTGACGCCGTTCGCGCTGGGCTCGGCGGGCGCGGCCGTGGTCGCCGGCCGGATGGTGGAGCGGTTCGGCCGGCTGCTCACCGTGTGCGGACTGGCCGGTGTCGTCGTCGGTCTGGGCGGCACCGCGCTGCTGCTCCGCCTCGCGCCCCTCGGCATCGCGCCGTGGGTCGCCGCCCCGGTGCTGTTCCTCGGGGGCGTCGGCGGTGGTTTCGTGGTGTCCCCGAACATCACCATGACCCTGCGGGACGTGCCGGTACGCATGGCCGGTGCGGCGGGCGGTGCCCTGCAGACCGGTCAGCGGCTGGGCGCCGCGCTGGGGACGGCGGCCCTGCCCGGCCTGTTCTATCTGGTGCTGGGCCGGAGCCAGGACTACCGCGCCGCTCTCGTCACCGCGCTGGGCGCCGCTCTCGTCGGCATGACGGCGTCGCTGGTGCTCGCGACGGCCGACTGGCAGCGCGACCGCCGGGCGAGCCGACGGCGCCGGAGGTGCCCGGAGGAGGTCGCCAACGACCCGGTGCACGCCCGGCATACCTAGGGGCGCGTTCCACCAGGTCCATCAGGGTGGCCCGGGGCCGTGTCGGACGGGCGATCCGCCGAGCCGCCCGCCATGCTGGGCCGGAGGCGGCCCCCTGAGCGGCGACAAGGAGCACAGCATGCCGAAGGACCCCGTGGAGCGATTCCTGGCGGCGCTGGATCCCGGCCACCGCGAGTCCGTCGGCGCGAAGCCCCGCGAGGAACAGGAGCAGCTGGCCGCGGCCTGGGAGCGGGAGCTGGAAGCGGACGACGAACTGGACACCCTGGACGAGTTGTCCCCGCCGGCGGCTGAGGCGGAGGCGGCTCGCCGCGTACTGGACCGCGAGGCCGGTTAGGGCTCCGGCCGTGCGCCCGACGGTGCGATCGGCGTTAGGGTCGGCCGGATGACACTCTCCCTTCAAGAACGAGAGCAGTTCCTGGCCGAGCCCCACATCGGCGCGCTGTCGGTGGAGGAAGGGCCGGGCCGCGGTCCGCTGACGGTGCCGATCTGGTACCAGTACACGCCGGGGGGCGAGCTGTGGGTGCGTACCGGGCCCGATTCGCGCAAGGCCCGGGCGATCCGCTCCGCGGGGCGCTTCAGCCTGATGGTGCAGCGCACGCAGCCCACCGTGCGCTACGTGTGTGTGGAGGGGCCGGTCACCAGGACCGCGCCGGACAGCCCCGAACTGTCCTGGGAAATGGCCGCGCGGTACCTGCCGGAGGACAAGGTCGCCGCCTTCGTGGAGTACGACCGGACCCGGCTCGGCGAGCACTTCGTCGTCTGCATGCGGCCGGAGCACTGGGTGTCCGCCGACCTCGGGGCGTTCTGAGGGGCGCCCCCGCCTGCGCTCCCGTCCTGCGTGCCCCGGCGTGCGGCCGGCGGCCGACGGCCTTTCACTCGGAGGAGGGGACCCACCCCCCACGGCGAGCAGGGAGGCTTCGACGTGCCTGGACACAGGGGACGGAGTACGGCGGCCGCCGTACTGATGGCGCTGGTCGCCGTCGGCGCGGGCGGATGCTCGGACGGCGGCGCGGCCGGGAAGGCCGCCTCGGCGGCCTCCTCCGTGGGTTCGCGGGCGGCGGAGTCCCTGGCCTCGGCCACCGCCGAGGCCGGACGGAGGCTGGAGTCGGTCAAGGGTGGCGTCGACGCCAAGGACGACGTGAAGCTCGGTGCCACCCGGACGGACGACGGCGGGCGCACCGTCGTCACCGTGACGGCGCACAACACCGCGGACAGGAAGAAGTCCTTCGTCGTCGTGGTCGGCTTCCGGGGCGGCGGCGGGAACCTGCTGGACGTGGTCGTGGTGACGATCCGCGACGTGGCGGCAGGAAAGTCCGGCACGGCGACGGCGCGCAGCAACCGCACGCTGTCCGGAACGGTGAAGGCCCGGGTCGCCACCGCCGTCCGCTACTGACGACGCGCACGCTGACGCGTCAGCCGTCCTCCTGGTGCAGGTCCGGGCTCGTCGTCCGGGCAGATGTCACCGAGCCGTCCCACCTGGGCCGCGAGCGCCTTCAGCAGGTCGGACTGGAGCGGGCCGCTCCCACAGAGCACGGTGTCGAACAGCAGCCCGGCCAGCGCCCCGGCGTCCGGGCCGGCCGCACGCACGCGTTCGCCGAGCAGCGCCGTGGCCGCCTCGTCCAGACGGGCCCCGTAGGCACCGGCCTCGATCAGCGCCGCCTCCCGGCCGGCTGCCGCCGGGCGGGGCTCCCACACCTCGGTGAAGACCGGGTCGGACCCGTCGGCCGGTCCCGAGTGCCGGGTGAAGCCCGGGATGCCCAGGACGCGCAGCCGGTGCAGGACACGGCTGCGGGACAGGTCCTCCTCCACCGATCCCGGCGGGATCGCCAGCTTGATCAGATGTCCGTCACGGTATCCGGCCCCACTGACAACGCCCCCGGGACCGGTCACCGACCGGGCCTGCCCGGCGAGCGCCGCCCGCCTGCCCGACCCCACCCACGGGCCCGCCCCGGCAGACGCCACCCGCCTGCCCCACCGCCACCGACGGCCCTGCGCCACACGGGCTCCCTCACTGCCCGACCCCACCCACGGACATGCTCAACGCGCGCCACCCGCCTGCCCGGCCGCGCCCGAGGCCGGCGCCGGTGTGCGGGAGGCGGTGCGGTGGTTCCTGCCGCGCCTGGTGAGGCCCCAGGGCTTGAGGACGGAGATCACCGCCATGAAGAGGTAGGCCGACAGGGAGACGACCGGGCCCGGCAGGAGGTCGCCGGGGCCGGGCAGTGGCCCGCCCGCCGCGGTGTGCGCCGTGATGTCCGCGACCGCCGAGTTAAGCCCCGGCCGCAGGGCGAAGGCCGTGGCGGCGGTGGCGCCGAGGGTCAGCCAGAACTTCGTGAACACCCACCGGTGGCGGGCCAGTCCCCAGGGTGTGCCCACGGACAGCAGGACACCGCTGAGGAAGGTGAGGAACGCGAGGGGGAGCAGCAGCCAGTCCGCGAAGAGCTTCATCGCCCGGACGGATGCCTCGGCCGTCACCGCCGATCCGGTCTCGGTGGCGGTGACGGCGAGGGCGAGCAGCCCGAGCGTGAGCCCGAGCCAGCTCGCGGAGGCGGCCACATGGACGACGAGGGAGGCCCGGCGAGCGGGTCGGCTCAACTTCATGCACGCCACGGTGCCGGAGGAGGCCCGTGCTGCCGTCCGGCGGCCGGAGTAACCCGGCGTACTCGGCGCGGAGTAGACCGCCGGCCGCTCAGGGTGCCCAGGGGGCTTCGACGGACCAGGTGGTGTCCTCGGTGAAGAGGTTCGGGTCGTCCCAGGTGTGTGTCCCTCCGGACCGGGCCAGCCAGAGTTCGGCGTTGATGTGCCGCAGGTACTGGCCGGGGAAGCCGGCCGCGGAGAGTCTGATGCCGCCGTCGCCGCGCACGGGACACCAGGTGGCGTCGGCCCTGTACAGCGCGGAGTCGTCGCCGGCCTCGCGGCGGACCCGGAAGTCGCGGTGCCGCAGGTACTCGCCGGGGTAGTTGCGCGACTCGAAGGAGTAGCAGAGCTTGTTGGCGAGTCCCGGCCGCACCTTCCAGGTGGCGTCCTGCTTCAGCAGGTCACTGCTGCCGGAGTCGACCACCGCGGTGGCGCCGAGTCCGTCCTGGTGACGGATGTAGCGGTCGGTGTGGCCGGGCGTGGTGACGCGGATCGAGACGTACTCCTCCAGGGGCAGACTCACCGGTGGGCCGATCTCTCGGGAGGCGGCGACGAGCGCCTGGTTGGCCGCGCGGACGCGGGCCTCGTCCACCTTGACGACCCGGCGGTCGTAGGTCACCAGGCCGTTCGTCTCGTTCTCGACGTCGGTGATCTGTGTGTAGACGGAGGCGGACAGTCCGCCTGCGGGCATGGCGTTCTCGCGGATGCCGTCGAGCAGTCCGACGAGGCGGTCGTCGAGGGCGGACAGGCTCGGCTGGTCCTCGTAGCTGAATCCGCCGCCCGGGTACCACTCGTGGCCGGCGACCCGGTAGCCGAGTCCGCCGTACTCCCCCAGCACCGAGGCGCGCACCCGCTCGGTCGGGGTGTTGCCCGGTCCGACGTAGTTGTGGTTGTCGACCACGTCGCCGTTGCCGCCGTCCCGGGCGCCGCAGCAGTTGACGCCGCTCATGTTGTCCACCAGGCGCGAGGGGTCGTAGGCCTTGACCATGTCGGCGATGCGCGCCTGGTCGTACTGGCCCCAGCCCTCGTTCTGGTCGACCCACTGGATGAGCGCGGGCGAGCTGCGGTGCTGGTCGACCACGGCGCGGTACTCGCTCTCCCACTGGGCGCGGGCCGCGTCGTCCGGGGTCTTGCCGCTGTCCATGGACGGCATGTCCTGCCACACCAGCAGCCCCAGCCGGTCCGCCCAGTAGAACCAGCGCTGCGGTTCCACCTTGATGTGTTTGCGGACCATGTTGAAGCCGAGGTCCTTGTGTTTCTGCAGGTCGAACCTCAGCGCGTCGTCGGTGGGCGCGGTGGCGATGCCGTCGGGCCAGTAGCCCTGGTCAAGGGTGCCGGTCTGGAACACGAACCGCCCGTTGAGGACCGGCCGGCGCACGCCGTTCACCTCCTTGACGGCGATCGAGCGCATGCCGGCGTAGCCGCCGACCCTGTCGCCGCCGGGGCTGCCGGCGAGCCGGGCGGTGACGTCGTACAGGAACGGGTCGTCCGGCGACCACAGGTGGGCGTCGGGCACCCGGACCGAGAGTTCGGTTCCGACCGTGCCGTCGGCGCTCGCGACCGTCGTACCGCCGTCGGAGACGGTGACCCTGACGCCGGCGCCGGCGGCGGCTCCGCTGCCGCGCACGGTCACGCGCAGGGTGCCGTCCTCCAGGTGCGGGACCATGTCGAGCCGGGTGATGTGCGCCGTCGGTGTCGGCTCCAGCCAGACGGTCTGCCAGATGCCCGAGGAGGCGGTGTAGACGATGCTGTGGCCGGGGTGCGGGGTCACGTCCTGGACGCGCTGCTTGCCGATGGCCTGGCCGCCGGTCTCGGTCGGGTCGTACACCGACACGACGACGGTGTTGGTGCCGCGGTTCAGCAGGGGCGTGATGTCGTAGGTGAAGGCGTCGTAGCCGCCGCGGTGCACGGCGCCCGCCTGCCGGCCGTTGATCCAGACGGTCGTCTCCCAGTCGACGGCACCGAAGTTGAGCTGGACTCGGCGGCCGTCCCAGCCGGCGGGCACGGTGAAGGTGCGCCGGTACCAGAGTCTGTCGCTCGCGGTGATCTCGCGCTGGACGCCGGAGAGCGCGGACTCCGGTACGAACGGTACGCGGATCCGCGCGTCGAACGCGGCCGGCTGCCCGGCGTCGCGGGAGGTGACGGCGAAGTCCCAGACGCCGTTCAGACTGGCCCAGTCGGGCCGGGTGAGCTGCGGACGGGGGTATTCGGGCAGGGGATGGTCCACCGGCACCCGGTCGGTCCAGGGCGTGGACATGGGGGCGGGCGCGGGCGTCCAGGACGCTGCGGCCCGCGACGGGGGTGCCCCGGCCGCGAGGAGGCTGGTGACGGCCAGCACCGTCACCACCACGGCGGCCAGGAGGCGGCACAGGCGCGGAACGGCCTGGTCCGGCCGGAGGGGTGAGGGGGCGCTGCGGGACGGAGGTCTCGGCACGTGTCTGCTCCATGGTCGGCACGGAACCTGGACGGGGCTCCGCCGCTGTGCGCGCGGAGCCCCGGGCGGGACCGCGAAGGGTCGGTGGGAGGGCCGGGCGCCGGGGTGGGGCTTGTGCCGGTGTACGCGGCTCAGGCCGGTGTAGGTCTACGCGGCTGTACGTGTACGCGGCTCGGGCCGGTGTACGTGTGCGGGCGCTCGGTCGGTGTACGCGGGTGAAGCCGGTGCACGTCTTCCGGCGCTCGGCCGGTGTACGCGGCTCAAGCCGGTGCACGTGGCCTGAGCCGGCACGTGGTTCGAACTCTTCGCCGCGGTACGCGGCTTGAGCCGGTATGTGGACGAGTTCTCAGCCGGTGTACGTGTGCAGGGTCAGGCCGTACCGGCCGAGGATCTCGTTGACCGGCTGGAACCAGGTCTCGCCGCCGCCGGTGCAGTTGCCCCAGCCGCCCGAGGTGACGCCCTGGGCCTGGTCGCCGGTGATGAAGGACCCGCCGGAGTCCCCGGGTTCGGCGCACACGCTCGTCTTCGTGAGCTGGTGCACCGCGCCCTGGCTGTAGTTGACGGTCTCGTTCGTCGCCAGGACCGTCCCGCAGTGCCAGTGCGAGGTCGATCCCGAGCGGCAGACGGAGGAACCGACGGGCGCCACGGCCGAGCCGCGCACCAACTGGTCGGGCACCGTGCCCCAGCCCAGCACCACCGGGACCGTCCACCAGCCGCTGCCCACGCTCACCCAGGCGTAGTCGTTGTCCGGGAACGAGGAGCCCTGGAACGTGCCGATGTACGAGCCGTCCCAGCCGCTGACCCCGGCGCCGGGCGAGCCGCAGTGCCCGGCGGTCACGAAGCCTCCGTACACCGAAAAGCCTATGGAGCAGCGGACGTTGCCCGTGTAGTAGGGGTCACCGCCGACCGTTCCCGCGGCGAAGGTCCGCGGCGCCGCGGAGACGGTCCTGACCGTGACGGGCCCCGTCTCGCGGGCGCGGGACACGAAGCGTCGGACATCGTTGTCAGAGCGGTCCCCGCGCACGATGTCGACGACCACCGTGCCGGCCACCGGGTCGACGTGCCAGCCGCTGACCCCGGACGGGGCGGACAGCCGGTCGATGCGTGCTTTGGCGGCGTCCAGTTGGCGGGCCGTGTGGGCGGCCGTGCGGATCTCTGCGCCGGCCGCCCTGAGCGCGCGGCGCGTGTCCGGCGAGGCGTCCGGGGTGAGCGCCACCGTCAGGCGGCCCCGCGCGGCGTCGAACCAGGAGCCCGCGTAGGCCTCGCCGGCCGTCCGGCGCGCCTTCGGAGCGAGCAGGGCGGCGGTCCGCTCGGCCGCGATCCGCGTCTCGGCCTGCTGCCGCGTGAGGCCGAGGTCGCGCCGCATGGCCGCGAGGAGTCCGTCGGAGGCGGGCTTGGCGGACACGGGGGACGAAGTGGACCCGGTGGTCCCGGTGGGTGAGGTGGGCGCGGTGGGGCCTGTTGCCGCCGCGGGGATCGTTCCCGCCGTGGCCAGACCGCCGAGGAGCAGCAGCGTGGCCAGTGCGGTACGCGCAAGTCGTGTGCGTCTCATGGGAGTTGCCCTTCGTCGTTCCAGGGGTGGGGTGGAACAGCCGATGTCTGAGAGCGCTCTCATGTGTGGCGGGACAGAGCCTAGCCGCCGCTGTGCGTCAGGTCCATGCCAATGCGGGACTCACGGAGAACTCGGGCGGACGCGCCTCTCGAAAACCGCCCGTCCTGCCCGGGGGGCGTGCCCCGGGCAGGACGCAGGCGCCCGGCGGGCCGGGTTACAGCGCGCGTTCCAGGCGGTCCGCCATCAGCTTGACGAAGCGGGCGGGTTCCTTCGGCTGACCGCCCTCGGCGAGCACCGCCAGGCCGTGCAGGAGCTCGGCGGTCTCGGCGAGTTCCGTGCGGTCCTCGCGTTCCTTGTAGGCCTGGTTGAGTCCCTTGACCAGCTGGTGGTCGGGGTTGAGTTCCAGGATCCGCTTGGCGCGGGGCACTTCCTGGCCCATGGCGCGGTACATGTTCTCCAGGGCCGGGGTCAGGTCGTGCGCGTCGGAGACGACGCAGGCCGGGGAGACGGTGAGGCGGGAGGACAGGCGCACCTCCTTGATGTCCTCGTCCAGCTGCTCCTTCATCCAGCCGAGCAGCCCGGCGTAGTCCTCGGTCTGCTTCTCCTTCTCCTCGTCGGAGGTGTCCTCGTCCTTGGCGTCGAGGTCGATCCGGCCCTTGGCGACGGAGCGCAGCTTCTTGCCCTCGTACTCGCCGACGGCGTCCGCCCACACCTCGTCCACCGGGTCGGTGAGCAGCAGCACCTCGATGCCGCGCTCCCGGAACGCCTCCATGTGCGGGGAGTTCTCGATGCTCTGCCGGGACTCGCCGGTCAGGTAGTAGATGTCCTCCTGACCGTCCTTCATCCGCTCCACGTAGCCCTTGAGGGTGGTCGGCTCGGTCTCGTGGTGCGTACTGGCGAAGGAGGCGACGGCGAGGATGGCGTCACGGTTCTCGGAGTCGGTGACCAGTCCCTCCTTCAGGACCGTGCCGAACTCCCGCCAGAACGTGTCGTACCGCTCCTTGTCCTTGGTCATCATCTCCTTGACCGTGGACAGGACCTTCTTCGTCAGCCGTCGCCGCATCATCTCGATGTGGCGGTCCTGCTGCAGGATTTCGCGGGACACGTTGAGCGACAGGTCCGCCGCGTCGACGACGCCCTTGACGAAGCGGAGGTACGGCGGCAGCAGCGCCTCGCAGTCGTCCATGATGAACACGCGCTTGACGTACAGCTGCACCCCGCGCTTGAAGTCGCGCGTGAACAGGTCGTGGGGGGCGTGGGCGGGGAGGAACAGCAGGGCCTGGTACTCGAAGGTGCCCTCCGCCTGGAGCCGGATCGTCTCCAGCGGGTCGCGCCAGTCGTGGCCGATGTGCTTGTACAGCTCGTGGTACTCGTCGTCGGACACCTCGTCGCGCGGCCGCGCCCACAGTGCCTTCATCGAGTTGAGCGTCTCGGGCTCGGGCGCCTCGTCGCTCTCGCCGGACTTCTCGGGCACCATGCGGATGGGCCAGGTGATGAAGTCGGAGTACCGCTTGACGATCTCCCTGATCTTCCACGGGGAGGTGTAGTCGTGGAGCTGGTTCTCCGGGTCGGCCGGCTTGAGGTGCAGGGTGACCGACGTGCCCTGCGGGGCGTCGTCGACCGTCTCCAGCGTGTACGTGCCCTCGCCGCGCGACGTCCAGCGGGTGCCCTGGGTCTCGCCGGCGCGCCGGGTGAGCAGGGTGACCTCGTCCGCCACCATGAAGCCGGAGTAGAACCCGACGCCGAACTGGCCGATGAGCCCCTCCTCACCGGCCTTGTCCTTGGCGTCCCGCAGCTCCTGGAGGAACTTCGCGGTGCCCGAGTTGGCGATCGTGCCGATGAGCTGTCCGACCTCGTCGTACGTCATGCCGACGCCGTTGTCCCGCACGGTGAGGGTACGGGCCTCCTTGTCGACGTCGATCTCGATGTGCGGGTCGGACACGTCGGCGTCGAGCGAGTCGTCCCACAGCTTCTCCAGGCGCAGCTTGTCCAGCGCGTCGGAGGCGTTGGACACGAGCTCCCGCAGGAAGACGTCCTTGTTCGAATAGACCGAGTGAATCATCAGCTGGAGCAGCTGACGGGCCTCTACCTGAAACTCGAAGGTCTCAGACGGCATGATCGGGATTACCTCACAGGTCCTGTCGCCGAAACTGGTGAAGCCACTGTAAAACACCACGTCAGCGCGGTGGCCCGAAGAGGGGGCGGTGGCTGGATCCGTACCCTCGTCCGAAGGGTGGCGACGCCCGTCCGCACACTCCGTAGCCATTCCCTCACGGTGCGAAAGATCGGGTCGGAGCGGCAGTCGGCGCTCATAACCGCCGGTACCCCGGGTACTCGCCGGGTGCAACGAAGCACCGACCATGGGAGGCGCCGAGATGAGCACGGTCAGGGAAGCGGTGGAAGTCGAGGTTCCGCTGCACACCGCCTACAACCAGTGGACGCAGTTCGAGGACTTCCCGAACTTCATGGAAGGCGTCGAGGAGGTCAGGCAACTGGACGACCGGCACAATCACTGGACCACGAAGATCGGCGGCGTACGGCGGGAGTTCGACACCGAGATCGTCGACCAGCTGCCCGACGAACGCATCACCTGGCGCACCACCAGCGGCGACACCCACCAGAAGGGCACGGTCCGCTTCGAGCGCCTGGACGACGCCCACACCAAGGTCGAGCTGGTGATGGACGTCGAACCCAGCGGAGCCATGGAGCGGACCGCGGACCTGCTGGGCACGATCGACCGGCGCGTCAAGGGCGACATGAAGCGGTTCAAGGAGTTCATCGAGGAGCGCGGCGCGGAGTCCGGCAGCTGGCGCGGCCGGGTCAAGCCGGGAGACGGCGGCCCGACGCCACTCTGAGCAGGCGGGGAGGCTCCGAACGGACACACGGACAGACGGACAAGACAGACACACAGGCAGACAGACGCACAGACACGACATGCGGCGTGGGCCGGGGAGATGGCCCGGGCCACGCCGCGTGTGCGCCGGGTCCGGACCGCGGGCGGCGCGAGGAGGGGCGCTGAAGACTCCGGCCGGTCAGGCGGCTGAGGCGCTTCGAGTCGCCGTTTTTCAGGGCCGGGCCCGACGCCGACGGCGCCGGATTCTCCAGCCGCCTCCCCCGCCGGATCAGTTCGGGTTGTCTCCGTGGGTGAGGGTCTCCCAGGCGACGAAGAGGTTGTTGCTGCCGGCCGGACGGTTCTGTGCGGTCAGGGTCTGCGTGTTGGTCATGGCGATGCCCAGGCGGTTGTGCAGGGCGTTGAAGCCGACCTCGGTGACCGGGCCCAGCCCCCGCTTGACGGACCCGCCGCACAGCCAGCTCGGGACGGCGGCGCCCAGTTCGTACTTGGCCTGGAAGCCGAGCGCCTGCCGCAGCCGTTCGCCGACGTCCGTGCCGTACAGGTCCTGGCCCTGGATCCGGCTGGTCTCGGCGACGTGCGAGATGGCGGAGATGCCGTAGCCGGTGTGGGTGAAGTCGCGGCAGGTCTCCTGGGTGAGGCCGGTGACGAAAGTGGACTGGCCCTGCCAGTAGGAGACGATCTTGTCGCGGGTGTTGAGGTTCTGGCTCGGCACCGTCTTCGGCAGGTCGCCGTCGGAGGCGAGGTAGACGTACGCGGCGGTGCGGGTGCGGAACTTGGCCATGGCCGTGTCGTACGACGCCTTGTCCTCCAGGAAGACGGAGATGCCGACGGCCGCCTCCATCATCGACAGCTCCCAGTTGCCGTTGGAGTTCGAGCCGTTGATGATCTCGGGCAGGTAGACGTTGCGGAGCATGGTCGCGAAGCGGCCGGAGTTGGCCCAGGTGCCGGTGTACGTGTACTTGATGATCTCGGCGGCCTTCGGCCAGGAGGAGCCCGCCCATCCTGTCTGCAGCGGCGCGTTGCTGTTCGTGTGGTCCTGGAGCACGGCGGACCAGGCGTCCATCAGCTCGATCGCCTTCTTGGCGTAACGCTCGTCGCGGGTGATGTACCAGGCGAGCGCGTCGGTGTAGGCCGCGATGGCGTCCTCGCGTTCGTCGGTGCAGCCGTAGTTGGGGTTGGAGTACGAACCGCACTCGACCACGGCGCGAGGCTTGGGCGTGCGGCTGAGGCTCGCGTACGCGCTCGCCGCCATCTGGTCGTAGGCGCTCTTCCAGGGCTGGGCGCCGGCCAGCACCTTGCCGCGGGCGAAGTCGAGTTGAGCGCGGGAGACGGTGACGCCGGGGTGGGCGAAGACCGCGGGTGCCGCCTCCGCCCGCTGGGTGCCGGGCCAGGAGAGCAGTCCGGCGCCGAGCAGGGCGGTGGCCGCCGTGAGGGCGAGAGCGGAGCGCGGGGACTTACGGCGGCGTCGGGCGGGTATGTCCTGCATCTGATCCGTCCTCATATGTGAACGCCATACGGCTTACTGAACGGGCGAGTTGAGCGAGACCATAGGTACGGACCAGCAGCGCGTCAAGGGGGCGGGAAGCGGCCTCCGTCTCCGGCGATTGACCTTCCTGGCCCTTTCCTGCACGGTGCACCGTGGTGGACACCCCGCCCGGCCGGGTGGCGCCCTCGCCCGGCCGCCCGGTTTCCCCCGCCTCCGACCCCCAAGGGCTGCCTCATGCCGATGCCACCAGCCGTGCTGCGGCTCGCCGTCACCACCGCGGGCCTGCTGCTCACGACCACCACGGCCACCACGGCCACAACCGCCCCGGCCTCCACGAACGCCCTGTCCAACACGGCCGGTCCGGCCGCCACGGCCACCGTGGCCTCCGCCGCCGTACGCCCGCACTCCACCACCGCGCGGGCCGCCGCCGACACGGCGGACCAGGTGTCCTGGTCCGCCCCGCTGTCCACCCGGGGACGCTACGTCGTCGACGCCCAGGGCAACCGCTTCCGGCTGAAGGGCGCCAACTGGGACGGCGCACAGGGCTCATGGACGGGCACCGGCAGTGCCGACGACCCGGCCAACCATCACGCCGGGCAGGACTCCCACGGCATACCCCTCGGCCTGGACCGAGCTCCGCTCACCCGATTGCTCGACGACTTCCACCAGTTGGGGATCAACACCATCCGGCTGCCGTTCTCGGACGAGATGATCCACAGCACGGCTCCCGTACCGGACAACGCCGTGGCGGCCAATCCTGGACTCCGGGGCCGGACACCGCTGGAGATCTACGACGCGGTGGTCGACGCGCTCGACCGGAGCGGGTTCGCCGTGGTGCTCAACAACCACACCGTCACCTCGCGGTGGTGCTGCGGCATCGACGGCAACGAACGGTGGAACAGCGGGCAGTCCACCGCGCGATGGGCCGACGACTGGGTGTTCATGGCCCGCCGCTACGCCTCCGTCCCGCGCGTGGTCGGCGCCGACCTCTACAACGAGGTCCGGCGTGACGTGCTGGACGACCCCAACTGGGGCCTGGGCGACGACCACGACTGGTACGGCGCGGCACGGCTGGCCGCCGACCGCATCCTCACCGAGGGCAACCCGCGGCTCCTCATCGTGATCGAAGGCATCAACTGGACCGGTGTGCCCGTCGACGGGCTCCCGCACGGACGGCCGGTGCTCACTCCCGCCCGCACCCTCTCACACACCCTCGTGGACCCCCGCAAGCTGGTCTACTCCGCCCACTTCTACGGCTACACCGGTCCGCACCACAGCGGCGCCACCGGCATCGGCGAGACCCATGACCCCCGTTACCAGGACCTGTCCCCCAGGGAGCTGGCCGCGGCCCTGGACGACGAGGCGTTCTTCGTGGAGGAGGGCGGCCGGCACCACACCGCTCCCGTCTGGGTGAGCGAGTTCGGCATCGGTGCGAACGAGACGCATCCTGCCGCCCGGGCCTGGTTCGGCACCGTGGTGGACCACTTCGCCGAGCATGACGCCGACTTCGCGTTCTGGCCGCTGGTCGGCTTCGAGGGACACGACGACTGGGCGCTGCTGCGCTACGACAGCGCGGGGCGCCGCTCGGGCATCCTCGACCCCGGCGACTGGCGCGCCGCCGCATGGCAGCGCCTGATGACCGCGCCGGGCAGGACCGGTCCCGTGGCGTCCGTACCGCTCTGGCGCATGCTCAGCACCGACCACGGCGACGCGGTGGCGTCGCTTCGCGTGCGCGGCACGGGGGACTGGGACCCGGGAGCGTTCAAGGCCGCCTGCCCCGACGGCACGCGACTGGCCGGGCTGGGCCACACCGGCGGGCGCGGCCTGTGCACCGACGCCGGCACCGGTGACCTGCGGGCCGCGGACGCGCGCCAGACGGTCGTCACCGACGAGCGGTACGTGCCGGCCGGCGGTGACTGGGCATCCGGCCACACCAAGTACCAGTGCCCGGCAGGGCAGTTCCTCATCGGCTACAGCCTGCGCGGCGCACGCGTGTCGGCGGCGCTGTGCGCGCCGGCCCGGGCCGGACTGGCGGGGCCGGGACGTACGGTCTGGTTCGACCGGTCCGACAACCGCCCCGCCGACACGGCCGGCGGGGACTTCGCTTACGGCGCCTACAAGGGCCAGTGCAGGACGGCCGAGTACGCCGCCGGTATCGCCTTCACCACCCGCCTGGGCAGCAGCCCCGGCCCCGCGGCCCTGCTGTGCCGGACGCTGCCCTGACGGCCGGGAACGCGAGCGGGAGTGCAGGGCCGGCCGGCCCGGGTGGTGACGCGGCCCGGGCGCGCGGACGTGGGTGAGCCGGACCGACCAGTCCGGCGCCCAGGCGCCGGCCTCGCCGTCGACCGAGTGGACCTGGATCCCGCGCACCTCGTGGGTCCCCTCCCGCCCGCTGCGCTCGACCCAGGTCGGCTCCTCGGTGAACGCGAGCCGCTCGTCCTCGGCGGTGAGAGCGGTGAACCCGTCGTGGCGCATGGAGCCGATCCGGTCGGCCGTGCCAGATAACCCCCTTCCGTGCACATGACAGTTGCCGCCTCGTAAGGTCTCGCTGCCGCAGGCGGCCCGGTGGGCGAAGAAGCCTCCAGGGCGCTCGTCGGCGTGGCGGTGCAGGCGGCCAAGGTTTCGGCGACCGTCCCGCGGGAGTGGCAGCTGCCGGCGGTGGTGCCGGCAGGACGACATGGGCTTCCCGGCGCACGCTGACGGGTCACAGGTAAAGCCCCCTCCCCCGTCCCGTGCAGGTCATCCGGGCGCCGGAGCCGGGCCGGCCCGCAGGTGTCCGGTCTGATGCAGACGTGCGACCAGCGCGGCGCAGCCGAGCCCGGTCGCGGCCAGGACGGCCCACGGCAGCCAGCGCACCCCGGTGTCGAAGAGCGCCCCGACGGCGAGGTTGCCCAGAGAGACCGCGATGCCGGAGGCGGTGTTGTAGGCGCCGTAGTACGTGGCGACGAGCCGGTCTCCGGAGAGCCGTACGACGGTGTCCATCTCGAAGGGGTACAGCAGCGCCCCGCCGCAGGCGAGCAGGACCGCGCACAGCGTCAGGGCGACGGCCCCGGCCGGGGCGCCGGGCGACCGGGGCAGCAGGGGCAGGAAGGCGGCTCCCATGACCGCCAGCCCGCAGGCGACGGTCTGCGGGCCGGTCAGGGTGCGCTGGGCCCAGGCGGTCAGCTTCAACTGGCCCGCGAGCGCGGCCAGCGCCGAGGCGGCGAAGACCGCACCGGTGACCGGACCGGTGCGGTCACCGAAGAGTGCGCGGGCGTACAGCGGAAGGGCGAGATAGACCTGGAAGGACAGGACGTACGAACCGCTCATGGCGGCCGCGAAGAGGAGGAAGGGGCGGTTGGCGACGACGGAGCGCCAGTCGGCGGCGACCGCCCGCCAGGCGGGTCGGCTGTCACGGCCGACGGACTCGCTGCCGCGGTCGGCGGGTCCGCCGTGGCAACCGGCGCGTTCACTGCCACGGTCGGCGGATCCGCCGTCGTGGTCGACGTGTTCGCTGCCAAGGTCGGCGGATCCGCCGTGGCAGTCGACGCGTTCACTGTCGCGACCGGCGGGCTGACTGCCGCGGTGGGCGAGTTCGCTGTCCCGGTCGACGCGTTGACTGTCGTGGCGAGCGAGTTTGCCGTCCCCGCCGACGGGCTCACCGTCACGGCCGAGGGGTTCGCTGCCACGGGCGAGGGGTTCGCCCTCACGGCCGGCTCGTTCAGTGTCGCGGTCGGCGGGTTCTCCGCCGCAGTCGGTGGGCCCGTTGCCACGGCAGGCGGGGGGACGGGCGGGCAGGGCGCGGGACTGCAGGACGGCCAGGGCGCCGAAGATGAGCGCCGCTGTCGTGCAGACTGCACCGAAGTCCCAGGTCAGCAGGGCGAGTCCGGCGAGCGGGCCGACCAGGATGCCCGCCTGGTAGAAGACGTTGAACGCGGCGAACGCCGCCACCCGCCGTTCCTGTCCGGCGTCCGCCGCGAGGTACGCCCGTACGGCCGGGTTGAACAACGCCCCCGCCAGGCCGGTCAGCGCCGACGCCGCCACGAGGGCGGGCAGGGAGCCGGCCACCGCCAGCAGGGTGAAGGCGACCGCTCGCAGGGCGCACCCGATCAGGATCATCGGCTTGCAGCCGTAGCGGTCGGCGAGGGTGCCGCCGACGAGGAACATGCCCTGCTGGGAGAAGTTGCGGACGCCCAGTACCAGTCCGACCGCCCAGGCTGCGAGGCCGAGGCCGTGGGCGAGATGGTCGGCCAGGTAGGGCATGAGCATGTAGAAGCCCAGGTTGATGGCGAACTGGTTCACCATCAGCAGGCGGGCCGGCCGGTCGAAGGAGGCCACCTGGGCCCAGAGCCGCCTCACCGGCTCCCCGCCTTCGTTCGCGTCCCTGTCTCCGCCTGGCTCCCCGGCTCGGCCCGGGTTCCTGCCCTTTCCGGGCTCCCGGCCCCCACCCGGGCCCCGCTCCCGGGCCGGGCCGCCGCCTCCGCCCGGCTTCCCGGCTCCTCCCGGACTCCTGGCCCCTCTTGGACCCCTGACCGCTCCCGGACTCCCGAGCCCTCCCGGAGTCCTGGCCCCTCCTGGGCTCCCGCCGTCACCCGCACCTGCGCCTCCACCCGGACTCCACCCTGAGCCCCGCCCCCCGTCCCCGCCCGGATCGCGCTCTCGGCACGGCCCCCCTCCTCCGGCCGGACCTCCTGGCCCTCTGCCATCACCTGGCCGCCCGCCTCCGCGTGGTACCCCGCCTGCACCCGAGCCTCCGCCCGGCCTCCCGCCCCTACCTGGTCCCCCACCTGGCCCCCTGCCCGATCCCCCGTCATCGTCCGAACCGCCGCGCCCGCCCGGCCTCCACCGTCGCCCCGGACCCCCAACCCCACACCGGCGGCTTCCCGGTCACGCGCCTTCCGTCGCTCACGCGCGAGCGGATCGCGGACTCGGTCGCACCGGGTCCACCGGGTCACCCGGCGTGCGTCCGGCTCGGTGATGTCGTCGGGCTCGGGGGGTGGTGTCCGTCCGAGGAGACCGTGTTCGTGGCACCAGGCATCGTCGTAGACCGTGCCGAGGTAACGGTGCGGGCCGTCGGGAAAGATCGCGGCGATCCTGGTGCCGGCGGGGTGGGTGCGCGCCGCCCACCCGGCGACCAGCGCCACCGCTCCGACGCTCCAGCCGCCGGAGACGTAGTGGCGGCGGGCGAGTGCGCGGCAGGCCCAGACCGCCTCGTCCGGGGCCACCCAGTGGACCTCGCTGAAGGCGTCGTAGTCGACGTTGTCCGGATGGATGCTGGACCCCAGGCCGCGCATCAGCCGCGGCCCCGCCGGCTGGCCGAAGACCGCCGAGCCGACCGAGTCCACCCCGATGAGCGTCAGCCACGGGAAGGCCTCGCGCAGCACGGCGGAGACCCCGGCCGAGTGTCCGCCCGTACCGACCGCCGCCACCAGGACGTCCACGCGGCCGAGTTGGGCGATCAGCTCGGCGGCCAGCGGCCGGTAGGCGGCGACGTTGTCGGGGTTGCGGTACTGATCCGGGCAGTACGCGCCCGGCATGCCGGCCAGGAGCTCGGCGACCCGGGCGCGGCGCGCCTCCTGCCAGCCGCCCTCCGCGTGCGGCGCGATGACCTGGACGACCCGTGCGCCCCGCGCGGTGAGGAGGCGGGCCACGGCCGGTTCCATGCCCGGGTCGGTCACGACGGTCACCGGGTGCCCGTGGGTCAGTCCGGCCAGGGCGAGGCCGAGTCCGAGCGTCCCGCTGGAGGACTCCACGATCGGAGCGCCCGGCGCGAGTTCACCGCGCCGGCGGGCCTCGCGGATCATGTGCAGGGCGGGCCGGTCCTTGAGGCCGCCGGGGTTGGCGCCTTCCAGCTTGGCGTGGAAGCCACGGCCTGGCGGGGAGAAGGGTTCGTCCACCCACAGGACGGGGGTGTCGCCGACGAGGTGGGCGGCGCGCCGGGCGGCCCGGCGACGGGAGGTGCGGGTGCCGACGGGTTCGGTGGGGCAGGCGGGCAGGGAGAGGTGCATGGGCGTACGGCTCCTTCGCGCTCGGCGGCTGTACGGCGGGCGCTGTGCGAGGGGGGCAGGGCGCGCGGGTACGCCTCGGACCGGGGACTCTCGTCCCGGACCGGGTCCGGGGCGTGCGAGCGCGGGCCTACTGCCGCAGCACGCAGACGACAGCCAGTGAGGGGCCGGTCCCGCAGGGACGGGGGGTGCCGGGCGGCCTGCGCCGGGCGGTGTCCGTGATGCGCCTGTGCGACACGACGGTGTGGAGCGACTGGTCCGCCTCGTCGCCGAGCCCTGTGTCGTCCAGGGCGGGGCGCGGGCGGTCCGCCGTGTGGTCGGCGTGTCCGTCGGCCGCGTGCCGGTGTTGCGGAGGCGGCTGGGACGCACCCCGACTGCCGGTGCCGTCCGCCATCGGCGGCACGTGCGGCGCCGCGGAGACGGTCGGATGCGAACCGGTGGAACCAGTGAAGGAGCTGGCGTGCACCGTGCCGCAGAGATGGGCGGCGATCACCAGCACCAGCCCCACGAGGAGCGCGGCGTGACGACAACGCCCGGGGCGCCCGCCCGTACTGCCCCATGACCCGATCACATGCACAGGGTAATCATGAGGTGACGGTGTGTCATGGCGTGGTCGGTTCGAGTCGTTCGGCCGAGGGCCGCCGAATCACCACCTCGCCTCGCAACGCCTTCCTCCCGCGCCGGGCCATGCTCCTCTGCCGGGACTCCCGGGTCGGCCGGACGGGACGCGAGACCGCGCGGGCGCTGTACGGGGGAGGCGTCCGCGCGGTCGTTCCCCGGGGCGGTCAGCTCGTCGCGCGGACCGCCTCGCGGATCAGGTCGGCGACCGGGCTTCACGATGCGCTTCCCGGAGTTCCGTACGTCGGTGAGCGCCTCCTGGACCAGCCGGGAGGCCGGTGCCCGTCCGGCGAAGGCGTCGTCGATCCCGGTGTGGTGGAAGACGCGCTGCGCGCCGCGGTCGCGGTGGCGGTCAGGCCGGCACGCTCGCCGTCGACAAGGATTCGCAGCGGTTTCTCGCGGCTGCGTGCTCGACCACGGGAACGGTGGCGGCCCGGCTCATCGGATGCCGTCCTCGGGGTGACGGTGACGCGGCGGATTCCCGCGCGGCCTGATGGTCGCGTGGGGCAGGACGGGCGCGGGCAGGCGGTCCCCCGGATATCCCTCGACGGCGCCGAAGCGATCGGAGGAGTTCTGCCATTCCTCGCGCGCCCTGACGATGTCCTCATGGCTGCGGCCGATGAAATTCCACCACATGACGATCTCCTCCCCGAAAGGCGTTCCGCCGAGGAGGACCGCCCGCGCGGCGCCGTCCGACTCGTTGGCGAGGGTCAGGCTGCGGGGGCCGGGGTGGACGTAACCCAGCTCGGCGGCGTCGAGGACGACGTCCGCGACGCGGACGGCTCCTTGGTCGACCAGGAGCCCGTGCTCGAAGCCTGGGTCCACGGCGAGCGTGACGGCCGCGCCCGGGGCCAGGACGATCTCGGCGCCGAGCAGGGGCGTGAAGGTCGGCACCGGGGAGGCGGAACCCGCGAGGGAACCAAGGAAGACGCTGATCTCGGCGCCGTCGGTGCGCACGGGTTCGGGAACGTAGTGCTGGAAGTCCCGCGGGGCGGCGCGGTGCTCCTCCGGCAGGGCCACCCACAGCTGGACGCCGTGCAGGACGGTGGTGCGCGGGGTGGAGACCTCGGAGTGGCTGATGCCGTACCCGCCGGTCATGAGGTTCAGCTCGCCGGGCCGTACGAAGGCGTGGCTGCCGAGGCTGTCGCGGTGCTCGATCTCCCCGCTGAAGAGCCAGCTCACGGTCTGCAACCCGGTGTGGGGATGCGGGGCGACGTCCATGCCTCCGGTCCGCGAGACGTCGTCGGGGCCGTAGTGGTCGGCGAAGCACCACGCTCCGATCAGGGTCCGGGCCCGCTGCGGCAGCGTGCGCCGCACGGTCATCGCCCGGGGGCCGCCGAGCGGGACGTCGCGCGGGGTCAGCACCTCGACCCGCGGCGTCCGGTCCGCCGGCGCGTCGTCCACCGCCGTGCCGCAGCGCACTTCGACGGGCTCGGCTTCGACATTGCTCATCGGGGGCCACCTCTCCACCCAGTCATGATTCTCTCCCCCAGTCATGGGGTTCTCTCTCCCCCCCAGTAATTGTTCTACATTCAACCATCATGCGCCCGGACCGGCCATGACGCCGCGGCGACCTACTCGCGACTTCTTCTTCGGACCACGTCCCGTGCGCTCGTCACCAAGCCGCTCCCCCCGGCCCCGCCGGCACGTCGGTGCACGAGGTGCCCGCACGGACCGCCGCCGGGGCGGTCACGACGGTCGAAGGCGACGACGCTGAACCCGGAGCCCACGGTCGCCGTGAGCCTCGGTCATGTGCGAAACCGCGCTGACGGGTCACGGACCGGCCGACTCCGCCGCCCGCTCGGCACGGGACAGCAGGCGTCGGCGTCGGCGGGGTCCCCACACCAGCTCGGCCAGGACGAGGGCGGCCACCAGCCACGAGGCGGCCATCTCACCGGGGGAGCCGGTCACGGAGTCGAGCACTGCGAGGGCCCCCACGAGCGCGGTGACGAGCAGGACGGCCCAGCGGGGCAACCGGTCCTCCACCGCCGCCCTGTACAGCGCGGCGGCGTACCCGACGACCGAGGGCGCCAGCCGGGGGTCGCCGACAGCCTCGCCCCGCCGGGTGGCGCGGACCACGGCCGCGCGGTCGGCGCCGCTCAGAGACCGGGCCTCCGGCCAGAGGCGGTCCATGCGGCGCGCCACCCGGATCCCGGAGAACGGACTCAGCACGAGGAAGGCGACGGCGGCGCCCCACCACGACCCGGACTCCAGGAGGACGAAGACGCCGCAGAAGACACCGGCGGCGAGACCCCCGCCGACACCCCGGCCCACCGGCCCCCGCTCCCACACCCAGCCCGGAACAAGAATCACCGGCCCACGGTGGCCGGTGTCCCGCACGGAGGCAAATCACCGCACCGGCACGTCGCCCCCGGCACACGCGCGCGGCCCACCGGAAGGTACGGGTGTGCGGGCTCGGCGTGGCGCACGCCGCGCGCCCCCGGCGTCAGAGGCCGCTGCTCCCGTGGGGCCGGCCGGTGCGGGTGGCGCCGAAGCCGGTCTCGTGGTCCCAGACCCGAGTGCAGGAGGGGCACTGGAGGTGCAGCAGGCTGCCGGTGTTGGAGAGGAGGTAGCGCCAGTGGTCCCGGCACCTGCGCCCCTCCCGGCAGGTGGAGCAGTCCCGGTGGTCCTCGCAATGCGGGCAGGTGACCCACGCGCGGCGCCCGATGTCCGCCTGGGGATCAAGCGGCAGCACGGCCGCTCCCCCGGCGCGGGAGGACACCGGCCGCCACGAGGGTGTCGTAGATGCGCTGCTGTTCCTCGTCGAGGTCCGAGTACAGCAGGTCGTACGCCTCCTCCTCGCCGCGCACCGCCTCGACCGGGTCCCAGTCGGCGCCGAGCGCTTCCATCACGTGGGCGCGCCGGGTCATCTCATGGCTGGTGAGGTCCACGGCGAAGTTCATCGGCTCGGTGGGCGGTGCGGCATCAAGGTCGGACATATGACCGAACTTAGGTACATCTTTCGGCCACGCCAAGGGTCCGTGGGACACCTCACAGGAAATCGCACCTCCACGAGTACATCGGCGCCCACACGAACCGGCGGAACGCGATCATGGCCACCGCGGTGCCGGCGTCCCTCCCCGCGTCCGCACTGCTCGTCCTCGTCCAGCGCCATGTCAGCGCCGGGGTGACCGGCGGAGCCGTCAGGTGAGACCGGCCGGCCTTCGCACCGACCTGCGCGCCGGCGCGTACCCTCCGCCGCGGCCGGCGCGGCTCGACGCCGATGCGCGTGCCGAGAACCGGCGGGGCGGCCGTCACCAGCGGACGGCCGTGAAATCGATCGGGCGGGGACGCAGCAGGCGCGTGCGCTCCGTCAGGCCGTGCAGGCGGCGGGCCATCTCGTCGGCCGGCAGCCGGCGCCGGTCCCCGTGGCCCGGCAGGACCCACTCGAAGCGCAGCCGCGCCGCCGTCCTGGCCAGGGATGCGGCCAGCTCCTCGATGGAGTACCAGGTCACGCTCTCGGCGACCTCCAGGTCACCGGTCGTACGGGACCAGTAGAAGCTGTCGCCGGTGAAGCAGTAGCGGTCGTCGGCGAGGTAGAGCACGCTGCCCGGGGTGTGTCCGGGGAGTGGGTGGGCGGTGACGCCCTCGGCGATCTCCAGGGGGTCGAGTCCGCGGATCACCCGGTCGGCGTCCGGGGCGGCGTCCAGGTCGCCCTCGTGGATCCACAGCCGGGCACCGAAGTGGTCGGCGTAACGGCGGCCGTGTGCCGCGTGGTCGCGGTGGGTGAGCAGCACGTCCGTGACGGGGCCGCGGGTCGTGTAGCGGTCGGCCAGCGCACGGCTCCATCGGGGGGTGTCGATCATCATGCCGGTGCCGGAGGGCCGCAGCAGCAGGTAGGAGTTGGCGCCCGCGGTGCGGGGCGAGTTGTGCCCGCAGATCAGTACACCGTCGTCCAGGGCGAGCGGGAACGGGTCCAGCGACTCGTCCGCCCGGCCGGTCACGGGGCGGATCGAGCGGGTGGGGCAGGCGAAGACCGCGGCGTGTAAGCGCCGGTTCTCCGCCTCGTCGGCCGGCGGGCGCAGGATCCGCGACTTCCCTTCGGCCTCGTCGATCAGCCCGGGCGCGAACTGCCGGGCCACATCACAGTTGGTGCAGCGGTCGTCCACGAACCATCCGTCCACGGCTGGACTCCTTCCACGGGGAAGCGGCCTCGGCGGAGACCGTCCCTTCCAGGGGTATCCCGTCGGCCGTCGAATCGGTAGGCCCTGCCGACCTTGTGTTTCCGGGTCCGTGGCGCTCTTGGCACACGCATACGAAGTGGGGGACGAAGTGATGCAATGACGACAAGTCCGGCAGCTGAACCGGTGTCCGGCGCCTCAGGGTCGTACCTCGAAGCCTCCCCGTCCGTCGAACCGCACCTCGTGCACCGCGTCGAAGCCGTCCGCCACCGACGGTCTGCGCAGCCGCTTCAGCGTGGCCAGGACGCCGACGTCGGGGACCCGGTCGCGGCCCCGGCGCGCGGCGTTGCGCCGGAGGGAGCCCTCGGCGTCGGGCGGGAACCAGTACGCCGTCGCGGTCGCTCCATGGGCGTGGGCCGCCTCCACCAGCGGGCCCCACTCCTGCGGCGAGGGATTGGTGTTGTCCACGGCGACGGCCCGGCCGGCCGACAGGTGCTCCGCCAGCAGCCGCATCTGCCGGACCTGCTTGTTCCGGGCGCCGCGCGGGAACCGGTCCTTGCTGACCAGCTCGTACCGGTCGGCCAGGACGTGCGCGTAGAAGGTGGACTTCCCGGCGGCCTGCAGCCCCACCAGCACGGCCACGTCCGGGTCTGCCGCCGAGCCCGCCGAACCTTCCGGGCTCGCCGTACCCGCCGAGCTCACCGAGTCCCTGCCCGCCGAGCCCGCCGAACGCGCCGTAGGCGTCTCTCCGGTCATGTCGGCCACGATGGCACGCCACCGGGCGGCCCGGCGACCGCCCGCCCGCGGGATGCTCAGCGTGTGCGCGCCAGGGACGGCGCCGTACCGGGCAGCCCGTTCCGCGCGGGGGACTTCGGCCGCGCGGCGCGGGCGACGAGGAGGACGACGAGTCCGCAGGCGGCGACCAGCAGCCAGCCCGGACGGGAGGCGTGGGCGAGTCCTGCCGGGCCGGTGTCCGCGACCAGGCCACCGGCGAGGGCGATGCCGAGGGCGGCG
Source organism: Streptomyces sp. NPDC107654 (assembly GCF_055639035.1). Classification (NCBI taxonomy): domain Bacteria; kingdom Bacillati; phylum Actinomycetota; class Actinomycetes; order Kitasatosporales; family Streptomycetaceae; genus Streptomyces; species Streptomyces sp. NPDC107654. The sequence goes on from NZ_JBVKBI010000019.1 coordinate 135,246, forward strand.
CCGATCTGTCGTGCGGTCGACGTGATCGCACCCGCCACGCCGGCGCGGGCGGGCGGCAGTCCGCTGACTGCGGTGTGGGTGAGCGGCGCGTTGGCGAAACCGAACCCGATGCCGATGACCAGGTAGGCGAACAGCAGCAGGAGGACGCTCGTGTCCTGTTCCAGGCCGGCCAGGCAGAGCCCGCCCGCGGTGAGGAAGCCGCCCGCCAGGCACAGCGGCAGCCGCGGGCCGCCGCGGCCGACCAGACGGCCCGACCAGGGCGCGCAGACGGTCGCCCCGAGCGCCATGGGCAGGGTCGCGGTTCCGGCGGCCAGCGGGGTGAATCCCCGCGCGTGCTGCAGGTAGAGGGTGTTGAGCAGCAGTGCCGTGTTCAGGGCGACGAACACGGCCACGGCACCGAGGACCGCACCGCTGAAGGCGGCCCCGCGGAACAGCCGGGGATCGATGAGCGGTTCGTCCCGGTGGCACTCCAGCCACACGAATCCCGCCGTGGACGCGGTGGCGAGCGCGCACGCGACCGCCACCACCGGCGAGGTCCAGCCGACGCGGGGCCCCTCGATGAGGATGCCGACCCAGGCGCCGATCGTCATGGTCAGCAGGAGCTGCCCCGGAACGTCGGGCCGCCGCGTCCGACCGGCCCGGGACTCGGGTACGAACACCGCGCTGAGCACGAGGGCGGCCACGATGACCGGCGCGTTGATCCAGAACAGCGACCGCCAGCCGAGGGCCGCGACGAGGGCACCGCCGGCGACCGGGCCGACCGCCATGCTGAGCCCGAACACCGAGGCCCAGACGCCGATCGCCTGCGCCCGCTCACGCGGGTCGGGCATGGCGTTCACCACGATGGCGAGGGCCACGGGACTGAGCATCGAGGCGCCGACTCCCTGCACCGCGCGGGCCGCGACCAGCGCACCCACCGACGGGGCCAGCGCGCAGGCCAGCGAGGCCAGGCCGAAGGCGGTCAGCCCCCATTGGAACACCCGCCGGCGCCCGAAGCGGTCCGCCAGCGCGCCGGAGGAGATCAGCAGCCCGGCCAGGACGACGGTGTACGCGTCCACGGTCCACTCCAGGCCGCGTGTCCCCACGTCCAGGCCGTGTCCGATGGCCGGCAGGCCGACGTTGACGATGGTGGTGTCCAGGCCCACCAGGAACATGCTCAGGCAGCAGACGGCGAGCACCGTCCAGCGTCTGCGTCTGCCGAGCGCCGGTGCATGAGCAGCCGGGGGGTGAGCAGCCGGTGGATGAGCAGCCGGTGGATGAGCAGCCGGGGGGTGAGCAGGGGAAGTCGTCGTCACGGTCGTCGTCCGCCTCTCCGGTACGCGGGTCGTACCGGATCAGGCTCGGGCAGGGCGACGCCGGCCGGCCAACTTCTTTGCGGAGACGGCAAACAGCCGTGCCGTCAGTCGTCAGCCGCGGTCCGCCAGGAGGTCGGCGACCTGCGTTCGTACGACCTCCCACGCGGCGGCCGGCAGGTCGCCCAGGGCCGTGCCGCGCAGCGCGTCGAGGGTCGCCTCGGCGTGGGGCTCGCGGTGGGCGGTGCCGCCGAGGACGTCGTAGCCGTCCCGTACGGCGACCCGCACGCGGTCGGGTGCCCCGTGCTCGGCGTGCAGGGCCGAGGCCACGACCAGGGGCGGCGCCGCACCGGCCGCACCGGGCAGCTTGCGGTACGCCGAGGAGACGGGCGGCCGCCAGCGCAGGCTGAGCAGCACGGGACGCTTGGCGACCACCTCGGCCAGGTCGGCCTCACGGACGCCCTCGGGCTCCAGGACCGTCGCCCGGGCGTCCAGGACGAGGGCGGCGGGCAGCAGGCAACGCAGCGTGCTGCCGGCTATGTTGCCGCCGACGGTCGCCGTCCGGCGTACGGCACCGGTGCCGACGGTGGCGGCGGCCAGCCGCAGGACGTCGGGGACCGTGGTGTCGACGCGGTGCAGGATCACGGCGCCGCCCAGGGTGTCCCGCCCCAGGACGTTGGCCTCCGGCAGTTCGCGGAGCGACATCGCGAGGTCGGGGAATCCGTCCCGCTGCCATGCGGCCCACACGAGGGTCGCCCCGCCGATCGGCACGGCCCCCTCCGCCAGGCATTTCCGGGCTTCCGTCACGGACGTGGGCAGACGCAACAGCACAGCGGACCCCCTGCCTTCCTGGTGCTCGAACCGCACGGACCGCACGAACCTCGGGCGGACGAGGCCGGCGTTCCGTCCGCCGCCAGCGCAGTCTTGCCGCGCGGCCGGGGGCGCGTCCAGGGCTCACACGAGCACACCACGCGCGCCCGGCCGGGAGCCGGCCGATCCCCGCCGGGCGGCGGGCGTGCGCGGCCCCCTAGGGTGGGACCCATGATGGGCGAGACCGATCTGCGCACCCTGCTCGGCGAGATGCGGCCGGAGCTGAACCCGGGCCGCTATGTCTTCACCATGGCCGAGGGCGGCGTGCCCTCCGGGGTCTCCCCGGTGGTGACGGTCGCCGAGCAGGAGGGCCTCACCCTCGTGGTGCCGCAGGCGGACGCGGACGCGGCGGGGATGGCGTACGACTACGTCGCCGGGTGGATCACGCTGCGCGTCCACTCCGCGCTGGAGGCGGTCGGGCTGACCGCGGCCGTCGCCCGCGTCCTCGCCGACGAGGGTCTGAGCTGCAACGTGGTCGCCGGCTTCCACCACGACCACCTCTTCGTGCCCCATGACCAGGCCGAGCGGGCGGTCGAGGCCCTGCGGCGGCTGGCGGACACGGCTCGCTGAGCGGCCCGGGCCGCCTCGTACGCGAAGGGCAGGCGGCGTCCGCCGCCGTGAGAAAAGGTCCTGCCGGGCCGTACGGCCCGGCAGGACCTCACCGGTCACACCGGCTGCCGCTAGCCGCGGCGCCCGGCGGGATCGTGGGCGGTGCCGTCCCGCTCCTCTTCGTCCAGGACCGGCCCGGACGTGCCGGTCCCGGCGGGCGGCACCTCCGCCCGGTCCCCGTGGCCCGGCCACCAGGCCGCGTGGCCGATCAGGGCCGTGAGGCTCGGGGTGAAGAACATCGCCATGACGAACGCGGCCACCGCGATGCCGAAGGAGACGGCGAAGCCCATCTCCGAGAGCAGCGAGTTGCCCGCGAGCATCATCGTGGCGAAGGTCGCCGCGAGGATGAAGCCCGCGGCGGCCACGGTCGGCCCGGCGTGCCGGAGCGCCATGCCGGCCGCCTCGCGCGGATCCCGGCCCTCGCGGGCCTCCTCACGCAGCCGGGCGATCATGAGGATGTTGTAGTCGGTGCCGATCGCGACCACGAAGAGATACATGATCACCGGCAGCATGAACATCAGGCCCGAGTGCCCCTGTCCCTCCTGGAAGATCCACACGGTCGCGCCGAGGGTGGCGCCGAAGCCGAGGCCCACGGAGGCCATCAGGTACCAGGGGGCGACCACACTGCGCAGCAGCAGGCCCAGGATGAGCATGATGAGGATGGCGGCGACGGGGAAGACCGTCCGGTAGTCGTGGTTGACCGCCGCGTTGATGTCCTTGTAGATCGAGGACATGCCGCCGACGAGCGCCTCGGTGCCGCCGGGCGCCGCGGAGTGCGCGACGTCGCGGACGCGGCCCACGGCGTCGATCGCCTTGTCCGTCGACGCCTCGTACTTGAGCGTGACGGTGAAGTCGGCGGTGGTGCCCTCCTTGTTCAACTGGGTCATACGGGCGTCGGCGACGCCGTCCACGGAGCCGAGCTTCCGCGCGTACGCGTCGAAGGCGGCCTTGTCCAGTGGCTTGCCGTCGGTGCTGTGCAGGTAGACGTCGGTCGGTGCCGCGGCGCCCGCCGAGTACGCCTTCTGCATCTCGTCCTGGACGACCATCGACTCCTTGGTCTTGGGCATGGAGCCGGACGCCAGGTCGAAGGTGGCCTTGTAGCCGAAGGTGCCCAGCGACAGGGCGAGCAGGATGAGACCGGACACGAGGGCGGTCAGCGCCGGGCGGCGCTGGACGCCCCGGCCGAGGGCGGCGAAGCGGGCGTTCTGCGGCTCCTTCTGCCAGGACTTGGAGGGCCAGAACACCTTGGGCCCGATGAGGGAGACCACGGCGGGGATCAGCGTGAGGCCGGCGACCAGGGTGGCGCCGACCGCGATGGCGAGCGCCGGGCCCATCTGCTTCAGGAAGCCCAGCGTCGACAGGACCAGGGCGAGGAACGCGATGATGACCGCGCCCGCGGCCGAGGCGATGGCCTCGCCGACCCGGCCGACCGCGTTGATCATGGCCTGCTTGGGTTCGTCACCGGCGCGCAGGCTCTCGCGGTAGCGGAATATCAGGAACAGGAAGTAGTCCGTGCCCACGCCGAAGAGCACGACGATGAGGATGGACGAGATCGAGCTGTTGGCCTCCAGGTCGAACAGCTTGGTGGCGTAGGCGATCAGCCCGTTGGCGACGGCGGAGACCAGGCCGATCAGCAGCAGGGGCAGAATGGCGAGGATGGGCGCCCGGAAGATGATCAGCAGGGTCACCAGGATGATGACGAAGGTGCCGATGCCGATCAATGCCTCGCCGCGCTTGGACGAGTCCTGTTGGTCGAGCGCCTGCGCGGCGGAGCCGCCGAGCTTGACGTCGAGGTGGGTGCCCTTGGCCAGTTTCTTGGCCTCTTCACGCAACACCTTGGCCGCGTCGGCCTGTTTGGGCTGGCCGGCGTTCTTGCTGTCCATCTGCACCAGGGTCAGGGCATACCTGCCGTCCTTGGACGGCTGGCCGGGGACGACCTTCTGCACCTGGTCGATGTGCTTCGCGCCCAGTTCGGTGGTGATCCGGGCGACATCCTTCTGGTCGGCGGCGGTGAGCTTGCCGCCGTCGGTGCGCTGGTAGAGCGCGATCGCGGACGGGGTGAAGGCGCTGGGGAACGCCTTCTGCTGCAGATCCGCCGCTTTGATTGACTCGTAACTCTTGGGCAGGAAACTGCTCTCGTCACTGTTGGAGGGCAGGCTCGGAGCGGTGGCGACTATCGCCACCGCTGCGATCAGCCACGCCACGATCGTCCACACGGGATGACGGACGACGGCGGTTCCTATTCGTCGGAACATGCGGAGGGTCCTCCTGGGAAGGAAGATCACCGCAGCCCGGGGAGCGGTCCCTGGCATCGGCGACCCCGACCGGCCCGCTTCCAACAGGCCGGTCACATGGTTGTCTTGGCCTCACATCCTAGTGACCACGAACACACGTCCGCTCACCGGACGCGCCCACAGCGGGCCCCGACCCGCGAACGCGGCGTGAATTTCCGTACGAGGCACACGAGCCCGGGTCCGGACGGTGAACGGGCCGCCAACGCCCGGCAGCCACAAGGGAGGTGGCCGGGAAGCGACCAACGGGCTCAGGACACGTCGGCCGGAACACGCCGTACGCGCGGAACGGACCGGCGGGATCCGGCCGTCGAAGGGACCACGGGACCCGCCCGGCGGCACCGCGCACGCTCCCGCACCGGGTCGGCGACCGCCGAGGGCGCGTCCGGGTCAGCCCGCCGCCCTGGTCCGTCTGCGTGGGGCCGCCGCCCGGATCTCCTCGGTCGCGGCGCGGAACGCGGGGGCCGCCCGGGTGAAGTAGTCGAAGATCAACGCGCGTTGGTCGGGCGTGTAGTGCGTCAGGACCTCGGCGAGACGGCGGCGGGCGGGGCCGACGACCTCCTCCACGCGGGCGAGCGCGTCGGGGACGGGTTCGACGCGCACGCGACGGCGGTCCGTGGGATCGGGGGCCCGGCGCGCGTATCCGGCGCGCTCCAGACGGTCGATCAGGCGGGTGGTGGCACCGGTGGTCAGGCCGGTGCGGGTGGCGAGTTCGCCCGAGGTGAGGCTGCCCTCCTGGGTGATCAGGCTGAGCGCGTACCACTCCGAGGACTGCAGGCCCGCGGCCTCCGCGCCGGCCAGACCGTGGAGTCCCACGGCGTCCAGGTACTGACGGAAGATCGCGCGCTCCTCGTCCCCACCGCTCCGGGCATCCGGCACGATTAACCCCTTCCCAAATCTCTGCACGTATGCAGATACTTCTCTCAGTAAGATTCTGCACAAGTCTAACCAAGACGGGAGACCTCCGCCATGCCCACCACTCACGACTCCGCCGCCGTCACCGCCGTCCTGGACGCCCTGGTGGCCGCCTGGAACCGGCACGACGCCGACGCCTACGGCCGCCTGTTCACCGAGGACGCCAGCTACGCCACCTACGTCGGCACCCTCTACCAGGGGCGCCGGGACATCACCGAGAGCCACCGCGTGTTGTTCACGACGTTCCTCAAGGACATCCTGCTCGCGGACGAGGTCGTCGGCGTGCGCTTCCTCGGGCCGGACACGGCGGTGGTCACCGGGCGCGGCGACACGTACAAGGGCGGGCGGCCCCGTCGGCTCGGAAAGGTCCAGACGTACACCCTGGTCCGGGAGGCGGACGGCGAGTGGCGCATCGCCGCGTTCCAGAACACCAAGCGCAGGCCGCTGATGGAGGCGGTCTCTTTCCGGTTCGCCCCCGGACTGGTCCCGGCCGCCGCCCGGGCGTGAGCGACCCGGTTCAAACCGTCCTGGCGGTTTGCTTCGTGGTGACAGGTGAGCCCGGCGCGCCGCGCGGGAGGCGGTCGTACAGGGGAGCCGGACGTGCCGGTCGGGTTCAGCCGGAGACGCCGGCGACGGCGGCGGACTTCTCGTGGACCTCCGCGATCACGCGGGCGCCGCGGTCCGGCGCGGTGTCCAGACGGACGAGGACGGCCGGGGCGGCGATCGCGGGGAGGAGGTGGTCGTACAGGCCCGACATCCGCTCGTCCAGGTCGGCCCAGCCGGCCACGGCCTGCGAGACGAACTGCACGCCGATCCAGGCTCCTAGGAAGATCTGGGCGGTCTCCTCGGGTACGACGTGCGGGAGCACCTCGCCGCGCTCCTTGGCCTCCGTCAGCACGCACGAGGTCAGCCGGGCCCAGGCCGGCCAGGCGCCGCCGAGCACGTCCTGGCCCTGGAGATCGGCCGAGAGCCGGACGCCGGCGAGCAGGATGGGCTCCTGGGGGAGCCGCTTGGCCAGGGTCATGCCGGCGTCCACCCACTCCTGGAGCTTCAGCTCGCGCGGCAGGTGGTACTCGGTCCTCATCTGCTCCTGGAGCACGCCCCGGGCGAGGGCCGCCTTGGAGTCGAAGTGGAAGTACAGGGCACCCTTGGTGACACCGGCCCGGTTGAGGATCTCCGCGATGGTGGCGGCCGCGTAACCGCGCTCCGCGAAGACGGCCGCGGCGGCCTCCAGAACAGCACGTCGGGTCCGTACGGCTCGTTCCTGCTGAGCCATGGACCCTCCCCCAGCCGAAAATGAAACCAAACAGCTCGTACCATACCGCACGGAACGTCAACGGGAAGGCCTGGTCGGGCAGTTGGCGCTCAGTGGCACTTGCACCCGGCGCGCGACGGCCGGAGCCCGACGTACGGGGTCGAGGCCGCCCCGCCGCGCCCCGGCCGCGAGGACCGCAATTCGGTTGCGGTGCGAGCGGTGGGGCCGGTGGGGTGGGTGCATGGGTGGTGCCACGCAGCAGGCGCGGTGGACCGGGCCGGACAGCGGCCGCGGGGCGACGACGCGGCCGGTTCCGTGGCGCGAGGCCGCGGTGCTCGCCGCTCTGATGCTGGCCGCGTTCACCTTCAACACCGCGGAGAACCTGCCGGTCGGGCTGCTGGAGCTGATCTCCGGGAGCCTCCGGGTGTCCCTGTCGGCGGTCGGTCTGCTGGTCACCGGCTACGGCCTGGCGGTGGCCGTCGCGTCGCTGCCGCTCGCCCGCGTCGTGCGGCCGGTGCCCCGTCGGCATGTGCTCACCGGGCTCCTGGCTGCGCTGGTGGTGTCCAGTGTGGTCGCGGCCCTCGCCTCCTCCTACTGGCTGCTGCTGGCGGCCCGGCTGCTGACCGCGCTCGCCCAGGCGCTGTTCTGGGCCGTGATGGGGCCGGTGGCGGTCGGCCTGTTCGCGCCCGGGGTGCGCGGGCGCGTGGTCGGGGCGCTGTCGGTCGCCGGTTCACTCGCCCTCGTGCTCGGTGTCCCCGCCGGGACCTGGCTGGGCCGGCACAGCGGCTGGCCGGTACCGGTCGCCCTCCTGGCGGTGCTGGGACTGGTCTCCCTGGTGACGATCGCCGTCCTGCTGCCGACCACGCCGCCGGACGAGGAGCCCGCCGCCTACGCGACCGGTCCGGACGGCCGCCGGTTCGCGACCGTGCTGGCGGCGGGGTTCCTGTCCGCCGCCGGGGCGTTCGCGGGATACACCTACCTCGTGTTGTTCCTGGGCACCGTCAGCGGGTTCGCGCCGGGCACGGTCAGCGTCCTCTTCGCGGTCTTCGGCACCGCGTGTCTGGCCGGGGTGAGCGTCACGGCGGTGCTGCTGGACCGCTTCCCGGACGCGGCGCTGACCACCGCCGTGGCCACCGAGGCCGTGGGCCTGCTCGGCCTGTACGCGGCCGGTGCCCGTCCGGTGGCGGCGGTGCTGTTCCTGGTCCTGACGGGCGGTGCGCTCGGGCCGGTGTTCATGACCGCGCAGAACGCGATGCTGCACTGCGCACCGGGCCGCACGGACCTCGCGCTCGCGGCGAACTCCGGCGCCTACAACGCCGGTATCGCGGGGGGAGCCGCGCTCGGCGGACTGGTCCTGCCGCTCGCCGGTGTGCGGGGCGCCTTCCTCGCCGGCGGGCTGCTGACGGCCGGCGCCTGCGCCGTGCTGCTCGGCAGACACCGGCCGTCACGCCCCCGCGCAGCCCACTCGGACTGACGACCGGCGCCCGCCCCCCTGCTCGGCAGACACCCGTGGCAACGCCCCCCACGCAGCCCACCCAGACCGACGACCGGCACTCACCCCCCGCTACTCGACCGACACCCGCGGCAATGCCCGCAGGCAGCCCGCAGGCCGGACACCGGCCGGGGCCGCTCCGGGCAGTGACACGGTGGGGCCGGTGGCGCACACCGCCGCCGGCCCCGGCCGAGCCGCCCGTTCAGGCGGCCGGTGCGGCGGCGGGCTCCTCCGCCGCGCCGAGCAGGCCGATGAGCGTCGCCCGGGCGCGGGCCACCCGGGAGCGGACTGTGCCGACCGGACAGGCACTGACCTTGGCCGCCTCCGCATAGGGCAGGCCGAGCAGCTGGGTCAGCACGAACGCCTCCCGGCGCTCGTCCGGCAGCCCGGCCAGCAGGTCGAGCAGGGCGACGCCGTCGTCGAAGCCGGGCAGGCCCCGCGGCTGGGCCGACTCGGCGACCAACTGCCAGTCCGCCGCGTCGGACAGGCGGGGCCGCGCGGCGGCGTGGCGGTAGCTGTCCGTCACCGCCCGGCGGGCGATGGCCAGCAGCCAGGTGCGCGCCGAGGAGCGGCCCTCGAAGCGGTGCAGGCTGCCGAGGGCGCGCAGGAAGGTGTCCTGCGCCAGGTCGTCGACGGCCTGGGGATCGGCGCAGAGGTGGGCGACGTAGCGCCGGACGTCGCGGTGCAGGGCTCGGACGAAGTGCTCGACCGCGTCGGCGTCGCCGCCCCGGGCGGCCAGCGCCCACGCGGTTGCCGACGCGTCGGCGGCCGCCGACGGGTCGTGGACGGTCCGTGCTGCGGGCAGGACAGGAGTGATCACCTGGTGTCCTTCTCGGGTCGACCGTGACCGGATACCGGGTACGCCTGGGGGCGCCGGGTCCGGTGAGAGGGGGACGGCCCCACGTCCGCACGCCCGGCACACACGTGCCGCGCCTCGGTCCACGGACGTACGGCCGTGGACCGAGGCGCTCAGGGGCGGCCTCGGTGCACCGGCTGTCCTCAGAAGACGACAGCGGTCCCCTCGGGCGGCCCGCGTGAGGTGATCGTGTGGACGAGCAGACCGAGGATCGGCGCCCGGTCCGAACGCGGCCGGCGCGGGCGTGGATCCGGGGGCCGGCGACGAGGGGCGGGGTCAGCAGCAGCCGCAGCGGCGCGGCCAGCCATCCGGCCGCGGCCCGCAGGATGCGGAAGGCGGCCTGTTCGCCGTGGGCCAGCCACAGCCCGGTGAGGAGTGCGGCCAGCAGGTGGGCGGCCGCCATCCCGGACACCGGCCAGCCGCCCCCGGCCCCCATCGGATGCCCCATGTGTGTCATGTGCGCCATGTCCATGCCGCCCATGTCCATCGGCATCTCCGTGCGCACACCCCTGTGCGGCGGGGGCACGACGCTCCCGGAGCGGGCCTGGGCGAGGGAGAACGCCGTGTGCAGCACCGCCTGGGCGGCCACCACGAGCGGGACGATCAGCGCCGGGCCGCGTTCGCGGCCGGTCAGGCACCAGCCGGCGCCGCCGGTCGCGGCGAGGCCGGCGGCCAGCGCCCACGCGGGGACGTCACCACCGGACATCAGGACGTGACCGAGGGCGGCGAGGACGACACAGACGGCCGCGAACACCGCGGCCCGCACCGTACGCGTCCCCCACCCTGCCGTCATGGCGCCCCATCCTCCCACCCCCGCCCCGGTCGTCGTGCGGAGGTACGGAAATCCCCCTCAGGTGAACCGCGCGGTGACCGGCGAGCAGGTGTCGTACCGGCGTGCGGGGGCAGTCGGCGGTGTATGGATGCACAGTCATGGGCCCTGCGGGGGCGGTTCCGGGCACGACGGGTGGCGGACAGCACGGCCATGGCCGTGGCGGCCCGGGCGGGCTTCGCGGCCCGGGGGCTGATCTACGTACTCGTGGCGGTCATCGCGCTGCGGATCGCCTTCGGCGGTGACAACGACGGGAGCCAGGCCGACCGCGGTGGCGCCCTTGGCCAGCTGGCCCGGCAGCCGTTCGGGGCGGCGATGCTGTGGGTCGTGGGCATCGCACTCGCCGGCATGGCGGTGTGGCGGCTGTCGGAGGCGGTGTTCGGCGCGGCGGGCCCCGACGGGTCGAAGCTCTCCCGCCGGGCGGCTGCCCTGTACCGGTTCGGCTTCTACTGTTTCGTCTCCTACTCGGTGCTCGCCTACGCGGCCGGGGACCGGGGCAGCGGCAGCGGTGCCTCGGACCGCAACACCGACGACGTCACCGCCCGGGTCCTGGAGTGGCCCGGGGGCCAGTGGATCCTCGGGCTCGCGGGGGTCGTGGTGGTGATCGCGGGGGTGTGGATCGCGGTACGGGCGGTGCGGCGGACCTTCCGCAAGCGTCTGCGGACGCAGGACATGTCCGCCCGGACCCGGCCGGTCGTGGAGGCCCTCGGGGTGACCGGCGGCACCACCCGTGGCGTGGTCTTCGCGACGGCCGGTGTGTTCGCCCTCGTCGCGGCCGTCCGGCACCAGCCGGGCAAGGCCCGGGGCATGGACGACACCCTGCGCGCCTTCCGGGACCTCCCGGCCGGCCCCTGGCTGCTCGCCCTGGTCGCGCTCGGCCTCGCCGCGTTCGGCCTCTTCTCCTGGTGCAACGCGCGCTGGCGCAAGCTCTGATCCGGCGGCCACCGCTCAGGCGTCGAGCCTCTGATACAGCGGCCACCGCTCACGCGTCGGAGTCGGGCTTCTTCCGCGCCGCCGCGTACGCCTGGGCCGGGGTCATGGGGACGCCGTCGAGGGTGACCGTCTTGTAGGGGCTCACCTTGGCACAGGTCTTCGCCTGGTCGGCGGTGGAGGCGTGGGCGCCCCCGACGGCGGCCTTGGTGTCGGCGGCCGCGGGCGAGGAGGTGCCGCCCGGGTAGCTCTTTCCGCTGGGCCAGTCGCCGCCGATCACGAGGACGAGTCCGGCGCCGGTGCCCTGCTTGAGGTGGGAGGAGGGCAGGCCGAGCGCCTTGGCCACCGTCTGCGCCTCGGGCTTCCGGCCGGCGCCGTAGATGAGGGTGGTGGCCGCGGCGGGGTTCGGGGCGTTGGCCGTGGTCGTGCCGGGGCTGAAGCCCTTGCCGGCGAGGGCGGCGGCAACGGCCGAGGCACGGCCGGTGACCGTGGTGCCGTTCTCCACGGTCACCGCGATCCCCGCCGCCGGTACGGCGGATGCGGTGGGCTTCGCCTTCGCGGTCGCCGAGGCCGCCGCCGACTTCCCGCCGGACCCGGTGGTCAGGGACTGGTCGTCGGCGATCGAGGTGAACAGCGACCGCGCGCCCTCGCCCACGACGACACGGTCGCCGTCGTCCGGGTCGGGTGCCGTCTGCATGGTGGTGAAGGTGATCCGCTTGGTCGGGACCTTGTCCACGTCACCCGCCAGCGCGATCAGCTTCTTCACGCTGCCCAGGCCGTCGTCCACGGTGAGCGCCTTGGTGGCGGCGTCGGCGAGGTCGTAGACCGCCGTGGGGTCGGTGAGCGTGCCCGCGCTCTTGAACTTGCGGATCATCGCACTGAGGAAGATGTGCTGCGAGATCGTGCGGCCGAGGTCGCTGCCGTCGCCGAAGCCGTGCCGGGAGCGTACGAACTCCAGGGCCGCGACGCCCTTGAGGGTGTGGGCGCCCTTGGACAGCTTCAGGTGCGAGTAGGTGTCGTAGACGTCGTCGCTGACGCACACGGAGACACCGCCGACCGCGTCGGACATCTTCACCACGCCGGAGAAGTCCAGCTTGACGAAGTGGTCGATGGGGATGCCGGTGAGCCGGTGGACGGTGGCCACCTGGCAGGCGGGTCCGTACTGCAGGGCGCTGTTGATCTGGCCGTAGTAGCCGGACGTGGACGGCCCGCCCTCGCTGTCCTTGCAGGCTGGGACCTTCGTCATGGTGTCGCGCGGGATGCTCATCACGGTGGCGTTGGAGCGGTCCGCGGATATGTGCAGCACCATCTGCACGTCCGCGTTGCTGCCGGTCTGCACTCCGCCGGCCGCGCAGCCGCCGCCGAGTCGGCAGTCCGTCTCGCTGGTGCGGCCGTCCGAGCCCATGACGAGGATGTTGATGGGGGTGCGGCCGAAGGCGTCGGCCTTCTCGGTGCCACCCTTGCCGTCCAGCGAGACGCTGTGGATGTTGCCGTTGAGGTGCTGGTAGAACCACCAGCCGGCACCGGCGGTGACCACGACGAGGACGGACAGGCAGATCCCGGCGAGCTTCAGCAGGCGCCTGCCGCGTCCCGCCGGGCGGGTCCGGCCGCCCCGCCTTCCGCCGCGCCCGCGCCCGGCTGCCGCCCGGTTCGCGGCCCGGCCGCCCGGTGGACGCGTACCGCCCGCCTCGGCCCGCCGTTGCCGGGGGACCTGTGTGCCGGGGCTGCGCGTGGCCTGGCCGGCCGGCCCGTCCCACGGGTCGCTCATCTCCTACTCCCCTGAACGGTCGCGCCTGCGCCGGGTCGATCGCGTAGTTGGCACAATCCAACAAACACCGTGTCCGAGCAGCGCGGATGCCTACGGGATCCACAGGGGGCGGAGTCTACGTGCCGTTCCTGAGTGCCCGGCGCCGCGCCGGTGCCGGCCGGGCCGGGCCTACGCCGCGGGGGCCGGTGTGCCGGGGCGGGGCGGGGGCGGCTCGGGCGGGGTGGGGGTGGTGAGGCGGGGGAAGGAGCGGGCGGCGGCCAGGAACCCGAGTGTCGTCAGCACGAACGGCCAGGTGAACGCGTGGCCGCCGGCCGGGGCGAGCAGATGGGCGACGGCCGGTGTCACGGCGGTCGCCGTCGCCGCGCCGAGCAGGGCGTACAGCAGCGTGGCCGGGGCCGCCGTCAGGAAGACACCGCACAGGGCGAGCGCGACGAGCACCGCGTTGCAACCCATCGTGCCGTCGGCGATCCGGGCCGCGGGCGCGCCGAGCGCCCAGGCGGTGAGGAGGCCGGTCGCGCTTCCGGCGCAGGCCACCAGCCCGGCCGTCCGGCCGGCCAGGAAGAGCCCGGCGAGCAGCAGCGCCCCCACGTACCACTCGTCGAGGAAGAACACCTGGGACACGTTGCGGAAGAACGCCCGCCACAGCTCGTCCGGTCGGGGTTCGCTCGGCCCGGAGGCGGCGCCGGGCAGCGCGGCGAGGCTGCCGCCATGCGGCCAGACACGCCGGAAGGCGGGCGCGGCGACGGTGACCGCGCTCGCCAGCAGGCAGTACGGCAGGGTCAGCGGAGGCAGGTGCCACACGCGCAGCAGGCGGACCACGGCCGCCGTGACGACCGCGGCCACCGTGCAGGCGACGGCGGCGAGCAACGCCGTGGCCGGCCGGTCCGGGTCGAGGAACACCGCGAGGCACAGGGCGAGGAGGCAGGAGTTGAAGCCCTCCAGACCCGACGCGACCCGGTCCGGGGCGACGTGCAGCAGTCGGGCGGTACCGGTGCCGAGGGCGGCGCCGCCCAGCGCGTAGGCGCCGTAGCGCCAGCCGGCCGCGCACAGGGCGAGGCAGAAGAGGACGCCGGTCCGCGCGTCCGCCAGGAACATCACCTGCGCCGGGCCGCGCAGCAGGGACCGCGCGAAAGCCGCCCCCCGTCTCCGACGCCACCACCGGACACCGTCCGACCGCCGCACGCCCCGCCCCCTCACCCGACGCGACCTCACCCTCTGCCATTTTCCGCTCTGCGGCATACATATTCCGTCATGCGGTACGACTTGTCGAGGTACCCGGGCTCACCGGTGGCTCCCGGCAGGGGCTCCCGCGGGGGTGCCGGGAGCCGGGCAGGTCACTTAGAAGCCATCTCATTTGGCTGAGTAGGCTGCCGGTCGTGGCGGAGATCGTTACGCGTTTGGTGCCGGACGAGTTGTGGGAGCTGTTCCAACGGGT
>NZ_JBVKBI010000020.1:0-149502 GCF_055639035.1 Streptomyces sp. NPDC107654
TGCGCTGGCTGCTGGACCGGGGTCTGCTGCTGCCGACCGCGCCCGGGACCGTCGTCCTGCCCCGCGAGGTCGCCCTGCACCTGCGCGAGGGCCGAGCGCACCGCACGCCCGAACCGCTGCCGCCCGCCGTGGAGCCGGCCGCGGCGCACTCCCCGCAGGTGGTGGACGCCACCGCGGCCGGGCAGGCCTACACGGCGCTGGCCACCGTCGAGGAGCTGCTGAAGGACTGGGACGAGGGCGGCCCGGCGGTGCTGCGGGCGGGCGGGCTGAGCGTCCGGGACCTCAAGCGGACCGCGGTGGCGCTGGACGTGTCGGAGCCGGTCGCCGCCTTCTGGACCGAGCTGGCCTACGCGGCCGGACTGGTCGCCTCCGACGGCGAGGCCGACGAGCGGTACGCGGCCACGCCCGCCTACGACGAGTGGCTGGAGCAGCCTCCGGCCGAGCGCTGGGCACGGCTCGCCCAGGCGTGGCTGACGGCCACCCGCACCGCGGGGCTGGTCGGCGGGCGGGACACGAAGGACCGGACGCTGTCGGCGCTCGGCCCCGGCCTCGACCGGTCCGCCGCGCCGGAGGTACGGCACCGGGTGCTGTCCCTGCTGGCCGGGCTGGCGCAGGGCGCGGCCCCGGACACCGAGTCGGTCCTGGCCCGGCTGCGCTGGGAGCGCCCGCTGCGGGGCGCCCGGCGGGACGGCGCCGAGGACGACCTGCGCTCCCGGCTGGCCCGCTGGACCCTGTCGGAGGCGGAACTGCTGGGCGTGACCGGCCGGGGCGCGCTGTCGTCCCACGGCCGCGCGCTGCTGGGGGCGCCGCCGGCCGGGCGGACCGGGGGCACGGGCGGGAAGGCCGGGAGTCCCGCCGGCGGTACGGCCGGGCCGGCCGACGGCACGCCGGAGGCGGGCACGTCCGCCCGGGCAGCCGGCCCGTCCGGGCCCACCGTGCCCGCGGAACCCGCCGGCCCCGGCGACAAGCTCCCCGTGCACCACCACCGCTCCCCCGGGCGCCCCACTGTCCTTTCCTCCGCCGAGCAGACCGCCGCGACCGCCGCCGCGGCCCGGCTGCTGGCTCCGCTGCTGCCCGAGCCGCTGGACCACGTGCTGCTCCAGGCCGACCTGACCGCGGTCGCCCCCGGCCCGCTGCGACGACCGCTCGCGGACGTGCTGGGCGTGCTCGCGGACGTGGAGTCCAAGGGCGGCGCGACGGTGTACCGGTTCACCCCGGCCTCGGTCCGGCGCGCCCTGGACGCCGGGCGGACCGCCGCCGACCTGCACGCCTTCCTCACCGAGCACTCCCGCACCCCGGTCCCGCAGCCGCTCGCCTACCTGATCGACGACGTGGCCCGCAGACACGGCCACCTGCGGATCGGCGCGGCCTCCGCCTACGTCCGCTGCGACGACGACGCCCTGCTGAACGAGATCCTCGCCGACAAGCGCGCCGCCGCCCTGCGTCTGCGCCGCCTGGCACCGACCGTGCTGGCGGCGCAGACCGACCCGGCGACGCTGCTGGAGGGGCTGCGCGCGATGGGGTACGCGCCCGCCGCCGAGTCCGCCGAGGGCGACGTCCTGATCACCCGCGCGCACGCCCACCGCACCCCGCCGCGCTCCGCGCCCGAACCGGTGCCGGAGGGGCCGCCGCCGCCCGACGCCACGCTGCTCGCCGCGGCGATCCGCGCGATCCGGGCCGGCGACCTGGCCGCCACCGCCCCCCGCAAACCCGTCGGCGAACCCCTGGCGGGCGGCGAGCTGCCGCGCACCTCCTCCGCCGAGACCCTGGCCACCATGCAGGCCGCCGTCCTGACCGGCGACTCGGTCTGGATCGGCTACGTCAACGCCGACGGCGCCGCCAGCCAGCGCGTCATCGCCCCCGTCCGCGTGGAGGGCGGCTTCGTGACGGCGTACGACCACACGTCCGACGAGGTCCGCACCTACCCCCTGCACCGGATCACCGGGGTGGCGGAGCTGGCGGACGACTGAGGCCGCCCCGGGCCGCAGTCGATCTCGCGTCCTTCGGCCACCACGGGAGGATGAGGCACACTGGACGTTTGGCCGTGATGGAAGGGTGTGCCGCGCGTGAATGGTCCGCTGATCGTCCAGTCCGACAAGACCCTGCTCCTGGAGGTCGACCACGAGCGGGCCGACGACTGCCGTCGTGCCATCGCGCCCTTCGCCGAGCTGGAGCGGGCGCCCGAGCACATCCACACCTACCGGGTCACCCCGCTCGGGCTGTGGAACGCGCGCGCCGCGGGGCATGACGCCGAGCAGGTCGTGGACGCGCTGGTGCAGTACAGCCGGTACCCGGTGCCGCACGCGCTGCTCGTGGACATCGCCGAGACGATGGACCGCTACGGCCGCCTCACCCTGACCAAGCACCCCGCGCACGGACTGGTCCTGTCCACCACCGACCGGCCGGTGCTGGAGGAGGTGCTGAAGTCCAAGCGGATCGCCCCGCTGGTCGGCGCCCGGATCGATCCGGACAGCGTGGTGGTGCACCCCTCCGAGCGCGGGCAGATCAAGCAGACCCTGCTGAAGCTGGGCTGGCCGGCCGAGGACCTCGCCGGGTACGTCGACGGTGAGGCCCACCCGATCGAGCTGCTGGAGGACGGCTGGGCGCTGCGTCCGTACCAGAGGCAGGCCGTGGAGAACTTCTGGCACGGCGGCAGCGGTGTCGTCGTGCTGCCCTGCGGCGCGGGGAAGACGTTGGTCGGCGCCGGGTCCATGGCGCAGGCGAAGTCGACCACGCTGATCCTGGTCACCAACACGGTCTCCGCCCGGCAGTGGAAGCACGAGCTGGTCAAGCGGACCTCGCTGACCGAGGACGAGATCGGCGAGTACAGCGGGACGAAGAAGGAGATCCGGCCGGTCACCATCGCCACCTACCAGGTGCTGACGACCCGGCGGAAGGGCGTCTACCCGCACCTGGAGCTGTTCGACTCCCGGGACTGGGGGCTGATCGTCTACGACGAGGTGCACCTGCTGCCCGCGCCCGTCTTCAAGTTCACCGCCGACCTCCAGGCGCGGCGGCGGCTGGGGCTCACGGCCACCCTGGTGCGGGAGGACGGACGGGAGTCGGACGTGTTCTCCCTCATCGGGCCCAAGCGGTTCGACGCCCCGTGGAAGGAGATCGAGGCGCAGGGCTACATCGCGCCCGCCGACTGCGTCGAGGTCCGGGTGAACCTCACCGACTCCGAGCGGCTGGCGTACGCCACCGCCGAGACGGAGGAGAAGTACCGCTTCTGCGCGACCACCGAGACCAAGCGGAAGGTGACCGAGGCGATCGTCCGCCGGTTCGCCGGGCAGCAGATCCTCGTCATCGGCCAGTACATCGACCAGCTGGACGAGCTGGGCGAGCACCTGAACGCCCCGGTGATCAAGGGCGAGACGTCCAACGCGCAGCGCGAGAAGCTCTTCGACGCGTTCCGCGAGGGCGAGATCAGCGTGCTGGTGGTGTCCAAGGTCGCCAACTTCTCCATCGACCTGCCCGAGGCCACGGTCGCCGTCCAGGTGTCCGGCACCTTCGGCTCCCGGCAGGAGGAGGCCCAGCGGCTCGGCCGGGTGCTGCGCCCCAAGGCCGACGGCCACCAGGCGCACTTCTACTCGGTCGTCGCCCGCGACACCGTCGACCAGGACTTCGCCGCCCACCGGCAGCGCTTCCTGGCCGAGCAGGGGTACGCCTACCGGATCGTGGACGCGGACGACATCCTGGCCGAGAGCTGACGGGCCCGGACGGCGGGACGTTCCCGCCGGCCTAGAAGAACGCGTGGTACTCCATCCAGCCCGTCGTCCTGCCGGACTTGCCGTAGTACCAGTCGCCGCCCTTCGCGGTGCAGTACACCCGCACGTTGTTGCCCGCGAAGACGGACTTCTTCACCTTGGACCGGAAGCTGGGGCTCGTGTACATGTCGGCGTGGTCCCACTGGACGACCTGCAGGGTCCGGTCCTTGATGTTCTTGGTGCACGCCGAGGAGCCGACGGCCGAGGCGCCGGGAGCGGCCATCAGGGTGGCGCCGAGGGCGAGGGCGGTGGCGGCGGTCAGCCCGCTCACCGCCTTGCGGAGCGGAATCTTCGAGAAGAGCATGCCGGTTTCCCCGTGTGTTCGGTCGAAAGAGTCGGACAACGATTGATCATGCTGTCATACGAGATGATCAGCCCGATCGCGAGGAGCGGGTAAGCGGCTGCCAACGGCTGCTGCCACCAGGGCAGTTCCAGGTCCAGGGCGCCCTCGTGGGGCACCAGCCACATCGTGCGGGCGGTGAAGACCAGGGCCGTCAGCGCCGCCGTACGGGGGTGTCCGTCGGCCAGCAGCACGGCGAGCAGCGGCACGCACCACACCCAGTGGTGGGTCCAGCTGACCGGGCAGACCAGCAGGGCCGTGAACGCGGTCAGCAGGACGCCGTGCGCCTCCCGGCGGGCACGGGCCGCCAGCACCAGCCCCGCCGCCGCGACCGCCGCCGCCGGCAGCGCCCAGGCGAGGCCCGGCCCGGGGTCGCCGAGGGCCCGCGCGAGAAGGCCCCGCAGGGACTGGTTGTCCACGATCCACGCCTTGCCCACCCGGTCGGTCTCGTACAGCCGCCGGGTCCAGAAGTCCGCGCTCGCCGAGGGGAGCAGTACGGCACCGAGCGCGACCGTGCCCGCGAAGGCCGCCACCGCCGTCGCCGCCTCCCGCACCCGGCCGCGCAGCAGCAGGTACACCACGAACACCGCCGGGGTGAGCTTGACGCCGGCCGCGATGCCGAGGCCCAGCCCCTGGGCGCGGGCGCCGGGCGGCCGGGTCAGGTCCGCCAGGACCAGGCAGGCCACGGCCAGGTTGATCTGGCCGAACAGCAGCGTCTGGAAGACCGGCTCCAGCCAGAGGGCGAGGGCCGTGGCCGTGCAGAGCGGGGCCGGCGGGAGGGGGCGGGAGGCCAGGCGGGCGGAGAGCGCGACCAGGGTGGCGAGCAGGACGGTGTTGCCCGCGAGGAAGGCCGCCTTCAGGGCCGTGACCGGGATCCAGGTCAGGGGGACGAAGAGGACGGCCGCGAAGGGCGGGTAGGTCGCAGGGAGCCGCCACTCGGTGACGGTGAAGCCGTACAGGTCGGTGCCGTGGGCCACGGCCGCGCCCTCGGCCCGGTAGACGAGGAGGTCGGCCATGGGTGCGCCCCGCAGGGCGCACAGCGTGACGAACGAGGCGAGGGAGAGGGCGAGCAGGAGCAGGGCCGTCCGGTTCCGCACGGACGCGACCCTATGCCGTCACCTGCGGCGTGTGCCCGCTTCCGCGCCGTACTCACCGAGGATGACGATCTCGAAGGCGGCCTCCAGGAACACCTTCACCGCGCGGAGGACGTTGCCCGGCCAGTGGTGGTGGACGCCGTCGAGCGCCGTGGCGCCGGACGGCGGCCGGGAGGACATGAAGCTTGCTGCGCTCATGTCTCCATGGTGGAACTCCGCACCCGTCCCCCGCATCGGTCCACGGGCCCGATCCGGGACCGGAAATCCATTGGCCCCCACCCCGCCCCCTCACCTAAAATCTCCGCCCTTGCCCGCCTCCACTCGGAGTGCCGCCGTCCGGCCGGAAACCGGGCGGCATCGTCGTAGCCACGCAGCAGGCCCACCGGAGGCACCCCCTTGTCCACGCCCGCCCACGACACCCTCGACGGTCCGCTCGCCCGAGAGCGCTCCCACCTCGCCGCCTCCCGTGCCGCCCTGCGCGCCATGCGGGAGGACGTGGAGGCGCTGGACATCGGCGACGTCACCGCGAACTGGGTGAACGCCCGGATCCTGGAGCGCCAGATCGGGGAGCGCATCAAGGCGCTGGCCGACCTCAGCGACACCCCGTTGTTCTTCGGCCGGCTCGACTACCTGCACGCTCCGGGCGCGGAGCAGGCCGAGGGTGCCGAAGGGGAGGAGTTCTACATCGGGCGTCGGCACGTGCACGACGCCGACGGCGACCCCATGGTCATCGACTGGCGTGCGCCGGTCTCGCAGCCGTTCTACCGGGCGTCCAGGAAGGACCCCATGGACGTCGGGCTGCGCCGCCGCTTCGGCTACACCGGCGGCGAGCTGACCGCGTACGAGGACGAGCGCCTCTCCGACCCGGAGGAGGCGGCCACCACCAGCAGGCTGCTCCAGCAGGAGATCGAGCGGCCGCGTGTCGGCCCGATGCGGGACATCGTCGCCACCATCCAGCCCGAGCAGGACGAGATCGTCCGCAGCGGCCTCGGCGGCACGGTCTGCGTGCAGGGCGGCCCGGGCACCGGGAAGACCGCCGTCGGCCTGCACCGCGTCGCGTACCTCCTCTACGCCCACCGGGAGCGGCTGGCCCGCACCGGCACCCTGGTCATCGGGCCGAACCGGTCCTTCCTGCACTACATCGAGCAGGTCCTGCCCGCGCTCGGCGAGCTGACCGTGCGGCAGGCGACCGTGGACGACCTGGTCGCGCACGTGGAGGTGCGCGGCACGGACGAGGCCGCCGCCGCGATCGTCAAGGGCGACGCCCGGATGGCCGAGGTCCTCCGACGCGCCCTGTACTCCCACGTGACCCTGCCCACCGAGCCGGTCGTGGTGGTGCGCGGCTCGCGGCGCTGGCGGGTCCCGGCGTACGAACTGGAGGAGATGGTCCGGGAGTTGCTGGCCCGGGACATCCGCTACGGCGCCGCCCGCGAGGCCCTGCCGCAGCGGATCGCGCACGCGGTGCTGGTGCAGATGGAGCGGGCCGGGGAGGCCCCCGACGACCGGGTCCAGGACGCGGTGGCCCGCAACAGCGCGGTGAAGGCGGCCGTGAAGGCGCTCTGGCCGGCCGTCGACCCGGCCAGGCTGGTGCTGCGACTGCTCACCGACGCGGAGTTCCTCGCCGAGCACGCCGACGGTGTCCTGACCGAGGACGAGCAGAAGACGATCGTGTGGGCCAAGCCGGTGCGCGGCGTGAAGTCGGCCAGGTGGTCGGCGGCGGACGCCGTGCTGGTCGACGAGGCGGCCGACCTGGTCCAGCGCACGTCCTCGCTCGGCCATGTCGTCCTGGACGAGGCGCAGGACCTCTCCCCCATGCAGTACCGGGCCGTCGGCCGCCGCTGCACCACCGGCAGCGCGACCGTGCTCGGCGACCTCGCGCAGGGGACGACCCCGTGGGCGACCCGGAGCTGGGCGGAGGCGCTGGCCCATCTCGGCAAGCCGGAGGGGGCCGTCGAGGAGCTGACCGCCGGTTTCCGTGTGCCGACGGACGTCATCGCGTACGCCTCCCGGCTGCTGCCGCACATCGCGCCCGGCCTCGCCCCGGTCGCCTCCGTCCGGGAGAACCCCGGCTTCTTCGAGGTCCGCACGGTCACGGGGACCGCCGACACCGTCGCCGCCTGCGAGGAGTCGCTGCGCAACGAGGGCTCGACCGGTCTGATCGCCGCCGACGCCCGCGTCCCCGTCCTCGCCGACGCGCTGACGGCGGCCGGCATCCCCTGTCTGGCCCCCGGCGAGGAGACCACCCGGGAGACCCGGCTGACCCTGGTCCCGGCCTCGCTCGCCAAGGGCCTGGAGTACGACTACGTGGTCCTGGACGAGCCGCAGGCCGTGGTGGACGGCGAGCCGGACGAACGCACGGGCCTGCGGCGCCTGTACGTGGCGCTGACCCGGGCGGTGTCGGGCCTGATCGTGACGCACACGGCGCCGCTGCCGCCACAGCTCGCCGAGTAGGGTGCTGTGCCGTTCCGCCATGTCCGCCTGGAGAGGCCTCCGTTGAGCACGCCGTACCCGCCGCACGCGTCGCCGTACCCGCAGCAGCCGGGGCCGTACCCGTATCAGCAGCCGCCCGGCCCCGGGTGCGAGGTGTGCGGGGCGATGCCCGCCGCGCCGGTGACGGTGCGCGGGCACCAGGGGATGGTGGTGGTGATGCGGTTCCTGCGGCGCCAGGGCGTGCTGTGCCGCACCTGCGGGCTGGCCGTCGCGCGGAAGATGCAGGCGGACACCCTCGTCCAGGGCTGGTGGGGTCCCCTGTCGATGCTCATCACCCCGTTCGTCCTGCTGATCAACCTGGGGGAGCTGTCCCGCATCCGCAAGCTCCCGCCGCCGGCCACGGCCGCCTGGCGCCCGCCGCTGGACCCCGGCCGCCCGCTGCTGAGGCGGCCCGCGGGCCTGATCGCGCTCGTCCCGCTGCTCGCCCTCGCCGGGCTGGTCCTCGCCATCCCGGTGCTCCTGGTCATCGGCGTGGTGGTCGACTCCGGCGGGAGCGGGCACCCCACCCTGACTCCCGGCTCGTGCGCCCGCAACGACGCGGACTGGCCCGAGCAGGACCTGCGGCCGGTGGACTGCGGCTCACCGCAGGCGGAGTTCCGCGTCTACTGGCCGGACACTCCCTCCTGCCGGTCCGGCGACTACGACGCCTACCCGCAGTACAGCGAGAACGGGGACCTCTCGCTGTGCCTGCACCCGGTGCGGAACTAGCGGGCCACCCCGTCCAGCGTCGTCCGCCACTCGGCCACCGCGTCCGCGGAGACCGGTCCCTGCCAGCCGTCGGGACGGGCCGCGCCGCCGATGTGGAAGGCGTCGATCCCGCCGGCCCGCAGCCGCGGGACGTGGTCGAGGCGCAGTCCGCCGCCGACCAGGATCTGCTGCCCGTACCCCGGCTCGCCGCCGTGGGCCGCCTCGGCGAGCAGCGTGGGCAGGCCGTCGTCCACGCCCGAGGCGGAGCCGGCGGTGAGGTAGGTGTCGAGGCCGGGCAGGTCGGCGAGCTGTTTGCGCAGGGCGTCCCGGTCGGCGGCCCGGTCGATCGCCCGGTGGAAGGTCCACGGGCAGCCGCCGAGCGCGCCGACGACCCGCTCCACGGCGGCCAGGTCGACGCCACCGTCCTCGGCGAGGAAACCGAGGACGAACTGGTCGGCGCCGGCCTCCCGCAGCTCGCCGGCCACGCCGACCAGCCGGTCCACGTCCCCGGCGGCGAACCCGTCCGCGAGCCGGAGCATCACGCGCAGCTCGATGTCGACGGCGGCACGGATCGCGGCGACCGTGGCCGGCGCGGGGGTGAGCCCGTCGGCCGCCATCTCGGTGACCAGCTCCAGCCGGTCCGCGCCTCCCGCCTGGGCGGCGACCGCGTCCTCGACGTCGAGGGCGATCACCTCCAGGACCGCACGCTTGCTCATGGCACCCCATTCCTCGGCGTTCTCGGGCGACTACAGGTCTAGTCCAATTCAAGAGTACGCCGGTACCGGAGCGCCACAGTGCCGCCGGTCACCCGAAGATGTTCAGCTCCTTCTCCCGCACCCCCGCCAGCTCGTAGGCCGCCGCCGGCACCGGCCGTCCCGAGTACAGCCGGACGAGCGTGGGGGCGTCGCCGATGTACCGGGCGGGCGGACCCTCCCCGGCCGGAGCGCCGAGCCGCAGCGGCTCGTCCAGGTCGTCGACGTCGGCGTGGAGCGGCACGTGCTCCCTCTGCCGGGTGTGCCGCACCAGCAGGGCCAGCGCGTGCGGCAGCCCCGCCCCGGCGTACGCCCCCGGCTCGCCCAGCACCTCCCGCACGTCCCCGGCGTGCACCCACTCCCCCAGGGCGATCAGGTCCAGCCGCCCGTCGCCCCGGGCGATCACCGGCCCGGCCTCCGTCATCCCCCGCTCCAGCTCGTCCACGACCCGCGCGTTCGTCCAGTCGGCCCGCTCGGCGATGTCCCGGTCGTTCGACTCCGGCGAGAACACGCCCTCCTCGAACCGGTTCTCCACCACCCGCGTCAGCGCGGCGGAACAGTGCGCCAGCACGTCCCGCACCGTCCACCCCGGACACGCGGCCGTCGGCAGCGCGAAGTCGGAGTCGGGCCGGGACCGCAGCAGCGGCACGAGGGCGTCGCGCTCGACGGCCAGCAGCCGTCCGGGCAGTTCGGGATCGCGCACTTCCAGCGTGTCAGTCATGACGGCCACGCTAGGGGCGACCGGGGCGGACCGTCACGCGGGAAACGGACGGGCAGCCGAAACGGGGAGGCGGGGGGCGGGACGGGGCAGCGGTCCGGTGGCCGACCGGCGAGACGGCAGGACGCTGCAGCGACACGGTGACCGACCGGGGGGCGGCGGGACGCGACCGGGCAACGGACCGGGAAGGCGGCAGGACGCGGCAGCGACACGGTGATCGACCTGGGGGCGGCGGGACGCCGACCAGGCAGCCGACCGAAAGAAGCGGCCGGGAAAGCAGCCCGGGCAGCCGACCGAATGAAACGGCCGGGAAAGCAGCCCCGGCAGCCGACCGAAGAAGCGGCCGGGGAGGCGGGCGGGCGCCGACCGAAGAAGCGGCCGGGGAGGCGGGCGGGCGCCGTCCGGCGCGGAAGAATGGTCCCATGGCCGATCTCGACGCCCTGCGCCTCCGCTTCGCCCGCGCCCTGGAAGCAGCCCGTGCCCCCGGCGGCGGCTCCGACCCCGACCCCGTCCCGTACGCCGACAACCTGCTCGCCCGCTGGCAGGAGCCGCAACGCCGGTACCACACGGTGGCCCACCTCACCGCCGTACTCGACCACGTCGACACACTGGAGGCGTACGCGGACGACCCGGACGTGGTCCGGCTGGCCGCCTGGTTCCACGACGCGGTCTACCTGCCCGAGCGGTCCGAGAACGAGGAACGCTCGGCACGGCTGGCCGAACGCGCCCTGCCGGAGGCCGGGGTGCCGGACGCGAAGACGGCCGAGGTGGCCCGGCTGGTCCGGCTCACCGTCACGCACGACCCGGCCGACGACGACCGCGACGGCCAGGTGCTGTGCGACGCCGACCTCGCGATCCTGGCCGCACCCCCGTCGGCGTACGCCGTGTACACCGCCGAGGTCCGCGAGGAGTACCACTTCGTCCCGAGCGACGCCTTCCGCCAGGGCCGTGCGGCGGTCCTGCGTCAACTCCTCGACCTGCCCCGCCTGTTCCGCACCCCGTACGGCCGCGAGCACTGGGAGGCCACCGCCCGCTACAACCTCGCGTCCGAGCTGGAAATGCTGTCGACCTGAGGGCCTCGCCGCCGTACTGTGCGCGCATGCGGACCATGAGCGGGGACCAGGTGGAGGCGGCTGTCGCCAGCTGCACGGACGCACTGCGCGCGGCGGTGGACCGGGACTGGGAGGCCGTCGACGCGGCCGGTCTGGACTGGAGTTGCCGTACCACCGCGCTCCACATCGCCCAGGCCGTCACCAAGTACGCCGGCCAGCTCGCCGCCCGCGCCCCGCACCGCATCCCGCTGAACCTCACCCTCCCCGAGGGCACCGACAACGCCGGGCTGATCCAGGTGATCGAGGCGACCGGCGCGGTGCTGGCCGCCGCGGTCCGCACCGCACCGCCGGGTGTGCGGGCCTTCCACCCCCTCCCCTTCGGCAGCGCCGACCGCGAGGGCTTCGCCGCGATGTGCGTCACCGAGGCGCTGCTGCACACCCACGACATCACCCGCGGCCTCGGCCTGCCGTACGAACCCCCCGCCGACCTCGCCGAATCCGCCCTGGCCTGGCTCTTCCCGCACGTCCAGCCCGGTCCCGCCCCCTGGCCGACCCTGCTGTGGGCGACCGGCCGCGGCGAGTTGCCCGGCCGCGCCCCGGTCACCGACTGGACCTGGTACAACAACCTCGTCATCCCCACGGATCGCCTCACCCTCACCGGCATCCGCCCGGCCGCCGCCGACGATCTGCGCCTGGGCGGCACCGGTGGCTTCGACTGGCTCGACGGCGGCCCCTACGAGGGCACCCGGGAGGCCTGCTCCCACCTGCTGAAGGCGTACGAAGCCGGCGTCCACCGCCCCGAGTTCGGCGTCTTCGCCCTCGTACGCTCCGAGGACGGCCGGGCGGTCGGCGGCATCGGATTCCACGGCGCCCCGGACGACGAGCGCCGGGTGGAGATCGGCTACGACCTCGTCCCCGGCGCCCGCGGCAACGGCTACGCCACCGAGGCGCTGCGCACCCTGACCGAGTGGGCCCTGGCCCGGGAGGACGTCGACACGGTCATCGCCACGGTCGAGCGCGCCAACCTGCCCTCACAGCAGGTGGTGAGCCGGGCGGGCTTCACCCCGGCGACGGTGGAGGAGGAGCGCACCGCCCGGGACGAGCACGACATGGACGCGGGGCTGCTGCTCTACCTGCGCCGCTGAGCCGGGCCCTTGCGCCGGCGCAGTCCGGAGGACGTCAGCAGCCGGACCACCTCGCGGCTGCTGACCTCCACCGCCCCCGCCGCCACCACGTCCGCGTAGCGGTGGGACGGGACGTCGTAGTGGTCCCCGTCGAAGGCCCGGCGGGGGACGCCCACCCCGGCCGCGAACAGGTGGAGTTCGTCGTAGGAGACGTCACTGACCAGGTGGGACCACAGGCGGCCGTGGCCCGGCCAGGTGGGCGGGTCGATGTAGAGGGTCACCGGTGCCTCACGAGGACGTCGTCCCGCCGGTCGCCGAGGCCAGGGAACCGACGGAGGCGACCTTCACGCCCGCCTTGTGGCACACCCAGTGCGGGTCGGGGCCCAGTTCCGGTTCCACGTCCAGGGCGTGCGGGTCGCCGGAGCCGCACACCGGGCACAGCGGCCAGCGGCCGTACCGCTCCAGCAAGGCGTCCTGGACGTCCTGGGCGACCAGTCCGGCGACGAAGGCCAGGCCGTCCGGCCACTGCTCCACCCACCAGCGCCGCTGCGCGATGGAGTCCTCCACCAGCGACACCACGTCCGCCTCCGCGACCTGGCCGGCGACCAGGTCCGCGAGCACCAGGGCGCGGGCCGCGTGCAACGCCTGTTCCAGGGGGCTGATGGGGTCCATGCACCCCATTGTGCGCACTCTTGACCGCGACACCGAACCGAAAATATCTTTCAATCGTGACCCAGGACGTGAAGGAAAGTTTCGGCAGTCCGGGTGGCTCCCTCGCCGCCAAGGTGCGCACCCTCGCCCCCTCCATGACCCGGTCCATGCAGCGCGTCGCCGAGGCCGTCGCCGGTGACCCGGCCGGCTGCGCCGCGCTCACGGTCACCGGACTCGCCGAACTCACCGGCACCAGCGAGGCCACCGTCGTCCGCACCGCCCGGCTGCTCGGCTACCCGGGCTACCGCGATCTGCGGCTCGCCCTCGCCGGGCTCGCCGCCCAGCAGCAGTCCGGCCGCGCGCCCGCGATCACCACGGACATCGCGGTGGACGACCCCATCGCCGACGTCGTCGCCAAGCTGGCCTACGAGGAGCAGCAGACCCTCGCCGACACCGCCGCCGGAATCGACACCGCGCAGCTCGACGCGGCCGTCGCCGCCCTCGCGGCCGCCCGCCGCACCGACGTGTACGGCATAGGGGCGTCCGGACTGGTCGCCCAGGACCTCACCCAGAAGCTGCTGCGGATAGGGCTCATAGCCCACGCGCACAGCGATCCGCACCTCGCGGTGACCAACGCCGTGCAGCTCCGTTCGGGTGACGTGGCGATCGCGATCACGCATTCGGGGTCCACGGGGGACGTCATCGAGCCACTCCGGGTGGCCTTCGAGCACGGCGCGACGACGGTGGCCGTCACCGGCAGGCCCGACTCGGCGGTCACGCAGTACGCCGACCTGGTGCTGACCACCTCGACCTCGCGGGAGACCGAGCTGCGGCCCGCCGCGATGTCCTCGCGGACGAGTCAGCTGCTGGTGGTGGACTGCCTGTTCGTGGGAGTGGCACAGCGGACGTACGAGACGGCGGCGCCGGCCCTGGCCGCGTCCTACGAGGCGCTGGCCCACCGGCACCGGAACGCTTCGCGATGAACCGCGGAGCGATGGACCGCGGGCGTTGGACCGCAGGCGATGGACCGTAGGGCGATAGACCGTAGGGCGATAGACCGTAGGGAAAGCACGCCCCCGTACTGGAGAGAGCCACCCCCCAATGACCTCTCATGACCTCCGCAGCCAACTCGCCTCCCTGACCACCGAAGCCTTCCGGCCCGAACTGGCCGACATCGACCGGCTGCCCACCCTGGACATCGCCCGGCTGATGAACGACGAGGACGCGGGCGTCCCCGGCGCGGTGGCCGGGCAGCTGCCCCGGATCGCCGCCGCCATCGACGCCGTGGCCGCCCGCATGAGCCGCGGCGGACGGCTCGTCTACGCCGGGGCCGGCACCGCCGGACGACTGGGCGTGCTGGACGCCTCCGAGTGCCCGCCCACCTTCAACACCGACCCGGACCAGGTCGTCGGCCTGATCGCGGGCGGCCCCTCGGCCATGGTCACCTCAGTGGAGGGCGCGGAGGACTCCCGGGAGCTGGCCCGGCGGGACCTGGACGCCCTCGGACTCACCCCGGACGACAGCGTGGTCGGCGTCTCGGCGTCCGGTCGTACGCCCTACGCCGTCGGGGCCGTCGAGCACGCCCGTGCGCTCGGCGCGCTGACCGTCGGCGTGGCCTGCAACGCGCGCAGCGCGCTGGCCGCCGCCGCCGAGCACGGCATCGAGGTCGTCGTCGGCCCCGAGCTGATCACCGGCTCCACCCGGCTGAAGGCCGGGACGGCCCAGAAGCTGGTCCTGAACATGCTGTCGACGATCACGATGATCCGGCTCGGCAAGACGTACGGGAACCTGATGGTCGACGTCCGTGCCTCCAACGCCAAGCTCCGCGCCCGCTCGCACCGGATCGTCTCCCTGGCCACGGGCGCGGGCGACGCCGAGATCGAGAAGGCCCTCTCGGAGACCGGTGGCGAGGTGAAGCACGCGATCCTGGTCCTGCTCGCCGGCGTCGACGGCCCCACGGCCGCCCGCCTTCTGACGGACTCCGGCGGCCATCTGCGCGCGGCCCTGGCCCAGGCGTCCGCGCCCTGACGCCGTCCTCCAGACGGCCTCGGGCCCAGGGCGGCCTCAGGGCGCGGGCGCCCGCCACACCAGCGTGTACCGCCAGAACAGCCGGCGCCGCATCCGGGCGCCGGGCAGGAGGCGGCGGGCCGTGCGGAAGATCTCGCTGTGGGTCTCCCGCGGCTCCCTGGTCCGGGCCGTCATGGACACGGGCCGCCGAGCCGGCCGGCCGCGGTTCTTCACCCACCCCACCAGCGGGTTGAGCGCCACGGCCGGCAGACCGAGCGCGTGGTCCAGGGTGCCGGACGCCCGCGCGCAGCCGACGACGACCAGCGTGCCGCCGGGCGCGAGCCGGTCGCGGAGGCGGGTGAGGGTCTCGGCGAGCGGGAGGTGGTGGAGCACGGCGACGCAGGTGATCACGTCGTAGGGGCCGTCGGGGAGCGCGCGGGCGGCGTCGGCGACGGTGTAGGTGACGACGGCGGAGGCACCGGTGGAGGCGGGAGCCGACTCCCTTGCCCGGGCGAGGATTTCCGCGTCGGTGTCCACCCCGTGCACCTCCCGGGCCCGCCGGGCGAGCAGCCGTACCAGGTCACCGCTGCCGCAGCCGACGTCCAGCGCGGTCCCGAAGCGGCGGGGCAACCGCCGTAGCAGCCAGGGGTGGTAGTGGGTGTTGTGGTCCCAGGGATGGGCCGCGTTGAAGCGGTGCAGGGCGTCGAGGAGGCGGGCGGTACGGGTCGTCGTCACGGCGCCCACTCCACCACGCCCCGGCCCGGACCGCCCCGGCCCTCCGGACCAGGGCACCATGGAGGGGAGGAGGCAGCGACCGATATGAACCATGCCCAGCTCACCGCCCTCGGCCGGGCGCTCCGGGTGCTCGGCGAGCACGGGGAGGCCCTGACCGCCGACACGCCGGACGCCCGGCTGCACGAGATCAGGGACGACCTGCGGCGGGCCCTCGACCTGCTGGACGACACCGTCTCCGCCGGTGCGCCCGCCACCCGTTGCCCCGAGCACCCGCAGGGCCCCGTGGACGAGAGCGCGCCCGACCTGTGTCTGCTGTGCGAGACCCGGCGCCGGGCCGCCCGCCGCTCGGAGTTCCAGGGCGGCAGGCCCCGCCCGGGCGAGCCGGCTCCCACCGCCCCGTCCCGGTACGGCGTGCGCGGCGACCGCCCCCAGCCGCAGCAGCGGTGGCTGCCGGAGCTGTGGAACGGCCAGGAGTGGCAGCTGTGCGGCACCCCGAGGCGGGACCGGCACGAGGCGGAGGCCTATCTCGCGGCCCAGCGGCGCGGCTCACGCCCCGCGATGGCCTACCGGCTCGTGCACGAGTTCACCGATTACGAGGTGCTGCGGGTGTGGGGGACGCCGGTACGGATCGACATCGAGCCGCTGGGCAACCTGTGACGGCCGGCCACCCGGCCGCCGCTCGACGGCCGGGTCAGCTGAGCGTCTTGACGGTCGCCGCGTCGTACGGCTTCAGCTCGTCGAAGCGGTCGGAGAGCACCTTGGCCGCCCACTCCGGGTCCTGGAGCAGCGCGCGGCCGATGGCCACCATGTCGAACTCGTCGGACTCCAGGCGGTCCAGCAGGTTGTCGATGCCCTGGACCGGGGAGCCCTCGCCCTGGAACGCGTTGATGAAGTCGCCGTCGAGGCCCACCGAGCCGACGGTGATGGTCTGCTTGCCGGTGAGCTTCTTGGTCCAGCCGGCCAGGTTCAGGTCGGAGCCGTCGAACTCGGGCAGCCAGTAGCGGCGGGTGGAGGCGTGGAAGACGTCGACGCCGGCGGCGGCGAGCGGGGTGAGGATGGCCTCCAGCTCCTCGGGGGTCTCGGCGAGCCGGGCGGTGTAGTCCTGCTGCTTCCACTGCGAGTAGCGGAAGATGACCGGGAACTCGGGCGAGACGGCCTCACGCACGGCGGCCACGATCTCGGCGGAGAACCTGGTACGGGCCACCGGGTCGCCGCCGTAGGCGTCCGTACGGCGGTTGGTGCCGGCCCACAGGAACTGGTCGAGCAGGTAGCCGTGGGCTCCGTGGATCTCCACGCCGTCGAAGCCGATGCGCTCGGCGGCGGCAGCGGCCTCGGCGAACGCGGCGATGACGTCGTCCAGGTCCCGCTGGGTCATCTCCTTGCCGGTGGGCTCGGCGCCCGCGGTCTCGATGCCGGAGGGGCCCATGGCGGGGGCGTCCGGGAAGGGGGCGTCGCCCTGCTTGCGGACCATGCCGATGTGCCACAGCTGCGGCACGATCCGGCCACCGGCCGCGTGCACGTCCTCGGCGACCTTCGCCCAGCCCGCCAGCTGCTCCTCGCCGTGGAAGCGGGGGACGCGGTCGCTCTGCCCGGCCGACTCGTGGCCCACGTAGGTGCCCTCGGTGACGATCAGGCCGACACCGGCGGCGGCGCGGCGCGCGTAGTACGAGCGCACGTCCTCACCCGGGACGCCGCCCGGGGAGAACATCCGGGTCATCGGCGCCATCACGATCCGGTTCGGGACGGTGAGGCCGTTCAGCGTGATCGGCCGGGACAGGACGCGGGCCGCGCGGGAGGCGGGGGTCGTGGTGGTCACGTGGGGGGCTCCTCGTTCGGGGGCGGACGGGCAGGGCTACCGCCTGGTATGTGCGTGCGCATTGTTGCAGCACCTTAAGCAATCCGGGAAGCGCCCTCCGTATTCCCGCCCCCGGCTTCGAGTGGCGCGGGCCACACCGCCCCCTACGGCGGCCCCAGGAGCCGGGCCTCCCGGTTCAACCGCCGCACCCGCTCCCGCAGCACATCACCCGGCGGCGCCGGCTCGGCACTCTCCGGCGGACAGTCCCACTCCCGGCCGCCTCCGACGGGCCGCAGCTGCACGTAGCCGCCGACGTGCCCCATCACCTCGCCGATCCGCCCGGTCCGCACGTCCACGGCATACGCACCGACGGCGGGCCCCCTCACTCCGCGCCCCCCTGCGCCGCACCCCTCAGCACAGCCGCCAGCCGCGAGGCCACGCCCAGGTTGCAGCGCCCCAGGTCCACCAACGCGTACGGCTCCTCGTGCGCCGCCGACACGGGATCGACCCGGAGCGACGGCAGGATGATGCCGACGCCGTCCAGTGCGGCGCGCAGCTCTTCCACGGCCTTCTCGGTCTCGTCCACCCGTTCCACCTCCACGGTGAGTTCGTGATTCGTCACACAGGGTGTCGGCGCGCGGTCTAGCCTGGCCAGATACGACGCCCCAACAAGCCGTGCTGGTGAACCGGGAGTTGCTCATGCCTGGACCCAAGGACCTCGACCCGTCGTCGTCGCCCCGCGCGCTGCTGGGCGCGGAGTTGCGTCACGCGAGGGAGAAGGCCGGCCTGAGCCAGGAGGAACTCGGCCAACGGCTGTTCGTGAGCGGGTCGTTCATCGGGCAGCTGGAGGCGGGGACCCGGCGGATGCAGCCGGAGATGGCCCGGGTGTTGGATGAGGTGTTGGGGACGGGGGACTTCTTCACGCGGAACTGCACGGCGGCGGCCAGGTCGAAATATCCGGAGCACTTCGCGGAGGCGGCGGAGGCCGAGGCTCAAGCGACGGCGATCAGGCAGTACGCGCCGCTGCTCATCCCAGGACTGCTCCAGACGCCCGCTTACGCACGGGCTGTGTGCCGGGCTTACCAGCCCACGACACCCGAGAACGAGATCGACAGGCTGGTGACCGCTCGCATAGAGCGCGCCCAGATCCTCGACCATCCAACAGACCCCTTGTTGTGGTCGGTGATCGATGAGGCTGCGCTGCGGCGGGTGACCGGTGGGACCGAGGTGATGGCAGATGCCCTGCGCCATATCGCCGGTCTGGCCCGCCGGGGGCGTGCCATCGTGCAGGTGCTGCCGTTCGGGGCTGGGGCGCACGCGGCGATGGAGGGCTCCATCAAGCTGATGGACTTCGAGGACGCCCCTCCGCTGGTGTACTTCGAGGGGGTGGGTACAGGACGGTTGGAGGACGACCCGGCCATCGTCAGACACCAGCGGTTCACGTACGAACTCCTCACGGCGTGCGCACTCTCGCCGGAGAAGTCCCTGGTCCTCATCGAGGCGATGGCGCAGGATTACGCACATGAGGACCATCCCTGAGCACCTGCTGGACACGGCCACCTGGTGCAAGTCCAGCCATAGCGGTGGTGACGGCGGAGACTGCCTGGAAGTCGCCCGCTGGCGCAAGTCGACCTACAGCGGCGGCAGCGGCGGCGATTGCCTGGAAGTAGCCGACGGCCACCCCGCCCTCGTCCCCGTACGCGACTCCAAGGTCCCCCACGGTCCGAAGCTCGTGTTCCGGGCCGAGACCTGGGCTGCCTTCACCTCTTCCTTGAAGTGACCGTGGGGCCGCTCGCTTCTCGGCCAGTGTCGTGCTTCCACGGCCCGCCTCAAGGGCGCTGCGCGTCGCCTTCGGCGATGGGCCTCCGGCCCACCCTTGACCCGGTCCGCTCCAGCACGGGTCAGAAGCGAGCGAGCGGCCCTAAAGAGCAGTGGCCCAGCCCGGCACCGGCCCCTTGGGCGGGCTGGGCCGCACCGTCGGCAGGGGACGCGACCGCGCCTCACACGCACGCCGGGTCGGCTTAGCGGCGAACGGCGGGTGGGTGGTGGGCGCGACCGCATCTCGAACGCACGCCGGGTCGGCTTGGCGGCGAACCGCCGGTGGGCGGGGGCGCGGCCCTCGGCTCATGCGCACGCCCGGTCGGCTCAGCGACAAACCGCCGGCGGACGGGGCACGCGACCACGCCTCACACGCACTCCGGGACGGCTGCCCGCCCCCTGGACCTCACAGACCTCACCGCTCCCATTCCCGGCGGTGATTGGCGGATTTGTGCCATGGGTTCCAGCAAAGTGGCAGGTCAAGTGGGTGAGCGATCAGCGGGAGTGGCCCAAATCCGCCAAACACTGTCTTCGTGTGACCTGAGGGGCTGGTGGGGCATCCGAGAGACGCCGATGCTCCGGATGGGACGGAGGTGCGGCCCACCCCCACCCCCACCCCCACCCACCTCTCGCCGCTCGCCGCCAGCCCCACCCGCCGTCCACACGAAGCTCGACCGCGCGCCCCCACCGGCCGCAAGCCGCCGAGCAAACCCGGCGTCCACACGACACGCGACCGCGCACCCCCACCACCGGCCGTTCGCCGCTAAGCCGACCCGGCGTGCGTGTGAGCCGCGACCGCGCACCCCCACCCACCTCTCGCCGCCAAACCCACCCGGCGTGCGTGTGAGCCGCGACCGCGCACCCCCCACCCACCGCTCGCCGCCAACCCCACCCGGCGTCCATGCGAACCGCGACCGCGCACCCCCGGCTGACGGTGGGCAGCCAACCCGCCCAAGGGTCCGGTGCCGGGCTGGGCCACCGCCTTTCCGGGCCGCTCGCTCGCTTCTTCCCCGGGCTGGAGCGAGGTGTGTCAAGGGTGGGCCGGAGGCCCATCGGCGAAGCCGACGCGCAGCGCCCTTGACTCACCTCGCGGAAGCCCGACACTGGCCGAGAAGCGAGCGGCCCCAACAGCCACGTACCACCTCCCGGGGCTCAAGTCCCCAGCTCCGAGCGCCCTTTTCAAGGAACGGGTGAGGGTCCCCACCCACCCTCCCACCCCGCGAACTGACTTCACGCGTTCGACTTGCGACACACAGTCACGACGCTCTAGCGTGCCCGCATAACGAACAGCCCCCGCCCGGTGCGGCAACACCTGCGGGGGCTTGACCGACGAGACCGGAACGGCCCCGATCCCATGGCTGAAGCCAAGCTTAGTGCTGCCTCCCTCCCCGCGCACGTCTCCCCGCACCCGATGTCCAACCCGGGTTACGGCAAGCGCTCCGCGCCCGACCAACTCCGTCGTACCAAGCACGACTTCACTCACCTCCCGCCCCGCGAAGCCGCCGTCGCCGCCTACATCGACCGGCTGCCCGACGGCTCCGACATCTCCGTGAAGACGCTGGCCAAACACCTCCCCTACGGCCAGTGCGCCCTCCGCACCGCCCTCAATCGCCTGCAGCGGGCCGGGCACTTGAGGCGGGGACGGGAGCGGCTGGACACGGAGACAGGCGGCTTCCGCTGGATCACCCGATCGTGGTGGTCCCGTACGGCACGCGACGACGGCTGGTGGGCGAGGTTCACCCGAGGCGACGTACCGGAGCCGGAGCCGCCGCCGGGGACACCGGGCGACCGCGCCCGTCCCACCCGCTCCCGCGCCCACGTCCTGCTCGCCGCCCTGGGGCGCACGGCCCCGGTCCTCTCCCTCTCCGCCGCCGACTGCGCCGCGCTCGCCCCGCTGCTGACGGAGTGGTTCGCACGCGGGGCCACCGACGAGGGCGTGATCCGCACCCTGACCGAGGGCCTGCCCGCCTCCGTCCACCACCCCGCCGCCCTCGTCCGACACCGCCTCGCCACCAAGATCCCCCCGGAACCGGCACCGGCACCCGTCCCCCGGCCGCCCCGCCGGGTCCTGGAGTGCGCGGAGTGCGGAGTGCCGGGGCTGCCGGAGGCGCTGCCCGGGGGCGTGTGCAGACGGTGCCGGGGTGAACGCGCCCCCGCTCACCCCCGTACGCCCCTGCCGACCCCCACGGTCCACGCCCGCGCAGGTGAGATCCGGGCTGCGATGTCCCTGCGACGACACGAGAGGACACACGTATGACGGCTTCCACGGTCCGACATGACCACGCGGGGGCACGATGGAGGGGAGGAGGCGACGCCATGACCCCTGACACTGAAGAACGCCCGCAGATGTCCGTCGAGGACTTCGAGGAACTCGTCCGCAGGGCTCCGAGGGAGCTGCGGAACCGGCTGGAGTTCCTGGGCGGGAGGCTGTGCGTCCGGCACGGTCCGCTCGACGTGGAGGAGTTCGAGGAACTGGCCGCCGCAGCCCCCGAAACCGTGCGGCTCGAGTACGTCAACGGAAAGGTAGTGGTCAAGGCCATGCCGGACGGCAACCACGGCGAGATCTTCATGTGGCTGCTACGTCAGTGCATGCAGCAGCGCCCGGAGCTGAACCTCATGCCCGAGCGAGGCGTCAAGGCCGAGGCGTACCGCAAGGGACGTGCCATCACGGACGGCTTCCTCGCGCCCGTGGGTCACTTCAAGGGACACGGCAACTGGTCCGAGACCGACGGCGCCCTCATGGCCGTGGAGATCACCTCCCACGACCGCGACACCGACCAGCGCGACCGCGTCGACAAGCCGGTGGGGTACGCGGCGGCCGAGATCCCCGTCTACCTCCTCATCGACCGTGACAGCCGCGTGGTCAGCGTGTACAGCGAACCGAAGGACGGGCGTTACCTCCAGTGCTCCACCCACCCCTGGGGCGCCACCGTCGAACTGCCGCCGCCCGTGGGCATCACCCTCGACACGGACAAGCTCAAGGACTACGCCGACTGAGCCGGAGCCCGTAAACGCCCGAGGGCGGCACCCCCAGCCGGAAGCTGGACGTGCCGCCCTCGGTTCGCAGGACAGGCGATCAACCCTCAGGTCGATCAGAAGTCCATGTCACCGCCCGGCATGCCGCCGCCGGCCGGCGCGGCGGCCTTCTCCGGCTTGTCGGCGATGACGGCCTCGGTGGTGAGGAACAGCGCGGCGATGGAGGCGGCGTTCTGCAGCGCGGAACGGGTCACCTTCGCCGGGTCGATGATGCCCTCGGCGACCAGGTCGACGTACTCGCCGGTCGCGGCGTTGAGGCCGTGGCCCGGGGTGAGGTTGCGGACCTTCTCCACCACGACGCCGCCCTCGAGGCCGGCGTTGACGGCGATCTGCTTCAGCGGGGCCTCCAGGGCGATGCGCACGGCGTTGGCGCCGGTCGCCTCGTCACCCTCCAGCTCCAGCTTCTCGAAGACCTGGGAGGCCTGCAGCAGGGCCACGCCACCACCGGCGACGATGCCCTCCTCGACGGCCGCCTTGGCGTTGCGGACGGCGTCCTCGATGCGGTGCTTGCGCTCCTTCAGCTCCACCTCGGTGGCGGCACCGGCCTTGATGACGGCCACGCCGCCCGCGAGCTTCGCCAGGCGCTCCTGGAGCTTCTCGCGGTCGTAGTCGGAGTCGCTGTTCTCGATCTCGGCGCGGATCTGGTTCACGCGGCCGTTGACCTGCTCGGAGGAGCCGGCACCGTCGACGATGGTGGTCTCGTCCTTGGTGATGACGACCTTGCGGGCGCGGCCCAGGAGGTCCAGGGTCGCGTTCTCCAGCTTGAGGCCGACCTCCTCGGAGATGACCTCGCCGCCCGTGAGGATGGCGATGTCGCCGAGCATGGCCTTGCGGCGGTCGCCGAAGCCCGGGGCCTTGACGGCGACGGACTTGAAGGTGCCGCGGATCTTGTTGACGACCAGGGTCGACAGGGCCTCGCCCTCGACGTCCTCGGCGATGATCAGCAGCGGCTTGCCCGACTGCATGACCTTCTCCAGGAGCGGGAGCAGGTCCTTGACCGAGGAGATCTTGGAGTTGGCGATGAGGATGTACGGGTCCTCGAGCACCGCCTCCATGCGCTCCATGTCGGTCGCGAAGTAGGCGGAGATGTAGCCCTTGTCGAAGCGCATGCCCTCGGTGAGCTCGAGCTCCAGGCCGAAGGTGTTGCTCTCCTCGACGGTGATGACGCCTTCCTTGCCGACCTTGTCCATGGCCTCGGCGATGAGCTCGCCGATCTGGGTGTCGGCGGCGGAGATGGACGCGGTGGAGGCGATCTGCTCCTTGGTCTCGACGTCCTTCGCCTGCTCCAGCAGGGCGGCGGAGACGGCCTCGACGGCCTTCTCGATGCCGCGCTTCAGGGCCATCGGGTTGGCGCCGGCGGCGACGTTGCGCAGGCCTTCCTTGACCAGGGCCTGGGCCAGGACGGTCGCGGTCGTCGTGCCGTCACCGGCGACGTCGTCCGTCTTCTTCGCGACTTCCTTGACCAGCTCGGCGCCGATCTTCTCGTACGGGTCCTCGAGCTCGATCTCCTTGGCGATGGAGACACCATCGTTGGTGATCGTGGGGGCGCCCCACTTCTTCTCGAGGACGACGTTGCGGCCCTTGGGGCCCAGCGTCACCTTCACGGCGTCCGCGAGCTGGTTCATGCCGCGCTCGAGGCCGCGCCGCGCCTCCTCGTCGAACGCGATGATCTTGGCCATGTGAAGTGGTCCCTCCAGGACTGGGGGTGATTCCTTCGGACCGCGCCCGCGCCCGCGACGGACGGCTCGCCGGCCTCGTGGTCCCTTGCACCACACGGCCTGCGGGCCTCACCGACCCGGTCCTTCGCTGTCACTCTCACCTTCAGAGTGCTAACGCCAATGATTAGCACTCGGCATGGTCGAGTGCAAGCGCCCTGCGGGGTACGGCGTCCCCGTCCGCCGCCCGCGAACAGAGCCGTCCGGGGTACGGCGAAGGGCCCGCACCCTCTGCGAGGTGCGGGCCCTTCGGACAAGAAACGTTCAGGCGGTGACGCGAACCATGTCGGCCTGCGGGCCCTTCTGGCCCTGCGAGATCTCGAACTCGACCCGCTGGCCCTCTTCCAGGGTGCGGTAGCCGTCCATCTGAATGGCGCTGTAGTGGACGAAGACGTCCGCACCACCGTCGACCGCGATGAAGCCGTACCCCTTCTCCGCGTTGAACCACTTGACGGTGCCCTGAGCCATGCCTAACTCCCCTATTACTGGCCCTTGCACAGATCCACACTTCGCGGACCCGGGTCAGACCTCACCCCCCATTGGCCGGGGGCGTGCGCCGGAACGCGTCGACCGCGGCTGAATGTATCTGTCCAACTGCCGTCTGCAACAGGTCAATCGGACGAGAATTCTGGACGCGAGAGGTCAGGAATCTGGGGAGAATTCACCCGAATCCCGGGCAAGTCGGGCCCCATAAAAGCCGCAAAAGCCACAGAGGACCCGCACACTTTGGCTACTTCTTGTCGGGGCACGCGGCATGTTTTCTGGGCCCGCGGCCCGGAGGTCCCGGCCGTGTTCCCCAACTCTACCGCGCTCAATCACACAGAATTGCCCCCTCCGCTTCTCTCACGGAGAGGGCAATCCGACGGACACTCGGTAATCGATGTTACCGACGGTAATGAGCGGACATATGGACGGCTCAGCCGCCCGCGACCGCCGGAATGATCGACACGCCGGCACCGTCCGGGGTCACCGTCTCCAGACCCTGCTCGAAACGGACGTCGTCGTCGTTGACGTACACGTTCACGAAGCGGCGCAGCCTGCCCTGGTCGTCCAGCACGCGCGCGGCGATGCCCGTGTGGTTCTTCTCCAGGTCGGCGATGACCTCGGCGAGCGTCGCGCCCTCGGCGGTGACCTCGGCCTGCCCGCCGGTGTAGGTGCGCAGGATGGTGGGGATGCGAACGTTCACGCTCATGCGGTGAGACCTCCGGTCGGGTTCACGGGTACGGCGGGGCGGTGCCCCGGGGGCGCGGGGCTGTGACGAGTGTGCGGCTGCCGCCGCGCCGGCGCGACCGGCCCCCACCGCCCGCGGGGTGGGTGCGGCCTGCCGGCGCGGCGCCCGTCATGCGAGGCCGGCCTCGCGGAAGGAGTCCAGGCTCGGGCGGATGGTGGCGGTCAGGCCGGTCCCGGCCACCGCGTCCAGGGTCTTCAGGCCGTCGCCGGTGTTGAGGACGACCGTGGTCTTCGCCGGGTCCAGCAGGCCCGCCTCGAGCAGCTTGCGGGTGACGCCGACGGTCACACCGCCGGCCGTCTCGGCGAAGACGCCCTCGGTGCGGGCCAGCAGCTTGATGGCGTCCACGATCTCCGCGTCCGTCACGTCCTCCACGGCACCGCCGGTGCGGCGGGCGATGTCCAGGACGTACGGGCCGTCGGCCGGGTTGCCGATGGCCAGGGACTTGGCGATGGTGTCCGGCTTCTGCGGGCGGACCACGTCGTGCCCGGCCTTGAAGGCGGTGGACACCGGGGAACAGCCCTCGGCCTGCGCCCCGAAGATCTTGTAAGGCCTGTCCTCGACCAGGCCCAGCCTGATCAGCTCCTGCAGGCCCTTGTCGATCTTCGTGAGCTGGGAGCCGGAGGCGATCGGGACGACCAGCTGGTCGGGCAGGCGCCAGCCCAGCTGCTCGGCGATCTCGTACGCGAGGGTCTTGGAGCCCTCCGCGTAGTACGGCCGCAGGTTGACGTTGACGAAGCCCCAGCCCTCGCCGGCCGGGTCGCCGATCAGCTCGGAGCAGAAGCGGTTCACGTCGTCGTAGTTGCCCTCGATGCCGACCAGCTCACCGCCGTAGACCGCGGCCATGACGACCTTGCCCTGTTCCAGGTCGTGCGGGATGAACACGCAGGAGCGGAAGCCGGCCCGGGCGGCGGCGGCGCCGACGGCACCGGCCAGGTTGCCGGTGGAGGAGCAGGAGAGGGTGGTGAAGCCGAAGGCGCGGGCGGCCTCCAGGGCCTGGGCGACGACCCGGTCCTTGAAGGAGTGGGTGGGGTTGCCGGAGTCGTCCTTCACGTACAGCCCGCCGGTCACGCCCAGCTCGCGCGCCAGGTTGTCGGCCTTGACGAGCTTGGTCCAGCCGGGGTTCAGGTTGGGCTTGCCGGCGACGTCCGCGGGCACCGGCAGCAGCGGCGCGTACCGCCAGATGTTCGCGGGACCGGCCTCGATGCGCCGGCGCAGTTCCTCGGTGTCGTAGGCGGAGAAGTCGTAGGCGATCTCCAGCGGGCCGAAGCACTCCTCGCAGGCGAAGACCGGGCCGAGCGGCACCCGGTGGCCGCACTCGCGACAGCTCAGTGCCGCGGCGGGGCCGAGGTCGACGGTGGATTCGCTGGAGGTTGCAACTGTCTGCACAGCCATGTGAGGCGAGGCCCTTTCTCCTCATCTTCCTCACGACGCATCTCGCCGTGAGACGGATTTGGCACCTTCCCTAGCCGGGAGCCTCGCTACGAAGACGAGAATCGGCTGGAGGGTTGCCGGGGCTTCATCGGGCCGTGTCCCTCTGCCCCTCTGGATGAGCGGTATGCGGTTGTGAACGCCGGTCGACCCCCGACATGCGATGGTCATCGGCGTTGTTCAAGACTGTAACCGAAGGCCAGGACAGTTGAGATAGTCGTCCGAACCGCGAGATGGATCACACGGTGGAGTGTGGTCGTGACAGTGAGGAGCCGCCGACCGTGCTGGAAGAAGTCGAGCGCTGGCTGAGCACCCGCTCCTGGTCCGTGGCCGACCGTCCGCTGCACCAGGTGCTGGCGGCCAAGCAGCGCACCGGCCAGACGATCAGCGTCGTCCTGCCCGCCCTCAACGAGGAGGAGACCGTCGGCGACATCGTCGCGGTCGTCCGGCACGACCTCGTGGAGCAGGCACCGCTCGTCGACGAGATCGTGGTCGTCGACTCCGGCTCCACCGACCGCACCTCCGAGGTCGCCGCCCGCGCCGGCGCCCGGGTCGTGCACCGCGACGACATACTGCCCCGCATCCCCGCCGTCCCCGGCAAGGGCGAGGTGCTGTGGCGCTCGCTGCTGGTGACCGGCGGGGACATCGTCTGCTTCATCGACGCGGACCTGAGGGAGTTCTCCTCCGCCTTCGTCACCGGGATCGTCGGCCCGCTCCTCACCGACCCGGACGTCGACCTGGTCAAGGGCATGTACGACCGCCCGCTCGCCGGCGGTGCCGGGCAGGGCGGCCGGGTCACCGAGCTCATGGCCCGTCCGCTGCTGAACATGCACTGGCCGCAGCTGGCCGGGTTCGTGCAGCCGCTGGGCGGCGAGTACGCGGCCCGCCGCTCCCTGCTGGAGCAGCTGCCGTTCCCCGTCGGCTACGGCGTGGAGCTGGGCATGCTGGTCGACGCGCTGCACCTGGTGGGCCTGGACGCGCTGGCCCAGGTCGACGTGGGTGTGCGCAAGCACCGGCACCAGGACGGGCAGGCGCTCGGGAGGATGGCGGCGGCGATCTACCGCACGGCCCAGCTGCGGCTCGCGCGCGGGCACCTCGTCCGGCCCTCCCTCACCCAGTTCGAGCGGGGCCAGGACGGGTTCGAGCCGCGTACCTACTCGGTGGACACCGAGGAACGGCCGCCCATGGTGGAGATCGCGGAGTACGCCGAACGGAAGGTGGCGTGAACGTGCCGTACACGGTCCTTCCGCCTGGCGAGCCGTACGTTTGAGCGTTTGGGGGCCGGGCTAGGTTGAGGCGTATGGCTTTCACGCGTGCTGCTGGTGACAAGGCTCAGGTGCTGGTCGCGTCGAATCGCGGCCCGGTCTCCTATCAGGTGGGCGAAGACGGTGCGCTGCACGCCAGACGGGGCGGCGGCGGACTGGTCTCGGGGCTGTCCGCCATCGGCTCGGACGCGGACTCGGTGTGGGTGTGCGCCGCGCTCGGCGACGGCGACCGGGCGGCGGTGCGGCGCGCGGACGGCGGGCTGCTGCCGGCCGAGGACACCGGCGGGCAGCGGGTGCGGATGCTCGACATCGACGCGAGCGTGCACGCCGAGGCGTACAACGGGATCGCCAACTCGGTGCTGTGGTTCGTCCACCACATGCTGTACCAGACCCCGCTGGAGCCGGTCTTCGACGCGGAGTTCCGCCGGCAGTGGGGGTCGTACGAGGCCTACAACCGGGCGTTCGCCGAGGCGCTGGCGGAGGAGGCCGCCGAGGGCGCGGCGGTGCTGATCCAGGACTACCACCTGGCCCTCGCCCCCCGGATGCTCCGCCGGCTCCGCCCCGACCTGCGCATCGGCCACTTCTCGCACACCCCGTGGGCGCCGCCGGACTACTTCCGTGTCCTGCCCGACGACATCGCGGCGGAGCTGCTCGGCGGCATCCTCGGTGCCGACCGGGCGGCGTTCCTGACCCGGCGGTGGGCGGACGCGTTCACCGACTGCTGTCACGCGGTGCTCGGGCCCGGCATCCCGTCCGGCACCCGGATCGGGGTGCACGGGCTCGGCGCGGACGCCGACTTCCTGCGCGAGCGGGCGCACCGGCCGGACGTGGACGAGCGGATGGCGGCGCTGCGGGAGGAGATCGGGGAGGGCCGGAAGACGATCGTCCGGGTGGACCGCACCGAGCTGTCCAAGAACATCGTGCGCGGGCTGCTGGCGTACGAGCAGCTGCTGGAGGACCACCCCGAGTGGCGGGAGAAGGTCGTCCACGTGGCCTTCGCCTACCCGTCCCGGCAGGACCTCGCCGTGTACCGCGACTACACCGCCGAGGTGCGGCGGGTCGCGGACGGGATCAACGAGCGGTACGGCACGGCGGGCTGGACGCCGGTCGTGCTGCACGTGAAGGACGACTTCGCCCGCTCCCTGGCCGCGTACCGGCTGGCCGACGTGGCCCTGGTGAACCCCATCCGCGACGGCATGAACCTGGTCGCCAAGGAGGTCCCGGTCGTCTCCGACGCGGGCTGCGCGCTGGTGCTGTCGCGGGAGGCGGGGGCGTACGAGGAGCTGGGCGAGGACGCGTTCACGGTGAACCCGTACGACATCGGCGGGACGGCGCGGGCCCTGCACGAGGCGCTGACCCTGCCGGCCGGCGAACGGGCGGAACGCTCGAAGCGGCTCGCGGCCGCGGCGACCGCGCTGCCGCCGGCCCGGTGGTTCCTGGACCAGCTTGAGGCGCTGACCTCTCAGCCGCGCTGACCCGTCGGGCCGAGCCGGCCTCGCAGCCGCGCCGGCCTCACAGCGGGGCCGACGTCCCAGCGGGGCCAACGTCCCAGCCGGACTGGCCTCACAGCCGGGCCGAGCGGTCAGCCGAGCTGGGTGGCCAGTGTCCTGAGGAGGTCCACGACGCCCTCCGGGCCGTCCACCACCAGGTCGGCGCGTTCGGACAGTTCCGTGACCTCGGTGCTGCCGCTGCACACCAGCAGGCCGGGGGTGCCCTCGGCGCGGAGTTCCTCGACGGCGGCGAAGGCGGGCAGGTCGCCGAGGTCGTCGCCGGCGTAGACGACGCTGCCGGCCTTCAGGGCGCGGGCGTGGTCGAGGAGGGCCACGCCCTTGTCCATGCCGGGCGGGCGCAGCTCCAGGACCATGCGGCCGGGCTCCACGATCAGGCCGTGCCGGGCGGCGAGGTCGGTGAGGGGGGTGCGCAGGGCCTCGAACGCGGCCTGCGGGTCGGCGGCACGGCGGGTGTGTACCGCGAGCGCCCGGCCCTTCTCCTCGATCCACGCGCCCTCGCCGGCTCCGGCGCGCCGGAGCACTGCGGGCAGCTCGGCGCGGACGGCGGCCACGCCGGGGTGCGGGGGCGGCGCGGTGACCTCGCCGGTGGCCGCGTCCCAGCGTTCGGCGCCGTAGTGGCCGAGGACGGTGAGGTGCTCCAGACCGGGGACGCCGGCGAAGCCGCCGTGGCGGACCGCTACCTCGGGCGGGCGGCCGGTGATCACGGCCACGGAGGCCACCCGGGGTGCGAGCGCGGCGAGCGCGGGTACGGCG
Source organism: Streptomyces sp. NPDC107654 (assembly GCF_055639035.1). Taxonomy (NCBI): domain Bacteria; kingdom Bacillati; phylum Actinomycetota; class Actinomycetes; order Kitasatosporales; family Streptomycetaceae; genus Streptomyces; species Streptomyces sp. NPDC107654. The sequence goes on from NZ_JBVKBI010000020.1 coordinate 29,970, forward strand.
CCGGGGTGCGCGCGGGCCTGTTCGGGGTCGGCGACGATGGGGGCGAGCGTGCCGTCGAAGTCGAGGCCTACGAGCGCGGTGCCGGGCTTGGCCAGCAGTGCGTCGAGTCCGTCCCGGCCGGCTCGGGTGCGCGGGGCCGGAAGGGGGTGCCGGGGGTCCGTGGAGTGGGTGCCCATACGGCGACCCTATCCAGGAGGGGCCCGGTCCACTCCTCAGCGCTCCGCGCGGCGGGCCTCGCGTATGCGGCGGAGGCGGTGGACCGTGACGGGGTCGTGGGCCAGGGCGCGCTCGTCGTCCAGGAGGGCGTTGAGGAGCTGGTAGTAGCGGACGGGGGTCAGGTCGAGCTCCTCGCGGATGGCCCGTTCCTTCGCGCCGGGGCCGGGGAAGGTCCGGCGCTCCAGCGCGAGGATGGCTTTTTCGCGGGTGCCCAGTTCCATGCCCGCCACCGTAGCGGCGGGCGCTGACATCGGGCGGTCGGTCCTAGCCCGCGTTGGTGCTGTCGGCCGCCGTGGCCGACGACTGCAGGCGGGTCAGGACGCCGGCGGGGTTGCCGCCGGGGGCGACGGCCTGGCCGATGTTCTGCTTGACGGCCGCGCTGATCGCCGCCCAGGAGGTCTTGCCGACGGGGTACAGCTCGGAGGTGGGCAGCTGCTCCAGGAAGGGACGCAGGGCCTTGTCCGAGGGCGCGTTCGACGCGTCCATCGTGTTGGAGGCGGAGCCGGTGACCGGCAGCAGCCCGTACTCCCGGGAGAAGTCGAGGACGTTCTTCTCGGTGTAGACGAAGTCGAGGAAGTCGCCGATCTGGTCGGCGTGGCCGTTCTGCCTGAAGCCCATCATCCAGTCGGCGACGCCCATGGAGGCCCTGGCCTTGCCGGTGCGGCCCGGCATCGGCACCATGCCGAACTTCACGCCCTTCTTGGACGCCTGCTGGATCAGCGTGGGGTGGCCGTTGAGCATGCCGACCTGGCCGTCGGCGAACGCGGCGAAGGCGTCCGCGCGGTTGAGCTTGCCGGGGGCGACCGGGCCGGTCAGTCCCTTGCCGACCAGCTCGTCCTTGAGCCAGGTGAAGGTCTCCACGTTCGCCGCGGAGTCGATGGTGTAGGTGCCGATCTCGTCGGTGTAGCCGCTGCCGCCACTGAGCAGCCACTGCATGGTCTCGGCCTGGGCCTCCTCCGGTCCGAGCGGCAGGGCGTACGGGTACTTCACGCCCTTGTCCTTGAGGGCCCTCGCGTCGGCGGCGAGGTCGTCCCAGCTGGTGGGCGGGGTGATGCCGGCCTTGGCGAAGAGGGTCTTGTTGTAGAAGAGCACCCGGGTGGAGGCGGCGAACGGGATGCCGTACTGGGTGTGCTGCCACTGGCCGGCGTCGGAGAGCTGGGAGAGGAGGTCGGCCTGGGTACGGATGGAGAGCAGGTCCGAGGCCGGGTAGAGCTTGCCCGCCGCGGCGTAGTCGGCGTAGGCGCCGATCTGGGCCATGTCGGGGGCGTGGCCGGCGTCGACCATCTCCTTGACCTTGCGGTCGACGTCGTTCCAGGAGTAGACGCTGACCTCGACCTTCACGCCCGAGTGCTGCTTCTCGTACTCCTTGGCCAGGGCGTCCCAGTACTTCTTGGAGCTGTTCGCGGGCGAGTCGCCGTAGTCGGCCGCGACCAGTCTGAGGGTGACGTCGGAGGAGCCCGTGCTCCCGCAGCCGCCGAGCACCGCCGTCATGCCCAGCGCGGACACCACCGCGATCGTTCCTGCCGTTCGCCGACGCACCCTCAAAGCCCCAACCCTGCTGTCTGACCGTTCAACAAATGGACACATAAGGTCTACACCACGTGAGTGGACTAGACCTCTCCCGGGTGGGAGGGTCACACTAGGCCCCGTGGTGAGACATGTCATCGCCCTCGACGTGGGCGGTACCGGGATGAAGGCCGCCCTCGTCGGCGACGACGGCGCACTGCTCCACCGCGCCCGCCGTGCCACCGGCCGCGCCCGCGGCCCCGAGGCCGTGCTCGCGGGCATCCTCGACTTCGCCGCCGAACTGCACGCCCACGGCGTCGAGCACTACGGCGAGAGCGCCGGCGCGGCCGGCATCGCGGTCCCCGGCATCGTCGACGAGCACACCGGCACCGCCGTCTACGCCGCCAACCTCGGCTGGCGCGACGTACCCCTGCGCGACCTGCTCGCCGACCGGCTCCGGGTGCCCGTCGCCCTCGGCCACGACGTGCGCACCGGCGGCCTCGCGGAGGGCCGGATCGGCGCCGGCCGCGGCACGGACCGGTTCCTGTTCGTGCCGCTGGGCACCGGGATCGCCGGCGCCATCGGCATCGACGGGCGGGTGGAGGCCGGCGCGCACGGGTTCGCGGGCGAGATCGGCCACGTCGTCGTACGGCCCGGCGGCGCCCCCTGCCCGTGCGGGCAGCGCGGCTGCCTGGAACGGTACGCCTCCGCGTCCGCCGTCAGCGAGGCCTGGGCGGCGGCCTGCGGCGACCCGGACGCGGACGCCGCGGACTGCGCGCGAGCCGTCGCGTCCGGCGACCCCGACGCCGTCCGGGTGTGGCGGGAGGCGGTCGACGCGCTCGCCGACGGACTGGTCACCGCCCTCACTCTGCTGGACCCCGGCACGCTGATCATCGGTGGCGGGCTGGCCGAGGCGGGGGAAGTGTTGTTCCAGCCCCTGCGGGACGCCGTCCGGCGCCGGGTCACCTTCCAGAAACTGCCGGCCGTCGTCCCCGCCGCGCTGGGCGACACCGCCGGCTGCCTGGGCGCGGGACTGCTCGCACAGGACCTGCTGACAGCCACTCCTACGACTCCGGAGGTAAGCACCTGATGGCAACCGAGCGGGAAACCCTGCTGCTCACCGGCGCGAACGTGGTGCTCCCCACCGGAACGGTGCCCAACGGCCAGGTGGCCGTGGACGGCAGGCGCATCGCCGGCACCGCACCGGCCGGCGCCGAGGTCGTCGACGTCACCGGCCACTGGCTGGTCCCCGGCTTCGTCGACCTCCACAACCACGGCGGAGGCGGAGCCTCCTTCTCCGGCACGGCGGACGACATCCTCCAGGCCATCCGCACGCACCGCGCGCACGGCACCACCACCCTCGTCGCCTCCACCGTCACCGACGAGATGGACCTGCTGGTCGGCCAGGCCGGCCTGCTCAGCGAGCTGGCCGAGCAGGGCGACATCGCGGGCATCCACTTCGAGGGGCCGTTCATCTCCCCGTGCCGCAAGGGTGCCCACTCCGAGGCGCTGCTGCGCCACCCCGACCCGGCCGAGGTCCGCAAGCTGATCGACGCCGCGCGCGGCAAGGCGACGATGGTCACCCTCGCCGCCGAACTGCCCGGCGGCATCGACTCCGTACGGCTGCTCGCCGAGCACGGCGTCATCGCGGCGATCGGGCACACGGACGCCAGCTACGAGCAGACGGCCGAGGCGATCGACGCGGGCGCCACGGTCGCCACCCACCTCTTCAACGCCATGCCCGCCCTGAACCACCGCGCGCCCGGCCCGATCGCCGCCCTGCTGGAGGACGAGCGGGTCACGGTCGAGCTGATCAACGACGGCGTCCACCTGCACCCCGCCGCCCTGGAACTGGCGTTCCGTCACGCGGGCGCGGACCGGGTCGCGTTCATCACCGACGCCATGGACGCGGCCGGCGCCGGCGACGGCCGCTACCTGCTCGGCCCGCTGCAGGTCGAGGTCAGCGAGGGCGTGGCCCGGCTGGTCGAGGGCGGTTCGATCGCCGGCTCCACACTCACCCTGGACCGCGCCTTCCGGCGGGCGGTGACCGTCGACAAGCTCCCGGTGGAGGACGCCGTACGGGCCCTCTCCGCCACCCCGGCCCGCCTGCTCGGCCTGTCCGACCGCATCGGCTCCCTGGAGCCCGGCAAGGACGCCGACCTGGTCCTGCTGGACGCGGACTTCGCGCTGAAGGGCGTGATGCGGCAGGGCGAATGGGTGGTAGCGCCCCAACTGCCCTGATCCGTACCGGCGTCGAGGAGACGGTGGCCGGCCCGCGCTCTGGGCCGACCGCCGTCTCTTTGGCATGATCGTGACCCCGGAAACCGAGACAGGCGCGGCAACTTCGAGGGAGGTCGGCCCGGGTGATCCTCACGGTCACGCTGAACACCGCTCTCGACATCACCTACCGCGTGCCGTCGCTGCGTCCGCACGCCTCGCACCGGGTCTCGGAGGTCGCCCAACGGCCGGGCGGCAAGGGCGTGAACGTCGCGCGGGTGCTGGCCGCGCTCGGGCACGAGGTGACGGTCACCGGGTTCGCGGGCGGCGGCACCGGCCGGGAGGTGCACGAGCGGCTGGCGGGCACCCCCGGTCTGACGGACGCGCTGGTGCCGGTCGCCGGGGCGAGCCGGCGCACGATAGCCGTGGTCGACGAACTGTCGGGCGACACCACCCAGCTGAACGAGCCCGGCCCGCAGATCACCCCGGCCGAGTGGGGCACCTTCCTGGACCGGTACGGCGAACTGCTGCCCGCCGCCTCGGCGGTGGCCCTGTGCGGCAGCCTGCCGCCGGGGGTGCCGGTGGGGGCGTACGCCAACCTGGTCCGCGCCGCCCGCTCGGCCGGCGTCCCGGTGCTGCTGGACACCGGCGGCGAGCCGCTGCGCCGCGGGGTCGCGGCCCGACCCGACATCATCAAGCCCAACGCGGACGAACTGGCCGAACTGACCGGCTCCCACGAGCCGTTGCGCGCCACCCAGGACGCCCGCCGGCGCGGCGCCCACACGGTCGTCGCCTCCCTCGGCGCGGACGGCCTGCTCGCCGTCACCCCCGAGGGCCGCTGGCGCGCCGCCCCGCCGACCCGCGTCCACGGCAACCCGACCGGCGCCGGCGATTCGGCGGTGGCCGGTCTGCTGTCGGGCCTGCTGGACCGCCTCCCCTGGCCGGACCGCCTCGCCCGCGCGGTCGCCCTGGCGACGGCGACGGTACGGTCCTCGACAGCGGGCGAGTTCGATCCCGGGACCTACGAGAAGCTTCTGGAGCGCGTGACGGTAGCCGCGGCATGACCGTGCTCGGAGTTCGCGCACCCCACCACCGGCTGCGGCGCCGGCACCTCAGCCGCTGGAATTGACCCAGCCCTTCACCAGCCACATCTGGTCGATCAGGGCATCGCACTGATTGCCCTGCTCGCAGGAGAGCTTGACGGTGTTCGTTCCCTTGTTCAGCTGGACCCAGCTGTAGGTCTTCGTCCAGCCCTTGTCGTAGCTGCCCTCCGAGGCTTCCGCCCAGTTCTTCAGTCCGACGGGCGTGTTGGACGCCGTGCCGTTGACCGTGAGGGTGGCCGTGGCGTCCTTGCCGGGGACGCTGTAGCCGACGAAGACGCTGTACTTGCCGGCCTCGGGAATGCCGTTCACGGTCCAGGTGATCGAGGAACCGGTCTGGTTGAAGCCGGTCACATAGGCGCCGCCGGCCGCCTTCGCGCCCGGTACGTCCGTGGCCTTGGCCGCGCCGCCGGCCAGCTGGAGGGCGGCCGCGTCCGACTTCGGCAGCTCTCCCGGCGCCGCCGAACCGCTCCCCGACGGGCTCGGCTTGGCGCTCTGGGACTGGGTCGGGGTCGGCTGGGCCTCGTTGCCGGAGTCGTCGTCCGTGTTGCCGTTGATCATCGCGACGCCGATGCCGATGACGACCGCGGCGACCACCGCGATCGCGCCGATCAGCAGGCCCTTGGTGTTGGGGCCGCGGCGGCCGGGCGCGGGGGGCGCGGAGCGGCGGGAGGACGGGGCGCCGCCGGGAAGGGTCTCCGGCGCCTGGTAGTGGGCGCTCGGCTGGCCGTAGGCACCCTGCTGCGGCGGGGCGGCCGGCTGCGCACCGTACGGGGCCCGCTGCGCGCCGTAGCTGCGTTCGCCGACGCTGCGCACCCTGCTGACCGAGTTCGGGTAGCCGTAACCGCCGGACGGCGGCTGGGCTCCCCGTGCCTGGCCATCTGCGTACAGGTAGCCGAACGGGTCGTCGTCCTCGGGCGTGCTCGCGCCGTTGTCGCCGGGCGTCATCCCTTGGTACTCCTCAACAGGTGCGGGCGGATGCGGTACGGGTGTGGAATGGCGAGCCTACCCGCTCTCACTGGCCCAAACGGGTGACCCGAACCGCGTCAACTCGCTGACCTGCGCTTCATCCGGCGCGGCGGTGCTGTTTGGGACGAGATCGTTTCTCTACGTACATCCGCTCGTCAGCGGACTTCAGCACCTCGTCCGCCGTCATCCCGCAGTGCGCCCACCCGATGCCGAAGCTGGCGCCCACCCGGACCGCCCGGCCCTCGGCCCGGATCGGCTGGATGATCTCGTTGCGCAGCCGTACGGCGAGGTCCTGGGCGTCGGCCCGGCCGAGGCCGTCGGCGAGGATCACGAACTCGTCGCCGCCGAGCCGGGCGACCGTGTCACCGTCCCGGACGCCGTTGCTCAGCCGCCGTGCGACCTCGATGAGGACCGCGTCACCCGCGTTGTGCCCGAACCGGTCGTTGATCGACTTGAAGCCGTCGAGGTCGCAGAAGAGCACCGCGAGGCCCTTGGTGCCGTCGTCGCGACCCTCCTCGGGGGCGACGGTGTGCACGTGGTGGTCGTAGGCGTCGTAGCCCTCCGTGCCCGGCGCGAAGTCGAAGCCGTGGCCGGCCGGGACGTCGAAGACCGGGTGGCTGTAGGCGGCGTCCAGGGACTCCGCGGCGCCGGCGTGGGCGGGGCGCCGGCAGAGCCGGGCCGACAGGCGCGAGCGCAGCTCGGCCGAGTTCGGCAGCCCGGTCAGCGAGTCGTGGGAGGCACGGTGCGCGAGCTGCAGCTCGCGCCGCTTGCGCTCCTCTATGTCCTCGACGTGGCTGAGGAGGAAGCGGGGGCCGTCGGCGGCGTCCGCGACGACGCTGTTGCGCAGGGACACCCAGACGTAGCTGCCGTCCCGGCGGCCGAGCCGCAGCTCCGCGCGCCCGCCCTCCGCCGAGGTCCGCAGCAGGGTGCCGATGTCCTCCGGGTGGACGAGGTCGGCGAAGGAGTAGCGGCGCATCGCGGAGGCGGGGCGCCCGAGCAGCCGGCACAGGGCGTCGTTGGTGCGCAGGATGCGGCCGTGCTGGTCACCGCCCATCTCGGCGATGGCCATGCCGGAGGGGGCGTACTCGAAGGCCTGCCGGAAGGATTCCTCGCTGGCGCGCAGGGCCTGCTGCTCGCGCTCCAGGCGGACCAGGGCGCGCTGCATGTTGGCGCGCAGGCGGGCGTTGCTGATCGCGATGGCGGCCTGGAAGGCGTACATCTGCAGGGCCTCGCGGCCCCAGGCGCCGGGACGGCGGCCGTTGCGCGGCCGGTCGACGGATATGACGCCGAGCAGCTCGCCGCAGTTACTGCCCTGCGCTCCGGGGGTGTACATGGGCGCGAAGAGCCGGTCGGAGGGGTGCCACTCGTCCTCGAAGCGCGGCGCGGGCCCGTCGGTGTACCACTGGGGGACGTCGTCGTCGTCCAGGACCCAGCCCTCGGTGTGCGGTATGAAGACGAGGTCGCCCCAGCGCTCGCCCATGTTCAGCCGCCGGTCCCAGGACTCGCGGGAGCCGACCCGGCCGGTGATCAGGGCCTCGGCGGCGGAGTTGCCGGAGAAGGCGGCGACCACGAGATCGCCGTCCTGCCGTACCAGGTTCACCGCCGCCATCTCGTACCCGAGAGCGCCGACGGCGCCGTCGGCGACGGTCTGCAGAGTGTCCGCCAGGCTGCGCGCCGTGTTCATGTCGGCCATGACCTGGTGCAGCTGCCGCAGGGATGCAAGACGGACATAGGGCTCCGACTCGGTCTCCATGCTCGCCCCTCCCCCCGAGACCTCGCAGCGAATGAAGGGTTGTCCCGCCACTGAATCACAGCGCGCTGCCCACTCGGTACACAGGGTCAACAATTCCTTGCCCTTGTGACTCAAGTCACAGGAGAACGTGAACAATTGAGTGGAGTTTCTGCGTTTTGCCTGTGCGTTTACTGAACGCACAGCGTGCGGATGCGCCCCCATCATGCACGCTTCGTGCACACCCCATGCGCGCTCGTCGCGCCGTGTGCGCCGTTGGTCCTAGGACCCGGCTCGGGCGGAGGGCGGATGCGGCCCGCGTGCGGCGGAGACTAGCGTTTCCGGCGTGCTGAAGACTCCCTCCCCCACCGCCCCCCTGCCCACCGGGCATGCTGAGGGGGTGAGCAACGACGAGTTCCGGGCCGCGATGTCCCGGCTGGCCGCGGGCGTGGTCCTGGTCACCGCGCAGGAACCGCCGCTCGACCCGGACGACCCCGAGGCGCCGGGCATGGAGGACGTCGGCATGACCGCGACCGCCTTCATGTCGGTCTCCCTCGACCCGCCGCTGGTCCTGGTCAGCCTGCGCACCGGCGCCCGCATGGACGACCTGCTGGAGGAGCAGCCCCTGTGGGCGGTGTCCGTCCTCGCCGAGAGCCAGCGGCACATCGCGGGCCGCTTCGCCATGAAGGGCCGCATCAGCGACCGGCTACTCTTCGAGGACATCCCCTACGCCCGCGGCGAGGCCACCGGCGCCCCGCTGGTCGGGGGCGCGCTGGCCACCCTGGAGTGCCGCACCGAGCAGCGGGTGACCGCCGGCGACCACACCCTCGTCATCGGCCGCGTCCTCACCGCCCGGGTGCCCAGCGCCGAGGGGGGTCCACTGCTGTACTTCCGCGGCCGGTACCGGCAGCTGGGCTGAGGGCTCGCTGCGGGAGCGGACCGGCGGCCGGGGTGCGGGTTCGCCGCGAGGTCCGACCGGCGGCCGGGCTTCGCGTTCGCCGCGAGGTCCGACCGGTGGCCGGGCCGCGCGTGCGCTGCGGGGGCGACCGGCGACCGGGCCGAACGGCCACTGCGGGGATCCGGTGGACAGCGGGGCCGAACGCCCGCCGCGGGTTCCGACCGGCGACCGGGCCGAACGGCCACTGCGGGGAGGCCGGCGGCCGGGCTGCGCCTCCCGGGCGGCCGGTACGGGCAGCTGGGCTGAGGGCTGGCTGCGGGAGCGGACCGGCGGCCGGGCAGCCACCGCGGGGAGCGCACCGGCGGCCCGTACGAACGGGGAGACCGGCGGCGGCCGGACGGTGGGCGTGCCGGCCCTGTGACCTAGACCTCCTCGACGGTCAGCTCCGCCAGCCGCGACGGGTCGGTGACGATGTCGATCACCGAGATGCGGTCGGCGACGAAGGCGAAGGCCAGGACCCGCTCCGGGCGGCCGTCGGCGAACACGGCCAGGCCGGTCGCACCGTCCACCAGCACCGGGCGCGCGACGCGCGCCAGGTGGGCGAAGCTCGCCGCACCGGCGGCGACCCGGGCCGCACCGCTGTTCACGCCCGCCTCGGTACGGGCCACCACGTCCGGGTCGAGCACCATGAGCAGCCCGTCGAAGTCACCGCCCCGCGCCGCGGCCAGGAAGGCGTCGACCACCTCCCGCTGCCGGGCCAGGTCCGCCTCCGGCGCCTCCACGCCCCGCACCCGGCGCCGGGCCCGGCTGGCGAGCTGCCGCGCCGCGGCCGCGTTGCGCCCGAGGATGCGGGCCACCTCCTCGAACGGCACCCCGAACAGATCGTGCAGCACGAAGGCCAGCCGCTCGGCCGGCGAGAGCGTGTCGAGGACGACGAGCAGGGCCAGCCCGACGGAGTCGGCGAGTACGGCGTCCTGCGCGGGGTCCGGCTCGGCGGAGGGCGCGGGCCGCCAGCTCTCCAGGGGCTCCTCGCCCCGGGTGCGGCGGGAACGCAGCATGTCGAGGCAGACCCGGCCGACGACGGTCGTCAGCCAGCCGCCGAGGTTCTCCACCTCCCGGGTGTCGGACCGGCTCAGCCGGAACCAGGCCTCCTGGACGGCGTCCTCCGCCTCGGCTGCGGAGCCGAGCATCCGGTAGGCGACGGCCCGCAGGTGTCCCCGACAGGCCTCGAACCGCTCGGCGAGAAAGTCGTTGTCGGTCATGGGTGGTCCGGCCTCTCCGTCGTCGTTCCCGGGGTCCCGGTGCTGCCGCACCACCCTGACGATCCGGAACCCGGAGTTGTGACAGACCACCGCCCCGGCCGCGGTCCCGCTATCCCCAGTCCCGTCCCGAACGGCCCCGCTTCGTCTCCGCGCGCTGCTTCTTCTCCCGCAGCCGGCGTTCGTTCAGACCCCGCGGGATGCGGGTCGGCTTGCGCGGCCTCGGCGGCGGCGCGCTGGCCTCGGCGAGGAGCGCGGCGAGACGTACGGCGGCGGCCTCGCGGTTGCGCCACTGCGAGCGGTGCTCCGAGGCCCGTACGGACACCACCCCGTCGACGAGGCGGCCGGCCAGCCGCTGGAGCGCCCGCTCCTTCCACACGGGGGGCAGCGCCTCGGTGCGGGCGAGGTCGAAGCGCAGCTCCACCTGGGAGTCGCTGGTGTTGACGTGTTGTCCACCGGGCCCCGACGACCTGGAGAAACGCCACATCAGCTCGGCCTCCGGGAGGGAGACGGAGCCACGGATGACATAGGGACCGGACATGCGCTCCATGTTCCCGGCTGCGTCCCGCTCACGTCACCCCGATTTGCCGTTGGTAAAAAAGGTAAAGGGCGCCGGAACCTTGGGGAGGCCCTTCGACGTTCATAGGGGTAGCTGTAGCTTCGACACGCACCGCGTAACGCAACGAGGGAAGGACCCCCGAACCATGGCAGTAAGCCTGTCCAAGGGCGGAAACGTCTCGCTCACCAAGGAGGCTCCGGGCCTGACCGCCGTCACCGTGGGTCTCGGCTGGGACGTCCGCACCACCACCGGCACGGACTTCGACCTGGACGCCTCCGCCATCGCGGTGAACGGTCAGGGCAAGGTCTACTCGGACGCCCACTTCGTCTTCTTCAACAACAAGCAGACCCCGGACAGCTCGATCGTCCACACCGGCGACAACCGCACGGGCGAGGGCGCGGGCGACGACGAGGCGATCAACGTCAACCTGGCCGCCCTCCCGGCCGACATCGACAAGATCGTCTTCCCGGTCTCCATCTACGACGCGGAGAACCGCGGCCAGAACTTCGGCCAGGTCCGCAACGCCTACATCCGCATCATCAACCAGGCCGGCGGCGCCGAGATCGCGCGCTACGACCTGTCGGAGGACGCGGCCACCGAGACGGCCATGGTCTTCGGCGAGCTGTACCGCAACGGCGCGGAGTGGAAGTTCCGCGCGGTGGGCCAGGGCTACGCCTCGGGCCTGGTGGGCATCGCCCAGGACTTCGGCGTCAACGTCTGACCGACTCCGCGTCACCGCCCGAGCGACGGCCGAGACGTGAAGGCCCCCGGCACCCGCCGGGGGCCTTCGCCCGGGGCCTCCGCCCGGGAGTCTCCCTCCACGGGCGGGCTACGGCACCCGTGGGAAGCGGGCCTGGAGGGTCCAGATCGCCGGGTTCTCCGCCAGGTCCTCGTGCAGGTCGGTCAGGTCCGCGAGCAGGTCGTGGAGGAAGTCCCGGGCCTCGCGGCGCAGTTCGCCGTGGGAGAAGGCCAGCGGAGACTCCTCCGCCGGCATCCAGTCGGCGGTGATGTCGACCCAGCCGAAGCGGCGCTCGAAGAGCATCCGGTCGGTGGACTCGGTGAAGTCCAGCTCCGCCCGCTGCGGCCGGGCGGCGCGGGAGCCCATCGGGTCCCGGTCCAGCCGTTCGGCGATGTCGCACAGCGCCCACGCGAAGTCGAGCACCGGCACCCATCCCCAGGCTGTGGACAGTTCCCGGTCGGTCTCGGTGTCCGCGAGATACACGTCCCCGCAGAACAGGTCGTACCGCAGCGCGTGCACGTCCGCGTGGCGGTAGTCGGTCTGCGGAGGGTCCGGGAACCGGTTGGAGAGGGCGTAGCCGATGTCGAGCACGGAGGAGATGGTGTCACGCCGCCCCACCGAACCCCGCCCACGGTCCACCGGCCCCTGCCCTCACCCCGCCGGACCCCGCCTCCGGCCCACCGGACCCCGACCCAGGCCCGCCGAACCCCGACCCAGGCCCGCCGAACCCCGTCCCCGGCCCGCCCGGCCCGCCTAAGATCACTGACATGTCCAGATCCGTACGCCTTGTCCCGGGCCTCGCCGCCATACTCGCCCTCGCCCTCACGGGCACCGCGTGCGACGGCGGTGTGCGGGGCACCCCGGGTGGTTCCGGCGTACACGACCCGTACTTCCCTAAGGCCGGCAACGGCGGCTACGACGTCGACCACTACGCACTCACCCTGGACTACACCCCGTCCGGCCGCCGGCTCACCGGCACCGCGGTCATCACCGCCCGGGCCACCCGGGACCTGTCCGCCTTCGACCTCGACCTCGCCGGACTGCACGTCGACTCGGTCCGCGTCGAGGGCAGGGACGTCCGCTGGAGCCGCACCGGCCAGGAACTCACCGTCCGCCCCCACGACGACCTCGGCAAGGGCGAGACCTTCCGCGCCACCGTCCGCTACTCGGGCACCCCACGCACCCTCACCGACCCCGACGGCGCGCACGAGGGCTGGCTGCCCACCGCCGACGGCGCCCTCGCCGTCGGCGAACCCGTCGGCTCCATGGCCTGGTTCCCCGGCAACCACCACCCCTCCGACAAGGCCGCCTACGACATCACGGTCACCGTCCCGAAGGGCCTGCAGGCCGTCTCCAACGGCGAGCTGAAGGAGCAGCGCACACGGGGCGGCCGTACCTCCTACCACTGGCACACCGCCGAGCCCATGGCGAGCTACGTCGCCACCGTCGCCATCGGCCACTACGAGATCACCCGCACCTCCGGCCCGCGCGGCCTGCCCGTCCTCACCGCCGTCGACCCCGCCGAGGCCGAGGGAAGCGCCGAGGTGCTGGGGAAGATCCCCGAGATACTCGACTGGGCGGAGTACAACTTCGGGCCGTACCCGTTCTCCTCGGCCGGCGTGATCGTCGACCGCCCCGACGACATCGAGTACGCCCTGGAGACCCAGAACCGCCCCGTCTTCCCGGCCGACCAGTTCGACACCTCGACCCTGGTGCACGAACTCGCCCACCAGTGGTACGGCGACTCGGTCACGCCCCGCACCTGGCGGGACATGTGGCTGAACGAGAGCTTCGCGCAGTACGCGGAGTGGCTGTACAAGGAGGACCACGACGGGCCCACCGTCCAGCAGACCTTCACCCGCCTCTACGAGAGCGACCGCGAGGACCTCTGGGCGTACCCGCCGGCGACACCGTCCGGTGCCGCGCACATCTCCGACACCCCCGTCTACGACCGCGGCGCGATGGTCCTGCACAAGATCCGGCAGAAGACCGGCGACGACACCTTCTACGACATCATCCAGGGCTGGGCCGCCGACCACCGCCACGGCAGCGCGAGCACCGCCGACTTCACCGAGTACGTCGAGGAGAAGGCCCCGGAAGAGGACTTCACCGGGATCTGGAAGGACTGGCTGTACGGCGACGGCCGGCCGGACCACCCGTGACGACGGGCGGCCCGGCCGGCCGACTGCCCCGCGGAGCGGGTTACTTGACGTTCACGGCGGTCCAGGCCGCCGCCACCGCCTTGTACTCCGCGCTGCCCGAGCCGTACAGGTCGGCCGCGGCCTGCAGGGTGCCGGTACGGGCGCCCGCGTAGTCCGTGGACCCAGCGCACTTGAGCCGCCGGCCGTCACACCCCGCCCCCGGCCGCCCACCCGCGACCGTCACAGCACCCGGATCCCCAACGCCGCCGCCAGCACCGGCGCCAGATCCAGCAGCTGCCCCGTACTGACCACCGCACCCGACAGCCGGTCCAGACCCCGCGTGATCTCCAGGGGAGCGGCACCCCGCAGATCCACGTCCCGCAACGTGGCACCGCCGAAGTCGGCACCCTTCACCGCACAGTCGACGAACTCCACCCGTTCCAGCCGCGCCCCCGCGAAATCCGGTTCCACCAGCACACAGGACTCGAACACGACATCCTTCAGACGGGCCTCACGGAGATTCAGACAGTCGATCTTGCCGCCCCGGACGACCACCCGCTCCAGCACCGCGCCATGCAGCTGAATCCCGCCCAGACGCGCGTCGACCAGCTCCACGTCACGGAACGTCGCCTCCGCCAACTGCGTCCCCACCCCGCGCAGTCCGGTCAGCACCGAGTCCAGCACCCGAGCCCGCCCCAACGCCGTCCCGTCCACCGCGCAGCCCGTCAGCGCACAGTCCATGAACCGGGCGCCGGCCCCCTCCTGCCCGCTCAGATCCAGCTCCCGGAACTCCACCCCGTCATAGTCACCGTCCGGCTCCAACTCCCCCTCAGCCCACGGCTCCAACGCGGGCAACCGCACCTCCGGCCGCCGCGCACCCTTCACCTGCGCCGCGTCCCCGCCCGCGCCCGACCCCGCGCCCGTCACTCGCCTCACCATGCCCCCATGCTGCACCCCACCACTGACAATCCCCCGGACCTGGGAAAACACCGAGACGCACACGGGGACACACCGGGACACCCACGGGATGTCACATCCCGCACCGCCCCACCGTCGTACCCCCGAGCAGGTGAACCGACGTGAACCGACCCAGGAGGCCCCATGCACCACATCACCGTCATCGGCGGCGGCTTCGCCGGACTCACCGCCGCGATCACCGCCGCCGAGGCCGGCGCCAAGGTCACCCTCTACGAGGCCCACCACACCCTCGGCGGACGCGCCCGCACCGCGACCGGCCCCTACCGCACCAACGAAGGCCCCCACGCCCTCTACGCCGGCGGCCCCCACTGGACCTGGCTCGGCCAACGCGACCTGATCGGCCCCCTCGCCCCCCTGCCACCCCTGGAAGCCACCCGCCTACGCCTCCACCACCGCGGCGTCCTGCGCCGCACCCCACCCCTCCCCCTGCTCAAGCTCCTCCGCCACCGCACCGCCACCGCCCCCGTCGACACCGACTTCCACCAATGGGCCACCACGATCGCCGGCGAGGAAGGCGCACGAGCCGCCGCCCACTACGCCGCCGTCGCCCTCTTCCACCACGACCCCGGCAGCCTCTCCGCCGCCTTCGTCCAGGAACGCCTGCGCCGGGCCACCACCCTGCCCCCGGAAGCCCACTACCCGCGCGGCGGCTGGGGCACCGTCATCCACCGCATGGCCACCCACGCCGCACACCTCGGCGTAGGCATCGAAACGGGCGCCCGCGTCGACGAACTCCCCGAGAACACCCCGGTCGTCGTCGCCACCACCCTGCCCGCCGCCGCACGGCTCCTCCGCGACGACACCCTGACCTGGCCCAGCGGCCGCACCGTCCTCCTCGACCTCGCCCTGCACACCCGGCGCGGCGACGCCTTCGCCGTCTCCGACCTCGACACCCCCGGCTGGATCGAACGCTTCACCGCCCAGGACCCCTCCCTCGCTCCGGCCGGCGAGCAACTCCTCCAAGGCCAGTTCCCCATCGGCCCCCGCGACACCCGCGCCGACGCCGTCACGCGCGCCGAACACCTCCTCGACCTGGGCTTCCGAGGCTGGCGGGAGCGGATCACCTGGCGACGCGAAGCCGTCTCCGACGGCCGGACCGGCGCCGTGGACCTGCCCGGCCGCACCTGGCGGGACCGGCCCGCCCTGGACCGCGGCGACGGGATCTACCTCGCCGGCGACCAGGTCGCGGCCCCCGGCGTGCTCTCGGAGGTCTCCTTCAACAGCGCGGTCACGGCGGTCTCCCTCATCCTCGGCCGACCCGCCCTTGACCTCAAGCACGCTTGAGGTCGGAGGCTGAGGCCGCCGGGAACCACTCCGCACCGGCACCACCGTCTCCCGGGGGGAACCCATGTACGCCATCCGCCTCCACGCCTTCGGCCCCGCCGACAACCTCACCTACGAAGAGGTCCCGGACCCGGCCCCGGGCCCCGGCCAGGTACGCATCACGGTCACCGCCGCCGGAGTCCACCTGCTCGACGCGACCCTGAGGGAAGGACACCGGGGCCCCCTCCCCGAACTCCCCACCCTGCCGACCATCCCCGGCCGGGAGGTCGCCGGAACCGTGGACGCCCTCGGCGACGGCGTCGACCCGCGGTGGCTCGGCAAGCGGGTCGTCGCCCACCTCGGCGTCGCCCCCGGCGGCTACGCCGAACGCGCCGTCACCGACGCCGAACGCCTCCACCACGTCCCCGACAACCTCGACCCCGCCGCGGCCGTCGCCATGATCGGCACCGGCCGCACCACCCTCGGCATCGTCCAGTTCGCCGAACCCGGACCGGACGACATCGTGATCGTCCCGGCCGCCGCCGGCGGCGTCGGCACCCTGCTCGTGCAGTACGCCAAGAACGCCGGAGCACACGTGATCGGCCTCGCCGGCGGCCCGGAGAAGACCGCCCGCGTCCACGCGAACGGCGCCGACCTCGCCATCGACTACACCACCCCCGACTGGCCCGCCAAGATCCGCGCCCACCTCGGCGACCGGCCCGCCACCATCGTCTACGACGGCGTCGGCGGAACCACCGCCCGAGAAGCCGTGGCCCTGCTCGGCCCCGACGGCCACCACCTCGTCTTCGGCTGGTCGGCCGAAGGCATCGCCCAGGGCCAGGGCTACCACGTCGAAGGCCTCTCCCGGTCCGTCCTCGGCCCGGCCATGCTCCGGAAAGCCGGCGGCCTGCGCGCGCTGGAGCAGCGCGCCCTCACCGAGGCCGCCCAAGGCCGCCTCCACCCGGCCCTCACCCGCTACCCCCTCGCCGAAGCGGCCACCGCCCACCGGGCCCTGGAACAGCGCCGAACCGTCGGCAAGGTCGTCCTGGAACCCTGACAGCGCTCACCCCCTGACCCCAGCGCCGCCGACGCGGGTACGAGGGCGTGTGGAGTGCGGAACTTCATGGCCTGGAGAGACGGCCTCTGTGTACAGTGGACCCGCTTCCGCGCATGGCATCGCAGTGCGCGATGCCTCCTTAGCTCAGTCCGGCCAGAGCAACGCACTTGTAATGCGTAGGTCGTCGGTTCGAATCCGACAGGGGGCTCCACCAGCCCAGGCGGGGCCGGCTCCCGCCTGGGCTTTCTCGTGTCATCCGGCGGTCAGCAGGTGAGCGATCTCAAGCTGCCGCGGCTCGATCGGGCGGCCGTCCCCCACATCCCACAGGGCGTTCTGGAGCAGCCGGCCGAGGGTCCAGGCGCGGGCCCGGTCGCGGTCGAGGCCGAGGACGTCGGTCATGGCGTCGAAGCGCCAGCGGACCTCGGCCGGGTCGTAGCGGTTGTCCAGGGCCGGCCACAGTTCGAATCCGGGGTCGCCGGCCGGCGGCTTGGGGTCGATGGCGAGCCAGTCGGCGCGGTCGGCGGCGAGGACGTTCTCGTCGTGCAGGTCCCAGTGGAGGAGACGGTCGCCGGGTTCGCTGGCGACCTCGCGGACGGCGGCGGCGCAGTCGGCGACGGTCCGGCGCGCTTCGGGGTCGGGGATGCGCCGCAGGGCCCGGGGGGTCCGTTCGAGCATGGCTTCGGTGAGGTCGCCGAGGCGGCGCAGGCCGGGCGGGGCGGGGAAGGTCGTCAGGTGGGCCAGGAGCCGGGCGATGACGAGGACTGCTTCGCGGGTGTCGGTGAGGTGGGCGAGCATCCGGGATTCGTCCAGGCGTTCCAGGAGCATGGTGCCGGTGGCCGGGTCGTGGTCGAGGAGTCGTACGGCGCCGTCACCGTTCCATGTCCGCAGGGCGGCCGGTTCGCCTTCGCTTTCCTCGTCCGGCAGCTGGAGCTTGAGGACGGCGCGGAGGCCGTCGGTGCGGACGACGGGGAGGACGAGGGCGCTGACGCCGTTCATGGAGGGTCCGTCGAGCGTGAGCCGCCAGCGATCGAGGAAGTCGGCCGCGAGGTCCGGGAGGGCGGCGATGAAGGCGCGTCCCGCCGCGCCGTTGTACGTCTCCTGGGCCTGGGCCGGCTCGCCGGGAATGTCGATCACGAGTCGGACGATAGTGGCGTGCGTGAATCGGCTCATGCGAATTTCCCGGGGCCTGAACGGGGTGTGGGCGTATGTCCGCAGTGCTCCCGGCACCTATGTGTGGTTGGTGGTCCTGTTCGTCACGACGGTGGCGTTGCACCACATGCCGCCGGAGTTCGAGGAGCATTTCCTGCGGCGGCGGTCGACGAACCTGCACGAGTTGTCGCGGAATCCGGTGCGGGCGCTGGTGGCGAGCGCGATGTGGATCGAGAGCGGTCACTGGGTGCCGTACGCGGTGCTGTACACGGTGTTCCACGCGCCGGCGGAGCGGTGGCTGGGGACGGTGCGCTGGCTGGCGGTGTGCGCGTTGGCGCATGTGCTGGCGTCGCTGGTCAGTGAGGGGGTGCTGCTGGAGGCGATCAGCCGGGGTGTGGCTCCGCGGACGGCGGTGTTCACGCTGGACATCGGGGTGAGTTACGCGCTGGCCGGGGTGATCGCGGTGGTGGGGTACGGGATCGCGGTGCCGTGGCGGTACGCGTACCTCCTGGGGGTGCTGGCCGTGTTCGGGCTGCCGTTGGCCGCGGGGCCGACGTTCACCGATGTCGGTCACTTCCTGGCCGTGCTGATCGGTCTGGCCTGCTATCCGCTGGTCAGGGGGCGGGGAAGAGCATGGAATCCGAAGGAGACACTGGCCGGGTTCAGGGGTTAACGTCCCGGCCATGAGCAGCCCGGTGAGCGGTGTCGTGAACGGTGGGATCTCCTTCTGGTACGCGGACGACGGTCTTCCGCCGGCGCGGGAGCCGCTGTCGGGGGACGCGTCGGCCGATGTGGTGATCGTGGGGGGCAGCTATACGGGGCTGTGGACGGCGTACTACTTGAAGAAGGCGGCGCCGTTTCTCCGTATCACGGTGCTGGAGCAGAAGTTCTGCGGGTACGGCGCCTCGGGCCGCAACGGGGGCTGGCTGTACAACGGGATCGCGGGCCGGGACCGGTACGCGAAGCTGCACGGTCGTGAGGCGGCCGTCCGGTTGCAGCGGGCGATGAACGACACCGTGGCGGAGGTGATCGCGGTCGCCGGGGCGGAGGGTGTCGACGCGGACGTGCACAGGGGTGGTGTGCTGGAGGTGGCGACGACCCCGGCGCAGCTGGCGCGGCTGAGGGCGTTCCACGAGCACGAGGTGTCGTACGGGGAGAAGGACCGGGAGCTGTACGGTGCGCGGGAGACGGCGGAGCGGATCCGGGTGGCGGACGCGGTCGGTTCGGCCTGGACCCCGCACGGGGCCCGGCTGCACCCGGTGAAGTTGGTGAAGGGGCTCGCCGCGGTCGTGGAGGGGCTCGGGGTGACGATCCACGAGTCGACGCCGGTGACGGAGATCCGTCCCCAGCACGCGGTCACCCCCTACGGCACGGTCCGTGCGCCTTACGTCCTGCGTTGCACGGAGGGTTTCACGGCGTCTCTGAAGGGTCAGCGGCGGACGTGGCTGCCGATGAACTCCTCGATGATCGCGACGGAGCCGTTGTCCGAGGAGCAGTGGGCGGGGATCGGCTGGGCGGGCCGGGAGACCCTGGGGGACATGGCGCACGCGTACATGTACGCGCAGCGCACGGCGGACGGCCGGATCGCGCTGGGCGGGCGGGGGGTGCCGTACCGCTTTGGTTCGCGTACCGACAACGACGGCCGGACGCAGCCGGCGACGGTCGAGGCCCTGCGGGAGATCCTCACCCGCTTCTTCCCGTCCCTGGCGGGGGTCGGGATCCAGCACGCCTGGTCGGGTGTGCTCGGTGTGCCGCGTGACTGGTGCGCCACGGTGACGCTGGACCGTTCCACGGGGCTGGGCTGGGCCGGCGGTTACGTCGGTTCGGGTGTCGCCACCGCCAACCTGGCCGCCCGTACCCTGCGCGATCTGGTGCTGCGGGATTCCGGACAGGGCGGCCGGACGGAGCTGACGGATCTGCCCTGGGTGAACCACAAGGTCCGCAAGTGGGAGCCGGAACCTTTCCGCTGGCTCGGCGTGCAGGGCATGTACGCCACGTATCGCACCGCCGACCAGCGCGAGCGCCTCCGTCCGGGGACGGAGTCCTCCCGGCTGGCGAGGGTGGCGGACCGGATCGCGGGTCGGCAGTGAGGGTGCCGGGTCGGTGTTCCGGGAATTTCCGCGAAGTTCACCAGGGCCCGGGTACTGACAGAGCCGGTGAACGCCAGGTACCGTCCTGATCCAGTTCACTCCGGTGGACTACGCCAACCACCTTCCTACAACGGATCGTCCGGCACGTTCCTGCCGGTAGAAGGGGGCCCATTCACCATGGCCACAGTCACGTTCGACAAGGCGACCCGGATCTACCCGGGTTCCGACAAGCCCGCCGTCGACCAGCTCGACATCGCGATCGAGGACGGCGAGTTCCTCGTCCTGGTCGGCCCGTCCGGTTGCGGCAAGTCCACCTCGCTGCGGATGCTCGCGGGGCTGGAGGACGTCAACGGCGGTGCCATCCGCATCGGTGACCGCGACGTCACGCACCTGCCGCCGAAGGACCGGGACATCGCCATGGTGTTCCAGAACTACGCCCTGTATCCGCACATGACGGTCGCCGACAACATGGGCTTCGCGCTCAAGATCGCCGGTGTGCCGAAGGCGGAGATCCGGCAGAAGGTCGAGGAGGCCGCGAAGATCCTCGACCTGACCGAGTACCTGGACCGCAAGCCGAAGGCGCTGTCCGGTGGTCAGCGCCAGCGTGTGGCGATGGGCCGGGCGATCGTGCGTGAGCCGCAGGTCTTCCTCATGGACGAGCCGCTGTCCAACCTGGACGCCAAGCTCCGTGTGTCGACGCGTACGCAGATCGCGTCCCTCCAGCGTCGTCTCGGCATCACGACGGTCTACGTCACGCACGACCAGGTCGAGGCCATGACCATGGGCGACCGGGTGGCGGTGCTCAAGGACGGTCTGCTGCAGCAGGTCGACTCGCCGCGGAACATGTACGACAAGCCGGCGAACCTCTTCGTCGCCGGTTTCATCGGCTCGCCGGCCATGAACCTGGTCGAGGTGCCGATCACGGACGGCGGTGTGAAGTTCGGCAACAGCGTGGTGCCGGTCAGCCGGGAGGCGCTGTCGGCGGCCGCCGACCGGGGCGACCGTACGGTGACGGTGGGTGTGCGTCCGGAGCACTTCGACGTGGTGGAGCACAACGGCACGGTGGCGGCTTCGCTGTCCAAGGACGCCGCGGACGCGCCGGCCGGTCTGGCGGTCTCCGTGAACGTCGTCGAGGAGCTGGGCGCGGACGGGTACGTGTACGGCACGGCCGAGGTCGGCGGCGAGGTCAAGGACCTCGTCGTCCGGGTGAACGGCCGGCAGGTGCCGGAGAAGGGCTCCACGCTGCACGTCGTGCCGCGGCCGGGCGAGATCCACGTGTTCTCCACGTCCACCGGTGAGCGGCTGTCGGACTGACGACGGTCGCCGGCATCGGCAGGGGCCCCGCGCGTTCGGCGTGCGGGGCCCCTGCCGTTTGGTGCCGCTGTGCGTGCCGCCGCGTCGCGTCGTAGTTTCTCGTCACCGGATCTCGTCGTTGGATCTTGCGGGCGGGCGCTTCGTCAACCCGTTACCCGGAAATCAGCACCTTCTCATCCCCCATAAGAGTGACCGAATGTCGCCAAATCATCACTGGGCGCTACCCTCACACGCGTGAAGCACTCCACCACCCCACAGACGCGACGCGGCCACCGGGGCGGCCCTGCCCGCCGGATCGGCCGCACTCTCGCCCTCGTCCTGCCCGTCGTCCTGGTGCTCTCCGGGACCCTCGCGGTCACCCGGGTCAACTGGACGGGCAGTCCGTCCAGCTCGGTGCTGGCCGCCTCCGACGTCGCCGCGGCGGAACCCCCCGCGAGGAGGGTCTCCCGTGCTCCGCAGGACGTGCTCCGTGACCGGCTGATGACCGAGCTGCAGAGCAGGGACCCGGGGGTGGTCCTCACCCACCTCCAGCAGGCGGTCAACGGCCGTCCCCGGCTGGCCCGGCACTGCTCGTCCATCGCCCGCGCCCTGGGCCGGGCCGCGGTGCAGATCTACGGCGCCTCGCGTGCCCAGTCGTACGCCCGCCCGGTGTGCGACACGGCCTTCGCCTCGGGGGTTCTGGCCGCGCACAGCTGAGGTGCCGGTGGGAAGTCGGTAACGGCTCCTCAAGAAGGGCGTTGCCGCCGACCCGCCGTGGTGGGGCGCCACGTACAGTGCGGTCATGACCCATCCGAACGCCGCGTCGCGCCCCACTCAAGCCGTGGTCCTGGCCGGTGGCCAGGGCTCACGGCTGCGTCCGTACACCGATGACCGGCCGAAGCCGATGGTCGAGATCCCGGGTACGGGTACTCCGATCATCGGCCACCAGCTGACCTGGCTCGCCGAGGAGGGCGTGACGGACGTGGTGGTCTCCTGCGGCCACCTCGCCGACGTCCTCCAGAAGTGGCTGGACTCGGCCGACCTTCCCGTCTCCGTCACGACGGTCGTGGAGACCGAGCCCCTGGGCCGCGGGGGTGGCCTGCGGTACGCCGCGGCGCGTCTGCCCCATCCCGACCGGCCCTGGTACGCCACGAACGGGGACATCTGGACGCGGTTCTCGCTGCGGGACATGGCCGACTTCCACACGGAGCGGGATGCGCTGGCCACCTTGGCGCTGGCTCGTCCGCGGATTCCGTGGGGTGCGGTGAGGACCGACGGGTTCGGGCACATCACCGACTTCATCGAGGCGCCGCCGTCGACGTTCGAGATCAATGCCGGTGTCTACGTGTTCTCGCCGGAGTTCGCTTCTCTGCTGCCCGAGCGGGGCGACCATGAGCGGACGACGTTCCCGCGGCTGGCCCGGGAGAAGAAGCTGGCCGGGTTCCCCATTCCGCAGGGTGCTTACTGGCGGGCCATCGACACGGCGAAGGACCTGACCGAGGCGGCGAAGGAGCTCGCGGCGCTCGGTCGCTGACGGCTCCCCGCGTCCCCCGCCGGCCGACGGTTCCCGCACCCCCTCGGCCGGTCCGCTCGCCTCACGCTCGGAAGGGCCCCGTACCTCCCTGGGTACGGGGCCCTTCCGTCCGCTCGCTCGTTCCGTCAGCCCAGTAGGCCGCCCACCAGGCCCGGTTGGCCCGTGGAGGTGCTGCTGCCGCCGGAGGACGTGCCGCCGCCCGTGGTGGAGCCGCCCGTGCTGGTGCCGCCGCCCGTGGTGGTCGGGCCCGCCGTGGTGCTGGGGGCGCCGCCCGTGGGAGAGGTCTGGCGGGGCGGGGCCTGGCCCGTGGTGCCCTGGGTCTGGGTGGGGGTCGTGACGGTGGCGCCGGTGGTGCTGCGGCTCGTGCCCGGGGTGGTCGCCGCGCCGGAGGGGCTCGCGCCGGCCGTGGCGCCGTCCGTCGGGGAGGTGGAGGCCGACGGGGTGGTGCGGTGCCGTGTGCCGGGTTCCTGCGGGAGCGGGGAGCCGGGGAGCTGGTTGCGGGGGGCCTCGCCGGGGCCGGGGACGACCACGCGGCTGGAGTCGCGGACCGCGCCGCCGAGCAGGGAGCCGACGAGGAGGGTGAGGCCGACCGTGACGGCGGTGATCAGGGCGCCGCGGCGCAGGACGTAGCGGCGCAGGTCCCAGATGTCGGCGCGGGGGCCGAGTCGGCGCCAGGCGCTGCCGGCGAGACGGCCGTCGACGGAGTAGACGGGGGCGCCGGCGATGATCAGCGGGGACCAGGCGGCGAGGTAGATGATGTCGGGGGCGTCGTAGGCGGGGACGGTCTTCCAGCTGACCGTGACGATCAGGGCGGCGGAGAGCAGGGCACCGATGACGGCGGTGACGCGCTGCCAGCAGCCGAGGATGGTCAGGACGCCGACGACGACCTGGAGGAAGGCGATGACCAGGCCGGAGCCGACCGGGTGCTGGAGGGCGAACTGGCGCAGGGGTTCGGCCACGTCCCAGGGGTGCAGGGTGTTGAGCCACTTGACCATGGAGCCGCGTTTGCCGCCGTCGAAGTAGACGGGGTCGCACAGCTTGCCCATGCCGGCGTAGAGGGAGATGAAGCCGAGGAAGATGCGCAGGGGGAGGAGGACGACGCCGAGGTTGAGCCGGCGGCCGGGGTAGTAGGCGTGCCGGGCGGGGTCGTCGCCCTGGCGCCGGGCGCGGCCCGCGTGGTCGGGGTCGGGGCCGGCCGGGTCGTCGTAACCGTCGTGGCCGTCGTGGCCGTCGTGGCCGTCGTGGCCGTCGTAGAGGGCGTACGGGTCGTGGCCGGGGTCGGCGTGGGGTGGGTCGTCGTAGGCGCCGGTGACCGTGCGCATGTGCGGCAGGAGACGGGTGCCGTCGGCGTCCGGGGCGGTGCGCTGGTGGCCGACGACGGGGGTCTCAACGGTCTGGTCGAGGGCGTCGTAGGTGTCGGCGTAGCCCGTCTGGACGCGCGGGATGACCTGGGTGGCGCCGGCCTCGGGCTCGTCGGCGTGGCGGACGCTGCTGCCCCGCACGGCCTGGAGGAGCCGGTGGGCGCCGGTGTCGTCGGGGGCGGACTTGCCGCTCCACACGACGGGGCGGCGGCGGCCGGTGGCGCCGGCCCGGCCCGCCGTGCCCGCGACGGGCATCCGGGCGGTGTCCTGGGTGGCGCTCAGGTGCCGGGCGATCCGCGGGGATTGGGTGCGCTGGGCCGCCGCGCCCAGCTGCACGCGGAAGCTGGCGTGATTGACGATGACCTGCGCCGGATCGCTCGGCACCTTCACCATGCTCAGCGCGGGAGCGTCGTCGTATCCCGACGAGCGGTCCCCCGTGGGTGTGCGGGGTGTTCTGGTGTCCACACTCATCTAACCGAGTGATGTGGCGTTAGGACACTGCTTTGACCGGGCGGATGTGTCCGGACCCCGTCAAAGCCGTCTCGAACGCCTCATGGGTGCCCGAATACGCCCGCACGGGTGAGGTTCCGGACGGGTGTTCAGCCCGTCCGGAACCGTGTTCAGCCCGGCCAGACCCGTTGTGCGGCCTGGTCCGAACCGTGGTTCAGTTCCGTCGGCGCGAGGCCTCGTAGAGCACGATGCCGGCCGCTACACCGGCGTTGAGGGACTCGGCGCCGCCCGGCATCGGGATGCGCACGCGGTAGTCGCAGGTTTCTCCGACGAGGCGGGACAGGCCCTTGCCCTCGCTGCCGACGACGATGACGACCGGACCTCCCAGGGCCTCCAGGTCGCCCAGTTCGACCTCGCCGTCCGCCGCGAGACCGACCACCGTGAGGCCGGCCTTCTTGTAGGCCTCCAGGGTCCGGGTGAGGTTGGTGGCGCGGGCGACCGGGGTGCGGGCGGCCGCACCGGCGGAGGTCTTCCAGGCGCCGGCGGTCATGCCGGCCGAGCGGCGCTCGGGCACGACCACGCCGTGGCCGCCGAACGCGGAGACGGAGCGGACGACGGCGCCGAGGTTGCGCGGGTCGGTGACTCCGTCCAGGGCGACGACCAGCGGGTCCTCGCCCTCTTCGGCGGCGGCGTCGAGCAGGTCCTCGGGGTGCGCGTACTCGTACGGCGGGACCTGGAGGACGAGACCCTGGTGGTTGAGGCCGTTCGTCATGCGGTCCAGCTCGGGGCGCGGGGCCTCCATGAGGTTGATGCCGCCGCGCTCGGCGGCGAGCTGGAGGGCCTCGCGGACGCGCTCGTCGTTGTCGATGAACTGCTGGACGTAGAGGGTGGAGGCGGGGACGCCCTCGCGCAGTGCCTCGACGACCGGGTTGCGGCCGACGACCAGCTCGGACGTCGACCTGCCGGCGCCCCGGCGCTGCTGCGTGCGGCCCTGGGCGCGGCGGGTCTTGGCCGCGGCGGCGCGCTGCTTGGCGTGGCCCTTGCGCATCTCGGCGGGCGGGGTCGGGCCCTTGCCCTCCAGGCCCCGGCGCCGTTTGCCGCCGCTGCCGACCTGCGCGCCCTTCTTCCCGGACATGCGGCGGTTGTTCGCGGCCATGAGTTACCCGTCTCTGCTCTCTCGAAAAAGCGTGTCGTACGTACGTCGTGTGCGTCGTTGCGTCGTGTGCGTCTTATGCAGTGTGCCGCCCGGAGGGCCGGGCGGCACAATCGATCAAGGGCCGGTGCTCAGCGGGTGCCGAGGCTCCAGCGCGGGCCCTGCGGGCTGTCCTCGATGACCAGCCCGGACTCCTTCAGCTGGTCGCGGATGGCGTCGGCGGTGGCCCAGTCCTTGCGGGCGCGGGCGGACTCGCGCTGGTCGAGGACGAGGCGGACGAGGCTGTCGACCACGCCGTCGAGGTCCTCGCTCCGGTCGCCGGAGTCGCCGGCCCAGTGCGGGTCGAGCGGGTCGAGGCCGAGGACGCCGAGCATGGCGCGGACCTCGGCGAGGCGGGCGACGGCGGCTTCCTTGTCGTCGGCGGCCAGTGCGCTGTTGCCCTGGCGGACGGTGGTGTGCACGACGGCGAGGGCCTGGGGGACGCCCAGGTCGTCGTCCATCGCCTCGGCGAAGGCGGGCGGGACCTCGTCGGCCGGCTCGACGGTCTTCCCGGCCAGCTCGGTGACCCGCTGGACGAAGCCCTCGATCCGGGCGTACGCGGACGCGGCCTCGCGCAGCGCCTCCTCGCTGTACTCGATCATCGAGCGGTAGTGCGGGGTGCCCAGGTAGTAGCGCAGCACGACCGGGCGCCACTGCTTGACCATCTCGCTGACCAGGACGCTGTTGCCGAGCGACTTGGACATCTTGTCGCCGGCCATGGTGACCCAGGCGTTGTGCACCCAGTACCGGGCGAAGTCGTCGCCGTAGGCCTTGGCCTGGGCGATCTCGTTCTCGTGGTGCGGGAAGATCAGGTCCAGGCCGCCGCCGTGGATGTCGAAGACGGTGCCCAGGTACTTGTGGGCCATCGCCGAGCACTCCAGGTGCCAGCCGGGACGGCCGGGGCCCCACGGGGTCGGCCAGGCCGGCTCGCCGGGCTTGGCGGACTTCCACATGGCGAAGTCGCGCGGGTCCCGCTTGCCGGTCTCACCGGCGCCCGAGGGCTGCTGGAGGTTGTCCAGCTCCTGCCGCGACAGCCGGAGGTAGCCGGGGAAGGAGCGCACGTCGAAGTAGACGTTGCCGTCGGCCTCGTAGGCGTGCCCGCGCTCGATCAGGCCCTGCATCATCTCGACCATCTCGGTGACATGGCCGGTGGCGCGCGGCTCGTACGTCGGCCGCAGGCAGCCGAGGGCGTCGTAACCCTCGTTGAAGGCGCGTTCGTTCTCGTACCCGATCGACCACCACGGCCGGTTCTGCTCGTGGCTCTTGTTGATGATCTTGTCGTCGATGTCGGTGACGTTGCGGATGAACGTCACCTCGTAGCCGCGGTACTCGAACCAGCGGCGCATGATGTCGAAGTTGAGGTACGACCGGATGTGGCCGATGTGCGGTGCCGCCTGGACGGTGGCGCCGCACAGGTAGATCGAGACACAGCCCGGCTTGACCGGGGTGAAGTCACGGATCTGCCGGGCGCTGGTGTCGTACAGGCGAATCGTCACCACTCCAGAGTAGTGGGCGTGAGCCAGTGCCTCACGCCCTTCCCCCGCGCTGCCGGGGTCTCAGACGCGGCCGACGACCTTCCGCGGCGTGATCCGCACGACGACCCGCTGGGCGTCGTCCTTCGCGGCCGGGTTGAAGTCCGCGTAGTCCTTGCCCGTGTACTTCCGGCTCAGTTCGTCGATGAGTTCCGGGCCGCCCTCCGTGGTCATCTCGGCGGTGCCGCGGATCTCGGCGTAGGCGTACGGGTTCTCCGGGTCCATGACGACGACCGTCACCCGCGGGTCGCGCCGCAGGTTCTTCTCCTTCCGGCGGTCGGCCGTGGTGGAGAAGAGGAGGTGGTCGCCGTCGCGCTTGACCCAGACCGGGGACATCTGCGGACTGCCGTCGGGCTGGACGGTGCCGACGACGATGAACACCTTGCCGTCGAGCAGGGATTTCAGGCTGTCGGACAGTGCGGCGGACATGGGTACCCTCCGGTTCCGGCGATCACTGGCGGTCGTGAGGGTACCCTCGCACGCGCTCAGCTCACCCGCACCACGAGTGCCGTCGCCACCGCCATCAGCCCCTCCTCGCGGCCCGGGAAGCCGAGGCCGTCGGTGGTGGCGCCGGAGACGGAGACGGGTGCGCCGGCCGCTTCGGAGAGGGTCTTCTGGGCCTCGTCGCGGCGTTTGCCGATCTTCGGGCGGGGCCCGATCACCTGGACGGCGATGTTGCCGACGGTGAAGCCCGCCGCGCGGACGATCCGGGCGGCCTCGGTGAGGAGGGTGGTCCCGGAGGCCCCCGACCACTCGGGGCGGCCGGTGCCGAAGTGCTGTCCCAGGTCACCGAGTCCGGCGGCGGAGAACAGGGCGTTGCAGGCCGCGTGGGCGACGACGTCGGCGTCGGAGTGGCCGGCGAGTCCGGGGCCCTCGCCCTCCCACTTCAGGCCGGCGCACCACAGCTCGCGGCCCTCCTCGAAGGCGTGGATGTCGGTGCCGATGCCGACCTGCGGCAGCGGGAACCCGGTCTCAGAAGCCATCGTTGAGCCTCCTGCGGGCGAGGACCGCCTCGGCGAGGACCAGGTCCAGGGGGCGGGTGACCTTGAAGGCCTCCTCGTGGCCGGGGACGGCCACGACGGGCAGCCCCAGCTGCTCCACCATGCTCGCGTCGTCGGTGACGTTGTCGGTGACGCTCTCGTGGGCGCGGACGAGGGTGGCCCGGTCGAAGCCCTGCGGTGTCTGCACGGCACGCAGCCGGGACCGCTCGGGGGTGGCGACGACCGGCTCGGGCGCGTCGGGCTCGGCTGCGGGCGCCACCTCCTTGACCGTGTCGGCCAGCGGCAGCGCGGGCACCACGGCGGGGGCGCCGTCGCGTACGGCCTCGACGACCGTGTCGACCGTGTCGACCGGGACGAGTGGCCGGGCGGCGTCGTGGACCAGCACGATCCCGTACTGCGGCGGCAGGGCTTCGAGGCCGAGCCGGACCGACTCCTGGCGGGACTCCCCGCCGGGCACGACGAGGAAGTCCGTCCGCTCGGGCAGCGCGTGCGCGTCGAGCAGGGACTTGACCTCGGCGGCGCCGTCCGGCGGGGCGACGACGATCACCAGGGAGACGTGGCGGGACGCGGCGAGGGCGCGGACCGCGTGGATGAGCATGGGCGTGCCGTTCAGCGCGCGGAGTGCCTTGGGGGCGCCCGGACCGAGCCGCACACCCCGGCCGGCGGCGGGAATCACGGCGGCGACGGAGGTCTGCGCGGGCGTGGGGCGTGATTCGTCAGACATCGGTTCCTGTCAGGTTTGTGTGCTCGACCTACGTGGGTATGGCCTGAGGAGTGCCGGGCGCGACGCCTTGACCGGACCCTTTCCGTGACCCTGGTCGAGCCATCCGCCCGGGCCCGGCACGTCAAGTATCGGGGGGCTGTGCAGCGGGATCCCTGCTGTACGAAGGATCGGTTCCCCGGAGAGCACCCACTGCGGGGACGAACATGCCGCAGCGCCCGGCGACAGGGAGTGTCATCGGGCACCGCGGCATTTCGGTGTGCTGGGCGTGGCGGAGGCGAGGGTTCGCCGCCGCTGCGCGTCAGGAGGCGAGCACCTCGTCGAGCAGGGCCTCGGCCTTGTCCTCGTTCGTGTTTTCCGCGAGAGCCAGCTCGCTCACCAGGATCTGGCGGGCCTTGGCGAGCATGCGCTTCTCACCGGCGGACAGTCCGCGCTCGCGCTCGCGACGCCACAGGTCACGCACGACTTCCGCGACCTTGATGACATCGCCGGAGGCGAGCTTCTCCAGGTTTGCCTTGTAGCGACGGGACCAGTTCGTGGGCTCCTCGGCGTACGGCGCGCGCAGCACCTCGAAGACCCGGTCGAGTCCGTCCTGACCGACCACATCACGCACGCCGACGAACTCCGCATTGTCCGCTGGCACACGTACCGTCAGGTCACCCTGGGCGACCTTCAGCACCAAGTAGGTCTTGTCCACGCCTTTGATCTGGCGAGTTTCGATAGCCTCGATCAGCGCGGCCCCGTGATGGGGATAGACCACGGTGTCGCCAACCTTGAACGTCATGTGACAGGTACCCCTTCCGTGGCTATCCAGGGTAACACGGATACGGCGTCTTCTGAATGGCGTTTTCGCAGGTCAGGGCATATCTCGGGGCTTGACAACAGCAACCCGGACGTGCTGCGGGCCGCTTCCGAAAGTGGGTATTCGCAGGTCGGAGGGGCTCTGCGGGCGGGGTGAAACGCCTACGTTACACACCTCGGGAGAGCGCTCCAAGGGGATGAATGTCACGATTTGTCCGCCCTCAGGGGTGCGACTTCCGCTACTCCGTTCGGTGGCCGGAGGCGGATGTGAGACGAATCCAAAATTGATCAACCGCCGCCGGAGGGGAGCCTCGTGATCAATATCGGGGGTGGCCGCGCATTCCTTCACGGAAAATTTGCGAGGGGTCTTGAGAGGCGCCGAGAGGCGGTCGCCGCCGCGTTATGTGAATGGCGGACGGACGCCTCCGCAATGTGACTGAGGAGTCACTTGTGCCTGGTGAGGTACCCCCACGCGGACGGAAGCCCGGCGCTTGGGGGAGGGTCGGGTGCGGTCGCGTCGGAACGGCTCGGTAACCTGAGGCCGCTGACAGACACTTAGGGCGGCTTTATAAGGGGAGCCGCCCGCGCGTTCAAGGAGTTGCCGCCGCCGTGAGCAGCAGCCTTCGACGCGGCGCCCTCGCCGCCTCCGCCATCGTCTTCTCGATCGCCTCGCTCGCCGCCTGTGGCGCCGGCAACAACTCGCAGACCCTGGAGATCAAGCCGGACAACGCCGCGACCAGCGTCGGCGCCATCAAGATCCAGAATGCCCTGGTCATCACCCAGCCGGACCTGGAGTCGACGGGACCCGCGGTGATCTCCGCGACCCTGTTCAACTCCGGCCGCAGCGACCAGACCCTCCAGTCGATCACCGTGGAGGGCAGCGGCACGTCCGCCGAGCTGAAGCCCGCCAAGGGCCAGAGCCTGACCGTCCCCGCGGGCGGTTCGCTGGTCGTCGGCGGCAAGGACAACGCCGCCGCGACGCTGTCCAGCGGCCGTGAGGCGGTCAAGGACGGCAACGCCCAGAAGCTCACGTTCACCTTCAGCAAGACCGGCAAGGTGAGCCTGAACGCCTTCGTGGTCCCGGCCACCAGCTACTTCGACAAGTGGGGCCCGTCCCAGGTCCCGTCCGCCTCGGCCGCCGCCGGCGGCGCCCCGGGTGCCACCGCCTCCGGCAGCGCCTCCAGCAGCGCCTCCAGCAGCGGCAAGCCGGAGAAGGGGCACGAGACCAGCCCGTCGGCCACCGCCTCCCACTCGGCCGTCACCCCGAGCGACTCGGCCTCCCAGTCGGCCGCGGGCCACTGACCGGCCTGACGACAAAGCCGTACGACACAGCCGTACGACACAGCCGTACGACACAGCCGTACGACACAGCCGTACGACACAGCCGTACGACACAGCCGTACGACGGAGGGCGGCACCCCTGCGCGGGGTGCCGCCCTCCGTCGTTTCCGTACGTGTCAGGGCTGTGCGGTCTACGGCTCGAACTTGTAGCCCAGTCCCCGCACCGTCACCAGGTACCGCGGCGCGCCCGGATCCGGCTCGATCTTGGCGCGCAGGCGCTTGACGTGGACGTCGAGGGTCTTGGTGTCGCCGACGTAGTCGGCGCCCCACACGCGGTCGATGAGCTGCATGCGGGTCAGGACGCGGCCGGCGTTGCGCAGCAGCATCTCCAGGAGGTCGAACTCCTTCAGCGGGAGATCGACCTTGGAGCCGCCGACGGTGACCACGTGCCGGTCGACGTCCATGCGGACCGGGCCGGCCTCCAGCGCGGCCGGGGTGACCTCCTCCGGCTCGCCGCGCCGGCGCAGCACCGCGCGGATGCGGGCGACCAGCTCACGCGAGGAGAACGGCTTGGTGACGTAGTCATCGGCTCCTATTTCGAGACCGACGACCTTGTCGATCTCGCTGTCCTTGGCGGTCACCATGATCACGGGGACGTTGGAGCGGCCCCGCAGCTGGCGGCAGACCTCGGTGCCGGGCAGGCCCGGCAGCATCAGGTCGAGGAGGACCAGGTCGGCGCCGTTGCGCTCGAACTCGTCCAGGCCGTCGGGGCCGGTCGCCGCGACGGCGACCTCGAAGCCCTCCTTGCGGAGCATGTACGACAGGGCGTCGGAGAAGGACTCCTCGTCCTCGACGACGAGCACTCGGGTCACGGAAGGACCTCCGGGGCGGGAAGCGGTTCGTACGGGGATGAGTCGGTGGGACCCGCCTCGTCGTCGAGGTCGGGATGCTGCTGTGCGCGGTCGCGGGCCGCGCCCGCCTCCGGCAGCCTGAGGGTGAAGGTGGAGCCCTGGCCTTCGGCGCTCCAGACCGTGACCTCCCCGCCGTGCGAGGCGACCACGTGCTTGACGATGGCGAGACCCAGGCCGGTGCCGCCGGTGGCCCGGGAGCGGGCCGGGTCGACGCGGTAGAAGCGTTCGAAGATGCGCTCCTTGTCCTTGTCCGAGATGCCGATGCCCTGGTCGGTGACGGCCAGCTCGATCATGTCGCCGCCCGGCGCGCCGACCCTGCGGATGGCTATGCCGACGCGGGTGCGGGCCGGGGAGTAGTTGACGGCGTTCTCGACCAGGTTGCCGAGGGCGGCGGCCAGCTGGCCCCGGTTGCCCCAGACGTGCAGGTCGGCCGTGCCACCGGCGGCTATCGTGATCTGCTTCGTGCCCGCCTGGTGGCGGCAGCGGTCGATGGCCTCGGCGACCAGCTCGTCCACCCCGACCGGCTCGGCGTCCTCCAGCGGGTCGTCGTTCTGCACCCGGGAGAGGTCGATCAGCTCCTGGACCAGGTTGGTCAGCCGGGTCGCCTCGATCTGCATCCGGCCGGCGAAGCGCTGGACGGCCTCCGGGTCGTCCGAGGCGTCCATGACGGCCTCGGAGAGCAGGGAGAGCGCGCCGACGGGCGTCTTCAGCTCATGGCTGACGTTCGCCACGAAGTCGCGTCGTACCGCCTCGATCCGGCGGGCCTCGGTCAGGTCCTCGACCAGCAGCATGACCAGGCGGGAGCCGAGCGGGGCCACGCGCGCGGAGACGGCGAGGGCCTCGCCGCGCCCGGTGCCGCGCCGCGGCAGATCCAGCTCGACCTGCCGTATCTCCCCGTCGCGTCTGGTGTCCCGGGCCATCTGGAGCATCGGCTCGACGGCGAGCTTGCCGCCGCGGACCAGCCCGAGGGCGTAGGCGGCGGAGCTGGCCTTGACGACGGTGTCGGCCTCGTCGAGGACGACCGCGGAGGAGCGCAGCACCGACAGAACGGTGTCGACGCCGGGCGGGAGTACCGGATCGGTGTGCAAGGAAGTCCTGGTGGGTCGCTTCTGGTCGCGTTCGCTCCAGCGGAACGCCAGCATGGCGATGACACCGGTGAGCACCCCGGCGATCGCTGCCGCTGCGGCGACCGCCGCGTTCACGTCCATGTCTCCAGGTTAGGCATGGGGTACGACATGACCACAGCCGTCGAGGTGCGACCTCGAACACTCGTCGCCCAGAGTTCACCTTGCAGCCAGTACTGGTTCATTCGGGGTGGCGGAAACGGACGCGTGCGGGGCCGAACGTGGGAGCGTGGGGACCAAGCACGCCTATGAGAGGGAACCCTGATGCGGGACGCGTACCACGAGGAACTGGACTCGATCGGCGACGGACTGGTGGAGATGGCCCGGCTGGTCGGCTCGGCGATCGGGCGCGCCACGACCGCCATGCTGGACGCCGATCTGAAGCTGGCCGAGAGCGTGATCGAGGCCGACCAGAAGGTCGACCAGCTCCAGCACGACCTGGAGGCCCGGGCGATAGCCCTGCTGGCCCGGCAGCAGCCGGTGGCGACGGACCTGCGGATCGTCGTCACGTCGCTGCGCATGTCCGCGGACCTGGAGCGTTCCGGCGACCTGGCCCAGCACGTGGCGAAGCTGGCGCGGCTGCGCTTCCCGGACCGGGCCGTTCCGCAAGACCTGCACGCCACGATCCTGGAGATGGGCCAGCTCGCGCAGCGCCTGATGGCGAAGGCGGCCGAGGTGATCGTGACGAAGGACGTCGACCTCGCGCTCCAGCTGGAGCAGGACGACGACGAGATGGACCTGCTGCACCGCACGCTCTTCCAGCACCTGATCGACGACCGCTGGAAGCACGGCATCGAGACGGCCGTGGACGTCACCCTGCTGGGCCGCTACTACGAGCGGTACGCCGACCACGCCGTGGCCGTCGCCAAGCGGGTGGTCTACCTGGTGACCGGCGAGCACGCGGACGATCTGCAGCAGGACATCCAGCCGGTGACGGGGACCGACGGCGTGTGAGCCGTGCGACGCAGTGAGCCCTCCGGGGGCCGCGTGAGCCGTGCGGCCCGTGAGGCCTCCGGGGGCCGCGTGAGCTGTGAGCCTTGGGAGCCTCAGGGGGCCGCGTGAGTCCTGCGGGGCCGCGCAGGTCCCCCAGGGGCCGGCCGGGACGGGCTCGCGAACGTCCGAACGCCTCCGTGCGCCGTTGATGCGCCCGGCCGAACGGGCATGGAATGGGCGAGGGCATCCCTGCCCAAGGTCTAGGAGGGTCCCATGGCCGAATCCCCCAGCACCACGCCCGATCCCACGCAGGAGCGCGAGACCGAGCAGCCCGCCGAGATCAAAAGCCTTCCGCTGTTCGGCGCGTGCGGCTGCGGTTCCGGATGCGGGTGCGGGTGCCAGTCGGGCAACCCCTGCCAGTGCGGCTGAGCGACACCGCGCGACGACGACGGGGCCGGTGCGAACAGGGTTCGCACCGGCCCCGCGCCGTACCGGATGCCCCGCCCGCCCGCCGGGCGCAGCATGGACGTAACGGCGTCGAGAGGAGGTGCGGGAGCCATGGCCAAGTTCATGGACGTACACCGCGGCATGCAGGGCATCACGGCCGAGAAGCTGATGGAGGCGCACCAGGCCGACCTCGCCATCGAGCAGGAGGAGTCCGTGCACTTCGAGCGCGCCTGGGCGGACCCCGAGTCCGGGACGGTCTACTGCCTCTCCGAGGCCCCCTCGGCCGAAGCCGTGCAGCGCGTGCACGAACGCGCCGGGCACCGCGCGGACGAGGTGCACGCGGTGTCGCTGGAGGCCTGACCGGAGCCGAGCCCCGTCGACACCCCTGGCCCCACCGGTCTCATCGGCTGCCGCCCGTCGGGCCGGGTGAGCCGCGGATCACGGCCCGCCGCCGTCGTACGGCCGGGCGGGGTCGCCGCCGTACGCCTCCGGGTGGAAGCTCAGGCGGCGGGAGAGGACGTCCCGGGACACCTGGCTGACCGTGCGGCCGTCGGCGTACGCGCGGGCCCGCAGCCGGTCCAGGGCCTGCTCGGAGTCGAGGTCGAGCTGCACCATCACCATGCCGACCGCCTGGTGGACCTCGGTGTGGTCGGCCTCCGAGGCCGCCACCCAGGAGGCCAGCTCGTCCTCCGCGTCGTCGCCGCCCGCCCCGGTGGCGCCGCGGACGGCGCTCCGGAAGTTCATCAACGCGAAGGTGACCGCGTCCCGCACCCACAGCGCGACCCGCAGATCGGGCTCCGTCAGCCCGCCCACCCGGTCGCTGTACAGGTCGAACGTGCCGACGGCGGCTCCGCCGACGCCGATCGGCAACGAGAACACCGCGCGGACGCCGAGGGCCACCGCCTCCTGCGCGAAGATCGGCCAGCGGCGCACGTCGGGGCCCCGGGTGAGGTCGGCCGCGAGGACCGGGGCGCCCAGGTCGAGCGCGGTCTGGCAGGGACCGTCGCCGACGGTGTACTGCAACTCCGCCAGCCGGGCGGCGACCCGGTCGCTGGCACACCAGGTCACGCGGACGCCACTGCCGCCGGAGATCGACACGGAGGCACCGGTGACCGGCAGGAGCCGCACGCAGGCGGCGCACAGCGCGTGGGGCACCGCCAGCGGGTCGTCGATGCCGCGCGCGGCGGCGGCCAGCGTCTCACCGACCCGCAGCCGCCCCTCGGCATCCGACGGCACCCCGCCGCCGGCCCACGCCCCGGGCTCCTCGGGCGGCATCCTCATCACTCCCGCCGCGCACGGTCTCCGTCGAACGGATCCACCGAGCTGATCCGCCGGTCCGACCGACTGGTCCGAGCCACCGGTCCGATCCCTGCCTGATCCCCCGGTCTGCGGATACCGGGTTCCCAGGACGGCGGAAGTAACTGCGCGTTTCCGCCGCGACGGGGCAGGCCCCGCTGCCCGGTGTCGCCGCCCCGCCGTCCCCGCCACAGCAGGGCACCGCTAAGCGGTACGCACCCCGCTCCCCTCGCGCTCCTGCACCGCCGGAGCCGGGGTCCGGGCCGGCGGGTCGGCGGGCAGGCGGCGCATGAGGACGCCGTATCCGGCCGCCGCCACCGTGCCCACCACCGCGCACGTGCCCCACAGCCACACATCGCCGAGACCGTCGATGACCGCGCCCGCCATCAGCGGGGCGACGAGGGCGGCCAGGGACCAGGACAGGGAGTACACGCCCTGGTAGCGCCCGCGGCCGTGCACCGGGGAGAGACGGACGACCAGGCTGGTCTGGGTCGGGGCGTTGACGATCTCGGCGAGGGTCCACACGCACACGGTGAGCATGAAGGCCCCGACCGAGCCCGCGAACGCGGTCAGTCCGAAGCCGTAGCCCGCGAGGACCGAGGAGGCGACCAGCCGGGTGCGCGGGTCGCGGTGTTCGATGAACCGGGTCACCGGGATCTGCAGGGCGACGATCAGGATGCCGTTGACGGCGATGGCCAGGCCGTAGTCGGCGGGCGAGAACCCGGCGCGGCCCATGGCCACCGGCAGCCCGACCGATCCCTGCTGGAAGACCAGGGCGACGAGGAAGGACAGTCCGACGACGGCCATGTACCGCCCGTCCCGCAGGACGGTGCCCAGACCGATCGCCGCCTCCTCCTGCCGGGCCGCGGGCGCGGGCCGTGACTCGGGCAGCTTCGCGAAGACCACGGCCGCGCAGGCCAGGGTCATGCCGGCCTCGATGAGGAACCCGGCGAGATAGCTGAACTCGGCGATGAACCCGGCGGCCATGGAGGACACGGCGAAGCCGAGGTTGAGCGCCCAGTAGTTGAGGGAGAAGGCCCGCACCCGGTCCTCGGGACGGACGATGTCGGCCATCATCGCCTGGACGGCGGGCCGGGAGGCGTTGGAGGCCATGCCGACGAGGAAGGCGACGGCGGCGATGGCCGTCGGGTCGGTCATGAAGCCGAGCAGGGCGACGGAGGCCGCGGTGGCGGTCTGGGCGATGAGCAGGGTGGGCCGCCTGCCGAGCCGGTCGGCCATCACCCCGCCGCCCAGCGAGGAGACGACCCCGCCGAGGCCGTGCAGGGAGGCGACGAGACCCGCGTACGACGCCGAGTAGCCGCGGTCGAGGGTCAGGTAGAGGGCCATGAAGGTGGCCACGAACGCGCCCAGCCGGTTGACGAGGGTGCTGATCCACAGCCACCAGAACGCGCGGGGCAGCCCGGAGACGGATTCGCTGACGGCTCGTCTCATACGGGCTGGTGACATCGCGGATCCCCCGGTTGTGTAAGCGGCTCAGACGGTGAGCACACATTACGAATGCGGAGCTCGGGGGCGCCACTCAATTAGCGGTTCGCGTCAATCGGGCAGCGCCCGGCCGACGCCGGGACGCCCTCCGCCCTCCGCGGGCGGCGGCCGGGGCCGGGTACGGCGTGGTCCGGGCGGCCCGCTCGAAGCGGCTCGGGAACGGGTACTTCCGCTCCAGGAAGGCCCTGATCGCCTCCCGGGCCGCCGCCCGGTCCGCCGGGGCGGTGTCCACGTCGTTCAGGCAGAAGAAGTCCACGTCCTCGCCCGCCGCGAGCCGCGCCAGCCTCCGGCGCATGTCCGGGGTGCCCAGCTGGACGTACCGGAAGCTGTACTCGGCCGGCACCGCCCGGCCCGTCGCGATCGCCCAGTGGTGGTGCAGCGTGGACGCCGGGGCGACGTCGGCGGTGGACCGGAAACGGGAGTACGACGTCCGCTCCAGCTCCTCGATGCCGAGGCTCTCCATCTCGCGCATCACCGACAGCAGCTGAGGGTGCGGGGTGTGCAGCGACTTGTGCGTGACGTACCTGCCGTGAAAGCGCCGGATCACCTCACGGGCGTTCTTCCCGGCGGAGTTCGGCGCCGGCTCCAGGGGGTGCGGGGCGCCGACCCCGAGCTTGAGCGGGGACAGCGGGATGCGGGCGATGCCGTTGCCGTGGAAGAAGTGCTCGGCGCCGACCGGGCGGTGGATGAAGACGTCGTCGTTGAAGTAGAGGTAGTGCTCGGACAGGCCCGGTATGTGGTGCAGCCGGCTCTCGATCGCGTGCGAGTTGAAGACGGGCAGCGCGTCGGCCGGGAGGATGTCCCGGTGGTCGACCACGGTCAGCCCCTCCGCGTCCGGGTCCAGCCAGGAGGGCGTCTGCGAGTCGGTCACGAGATAGACGTGCCGGATGAAACCGGCGTACATCTCCAGCGACCGCAGCGCGTATCTCAGCTCGTCGTGGCTGGTGTACCGGGAGGCACCGGTCTCGCGCGGCGCGATGACGTTGTCGGAGAGCGCCTGGTGCGCCCGCCGCTTCACCGCCATCACCGGATCGTCCCCGTCGACCCAGGTGTACACGGCGTCGACGGGGAAGC
Organism: Streptomyces sp. NPDC107654; assembly: GCF_055639035.1. NCBI lineage: Bacteria > Bacillati > Actinomycetota > Actinomycetes > Kitasatosporales > Streptomycetaceae > Streptomyces > Streptomyces sp. NPDC107654. The sequence goes on from NZ_JBVKBI010000020.1 coordinate 68,297, forward strand.
ACACCTGATCGACACCGGGCTCGGCGAACGCGGGGAGGGTGGGCAGGGGGCGGCGGCCCGGCGCTGCGGGGAGGGGGGTGGGCGGCTGGTGGGCGGGTCGCTGGTGGGGGGCCGTGGCCGGTGGCTGCTCGGCTGCCGCCATCCCCGACAGCCGCTCGGCGGACGTGGCCGACACCTGCGCTGCGGACGCGGCCGACGGCTGCTCGGCGGGCAGGCCCGGCGGCTGCTCGGCCGCCGTGGCCGGCGAATGCAGAGGCAGCGGACCCGGTGCACCCGGTGCAAGCCCCTCCAAGCCACCCGGTACGAAGCCCCGCCCCCGCTCACGCGCCTCGCCGGCGTCCGGCACGACGCCCGGCCCCGCCACCGGTCCCCCCGCCACCGGCTCCCCCGCCCCTCCCCCCGTCGCCCGCCACGCCCCGGTCGGCAGTACCTCCGACACGGCGTTGCGGCGCGGGGCGACCAGGGAGGGGCCGAAGTCGTCCTGCAGGCGGGCGCCGGGGACGGTGAGGTGGGCCGGGTCCCGGCCCAGATCGCGGCCGTAGCGCCAGAACTCGATGTCGCAGCCCATCTCCAGCCCGCCGAGCACCTGCCCGCCCGGCCCCAGCCGGATCAGGCCGGCCCGTAGCACCGGCGCTCCGCGCAGCGCCCGCGGCAGCCTGCCGTCGGCCCACAGCACCGCGCTCGCCACCGCACCGTCGGCGTCCACCGCGCCGACGTACGCGGCGCTGAGCGCGAAGTGCCGCCGGGCCCCGGCGAGCACCGCGGCACGGTACGACTCCTCCACCCCGACCACCGGCCGCGGCACCCCGGGCCCCTGCTCGGCGGGGACCAGGAAGTACGGCACACCGGCCGTCTCCAGCAGGGCGCACACCTGCTCCAGGTCCGCGGCGGCGGCCTGCCCTGCGGTGTAGCCGGTGACCGTACTCCCGTACAGCCGTACCGGTCCGCACACGACCCGGCGCAGCCCCGGCACGGCGGTGCGCAGCCGGCGGCGGGCCGGGGCGGCGCGCAGCGCCCACAGGCGGGCCGACAGCCACAGCCCCAGGCGCGTCAGCAGGTCCCGGACGGCCCGCAGGCCCGGCGCCGGCGACGCGAGACGGTGACGGAGGTCGATGGCCATGGCCGCCGCCGCCCGTCAGCTCTGCTTCTCGAAGGGGCTCGGGAAGGGGAAGTAGTTCTCCAGGAAATCGTGCATCCGCACGCTGACCTGCTCCCGCTCCTCCGGCGGCACGTCGACGTCGTTGAGGCAGAAGAAGTCGAAGCGGCGGTTGCGGCGCAGGTCCGCCAGGCGCCGGTCGGCGTCGGGCCGGCTGATGTTCACGTAGCGGAAGCTGAACTTGCCGGGCACGCCACGGCCGGTCATCAGCGCGTACTGGTAGAGCAGCGGTGCCGTCATGGCGATGTCGGTCGGCGAGCGGAAGCGGGACGCGGTGGTGCGGGCGATGTCCTGCGGGAACAGCTCCTCCAGCGCGCGGAGCGCCCCGCGCTGCTGCGGCAGCGGGGTGTGCATGAAGTTGTTCGTGGTCATCCGCCCGAACTTCTCCAGCAGCAGCCGCCGTACGTTCTTGCTGGCGGAGTTGGTCGCGGTCTCCTCGGCGTGGGGCTTTCCGATGCCGATCTTCAGGGGGGAGACCGGTATCTTCATCAGCCCGCTGCCGAAGAAGAAGTGCTCCGGGGTGACGCGGCGGCCGACGAAGACGTCGTCGTTGAAGTACAGGTAGTGCTCGGACAGGCCGGGGATGTGGTGCAGCCGGGTCTCGATGGCGTGCGAGTTGAAGACGGGGAGGACGTCGTCCGGGAAGATGTCGCGGTGGTCGACGACCGTGATCCCCGGGGCGGTGTCGTCCAGCCAGTGCGGCTTCTGGCCGTCGGTCACGATGTAGATGTGCCGCACGAAGTCGGCGTACATCGCGAGGGAGCGCAGCGAGTACTTCAGCTCGTCGTGGCTGGTGTAGCGGGAGGCGTTGGTCTCCTTGTCCAGGATCTCGGCGATGCCGCCGTCCTGGTGGCGGGCCCGCTTGGCCCGCATCGCCGGCTCCTCGCCGTCGACCCAGGTGTAGACGACGTCGACGGGGAAGGTCACCTGGTTGACGGTGGGGAGGGTGAGCGGGACGAAGCTGGGGACCTCCCGGTCACCGACCCGGACGCCGACCGGCTTCTGCTCACTGGCGGGCAGCACGTCGGTGATCCCGTTGTTCCGGGGCGTGACGAGGGACTCGGCGAAGACGTCGGCGGAGGCCTGCGGCTGCACCTTGGCCAGCCGCCGGGGACCGTCGGCCGAGGCGAGCAGCTCGGCGCCGTCCTCCCAGAACTCCACGTCACAGGCGAGCTCGGGGCCGGCGAGGAGCTGGCCGGCGGGGCCGAGGTGGTTCTCGCCGACGCGCAGCACGGGGGCGGTGCGCAGCGCGGCGGGCAGGACACCGTCCAGGAACAGGGCGGGGTGCTTGAGCTGGCCACCGGGCAGCGGCCGGCCGATGAACACGGCCGTGCCCGCGTGGCGCGCCTCCAGGGCGTCGAGCAAGCGTTCCCGGTCGACGGCGTTCACACCGAGCGTGTAACGCGCGCGGGAGGAGACCAGGAAATAGGAAATGCCTTCCTGTTCCAGCGCGCCGACAACAAGATCCAAATTCGAGGCGGCGGCCTCCGCGGCGGTGAACCGGTCCACCACCCGGCCGTAGAACCGCTGCCCGCGCACCGCCACCGGGCGGAGCACCGGATCCGTGACCGCCGCCTTGCGGCGGCGCCGCATGGTACGCAGCTGCCATACGCGCTCGGCGGCCTTCCGCTCGACTCGCGGTCGCATCCGCCGCGCAAAGGAACGCACGGTCACGTTCGGTGCTCCTTATTCCTGGCCCTCAGCCTTCCTGGCGATAAACAGACACGAGAATGTGGCGAATGGTTGTACGAGAATTAACCGAACGTTGGCGAGACGGAGAGCACACCCCCTCCCCCTCCCCGGGCCGGGCGTGCTCCGACGCCCGCGCGCATCCCGCCCCCGACCCCCCTTAGGTAGGCTCAAGGCCATGGCCGACGCACCGTACAAGCTGATCCTCCTCCGCCACGGCGAGAGCGAGTGGAACGCGAAGAACCTGTTCACCGGCTGGGTGGACGTCAACCTGAACGAGAAGGGCGAGAAGGAGGCAGTCCGCGGTGGCGAGCTCCTGAAGGACGCCGATCTCCTGCCCGACGTGGTCCACACGTCCCTCCAGAAGCGCGCGATCCGCACGGCCCAGCTGGCGCTGGAGGCCGCGGACCGCCACTGGATCCCCGTCCACCGCTCCTGGCGCCTGAACGAGCGCCACTACGGCGCCCTCCAGGGCAAGGACAAGGCGGCGACGCTGGCCGAGTTCGGCGAGGAGCAGTTCATGCTCTGGCGCCGCTCGTACGACACCCCGCCCCCGCCGCTGTCGGACGACTCCGAGTTCTCCCAGGCGAACGACGCCCGCTACGCCTCCATCCCGCCGGAGCTGCGCCCGCGCACGGAGTGCCTCAAGGACGTCGTCATCCGGATGCTCCCCTACTGGTACGACGCGATCGTCCCGGACCTGCTGACCGGCCGCACGGTCCTGGTCGCCGCCCACGGCAACAGCCTGCGCGCCCTCGTCAAGCACCTCGACGGCATCTCCGACGCCGACATCGCGGGCCTGAACATCCCGACCGGCATCCCCCTCTGCTACGAACTGGACGCCGACTTCAAGCCGCTCACCCCCGGCGGCAAGTACCTCGACCCGGAGGCGGCGGCCGCCGCGATCGAGGCGGTCAAGAACCAGGGGAAGAAGAAGTAAGCGCACAAGGACGAGCCCTCTGCCTGCGGGTTGTACGCGCGGGCGGGGGGCTCTTCTCTTGCCGTGGGCCTTCTCGGGGCCGTCAGGGCGAGATCACCAACGACGGACCCGGATGCCGACGGCGATCCTTTGGCTACCGCGCCGCGGCGCTTCCCTCGACAGCGTCCAGGAGCAGGTGCCACGGATACTCCCCCGGCTTGCCCTGCCCCGGCCGGTTCGGGACGAAGCCACCCTGGCCGTACAGAACCCGCACCCCCATCTCGCGCAGTTCCGCGACGCTCCGCTCGAACTGCCGGTGCTGCGCGTAGGCGGCGTTCACGCACGGCATCACCACCATGGGGATGCCCTTGCCGATGCCCTCGGCGACGACACCGACCACGAACTCACGCGTGATGCCGAGGGCCCACGCGTTGACCGTGTTGAAGGTCGCCGGAGCCACCGCGATCACATCCGCCGTGGGCCACACGTCAGGCTCCCCCGGCAGCTTGTACGCGCTGCGCACGGAGTGCCCGGTGAGCCGCTCCAACTCAGCCTTCCTCGGCTCCAGCCAGCCAGCCGCGGTCGAGGTCAGGCCGACACACACATCGAAGCCGCGGTCCTGCGCGTCCGCAACGACCGTCGCCGTATCGAGCACCGGCGGGGCGGCGGAGCCGAAGAGGTAGAGGACAGGGCGCGTCGTCGTCATGCACGTATCGGATCACACTCAACCGCCGCCTCCCAGGGGCGAGTAGGCGCCGGAAAGGCATATGGCCGTACGGCCACCTGGGTATCGTTCCCGGCGGGTGCTCAGAACGGAGACCGGCATGCCGACACGGGGCGAGGACCACGCGGGCGCACGCATCAAGGAACAACGCAGACTGGCCAGACTCACCCAGCGGCAGTTCGCCGAGCGGCTCCCCTATTCGTACAGCTACCTGAACCAGGTCGAGTGCGGAGCGCGCCCGGCCACCGCCGCCTTCGTCGCCGCCTGCGCGAAAGCCCTCAGCATCGACGTCACGGTGCTGACCGGGCAGCCGTACGTGACCGAACTGCAGCGCGACCGCCTCGCGGAACTGGTCCGGCCGATCCGGGAATCCCTCGACCTGTACGACCTCGGCCCCCACCCGGACCTGACCACCCGACCGGCGCAGCAGCTCATCGCCGGGGCCGATCACCTGTGCGCCGAAGTGCGGGCGACGCATTTACGCAACGCGGCCCGCGACCTGCCGGAGCTCATCGCCGAGCTGACCCACACTGCGTGGTCTACGCCCTCGACCGAGCTGTGGCGGGGGCTGGCATCGGCGTACCGCACAGCGCACGACATCAGCGTGAAGCTCGGCTACTACGACCTGTCCGCCGTCGCCCTGGACCGCATGAACTGGGCAGCGCGCCGCGCCTCCGACCCCTGCCTGGCAGCCGTCCGGCAGTACATGCGGGCCCTGGTCTACTTCCGTGAGGGTGAGTACCGGATCGGACAACGCCTCGTCGCCGCCGGGCACGACGTGATCGCGCAGGCCGGTGACTCACGGGAAGCCCTGGTAGTCACCGGCCAGCTACACCTGGGCGGATCCGTCATCGCCGCCCGCGCCGAGGAGGGGCCGGCAGTCGAGCAGCACATCACGGAGGCCCACCGGATCGCAGAGCGCATCGGCGACGCCTCCGATGTCCACTGGCTCAGCTTCGGCCCGACCAATGTCGCCCTGCACAGGGTGTCCGTCGCCGTCGAGATGTGCCAGTACGACGACGCTCTGAAGCAGGCCCGGAACCTGAAATTTCCTCCCGGGCTCCCCACTTCCCGCCGAGCCCACTTCCTGATCGACCAGGCCCGCGCCGAGATGGAGACCGGGCACACCGACGCCGCGTTGCGGTCACTCGTCGAAGCCCGCCGTGTCGCCCCCGAACAGACCCGCTACCATCCCACCGCCCGGGAGACGATCACCGGTCTGGTCCACCAGTCCCGCCGCACCCCGGAGACGCTCCACCACATGGCGGCCTGGCTCGGCCTCTAGACGTGCTCACAACGCTCACAGAACTGTGAGCATTGGTCGTCCGGCAGCTTGTCACGCTGTACTCACCCGTCGTCACGGCTACGCGAAGGCGACGAGACGAGATGCGCCCCGGCGGCCGCGCGAACGACCCCGGGGCCGGCCGACGCTGCGAAGGAGCGTCGACATGACGAACGCTACCCGCCCACCACAGGATGACCCGCCGACCCCCAAGATGACCATCAGGGTGTACCGGGTGAACCGCCATGGAGCCGTCACCCAGGAGTGCGGCACGGTGAGCATGTCACCCCTCGAAGGGCCGCCCCCGTTCACATCCGCCTTCCCGTCCTGCAAGTGCCCGGGCTGCCGGGTCGAAGGGGCGGCTGCCCGGTGACTCGGACCGCGCAGAGCGGCACCCCGACTGTTCCTGACATCACCCAACGACCGCCCTTGCCGAGGGAGGCGGCGCGATTCGGCTACTGGTGCGAGTGCTGAACCGAGGACCTGACCGAACAGTGGCCGCCGGCACTGCTGGCATCCTTCGATGCCTACTCCGCGCCGCAGGCGGACCGTTGGGTAGCGGTCGTACTCCGCACGATCTCACCGGCACTGGACGCGGACGCATCGGACGCGGCATGGGAGTGGCTGCACGAGGGCCGCATCGAGACCCGACGAGCCCTGCTACGAGCGGAACCGTGCACGGTGTCTGTCACTCACGCCAGGACCAAGATCACGTGGACGATCCGACCGGTGCTCTTCCTGCCGCTGGCTCACCGCCAGGCCGCCGAACTACCGGCGTGCGCATACCATTGAAATGATCGCCGCCGTATCGAACACCGGCGGGGCGGCGGAGCCGAAGAGGTAGAGGACAGGGCGCGTCGTCGTCATGTGCGCGACCGCCCACAGCCGGCCCTGTTAAAGCAAGCCGGACCGGTTCAGACCTTCTCCGCGCTCAGGCGCGGATGCCCGGCGGTGAGCAGCTCGATGTCTTCTACGTCCGAAGTCAGGATCGTCACCGTGCCGGGATGCTGCAGGGCGGTCGCGCACAGCATGGCGTCGATGGCGTACTTGTGGCCGTGCAGCCCCGCCGCACGCAGCAGAGCGGCGGCGGATTGCGCGACGGATTGGGTCACCGGCTCGACACCCAGGCGGGACAGAGTCCACTTCAGCGCGGCGTCGTCGATCTTCGGGTGGATCACCTCGACCAGTACGGCGGCTGACGTGATCACTGGCAGGTCCGCGTCGCGAGCCGCCGTCAGCCACTCGTGGATTTCCCGATCGCGCTGTACGGCCTTCGCCAGGCCCTCACTGTCCAGGACCAGGGCACCACTCACGCAGCCGCCCCTGCGTTCGAGGCGCCACCGGTCAGCCGGGCCCGCTTGGTCGCCACGGCCTCGGGGTCGGCCGGGCCGTGCACCTTGTCGAAGTCCGCGATCAGCTCGTCCAGGTTGTCGCGCTCGATCTGGCGCTGGGCCGCCTTCTCCAGGTAGGCCGAGACGCCTCGCTTGCCGACCCGCTCACGGATCGCACGCAGAGTTCCGGCGGTCAGGGTGACGGAGATACCGCTGGTGGGGCCATCGCCAGGTGGGAAGTCGACGTCGTCATCAGTCATACGCCGAGTATGCCATTGGATATAGCATCACGAGCAGTATGTGCACAGCTCCGAGCGGATCGCGCGGAAGCGCCCCGCGGCGCACGGCTGCGGGACGCCCTTGGGGTTCGGCCCAGTGGGGTTCAGTCGACCTTCTGTCCGTCGTACGTACCGCCCTTGCAGTAGTTGCCCTCCTCGTTGACCGCGGGTGTTCCGCCGCCCTGCTTGCACTGCGAAGGCGTGACGTAGGAGGGGGCGCCCTGCGTGGCGGCCGTGGCCGTGGCGGCGCCTGTGAGGCCGAGTCCGGCGAGGGCTGCCGTGGCGACGGCGGCGGCGAGGGTTCGTCGAATGCGCATGTGCTTCCCTTTCACGGATTACCTCGATGGGGGCACTAGCCAGCCTGATCTTCACCCATGTGGGTGGCACGTCTTGTTCCGCCATTCGGGTGATGGTGCCGTCGGGTGCGGGGTCGATGACGCGACCCGTCGGACGGACCCGTGAGCCGCGTTGACCGGCGGAAACGGGCGCGGGCTGTCCACCCGGCGGTGGGCCGAGTGCCGTCACTGCGGACCCACCCCAACCGGGGTGCACCGCCCGGACCGGTTGACCAGCCGGGCGCCGGCCGGTCAGGTGATCGCCGGTGTGGTCCCGTCAGGCAGCGCGCAGGCGTCGCCGGCGTAGGGGCGTGAGACGATCTGTCCGCCGGCGGCCGTGCAGTCGTCCCGGGAGATGGTCGGGAACGAGGCGGCCCCGGCGCTGACGGCGCCGACGGCGCTCACGCCCGCAAGGGTCGCCGCGGCCAGGACCAGGCCCAGGATTCTTCGCAGGCGCATGACGTCCTCCTTCTCCCAGGCGCCTTCGTCCGGCCTTCGGGAAGGGAAGGACAAGTCGCAGGACGACGGCGCCCTCTTCTTCAGCATGGGCGCAGTGCATGAGGCCCGCGAGGCAGGCCGGGGGTGAGGAGGAGACGGGCCGTACCCCGCTCCGACCGGTGCCGGGGGTGGTGGCCCGCGCGGTCCTCTAGCGCGGCTCCTGGGCCGCCGCCCGGCACGCGCCGGTCGCGGCGCCGCCCGCCACTCCGGCTCCGGTCAGCCCGGTCACACAACCCTGGAGGTCTCCGACCACGCCTCGGCGGCAGGCCTCTGTGACGGAGTCGGAGGCGGTGGCACCGGCCAGTTCGGCCATACGCGTGCAGGCGGGGATGTCCGCCCGGGCCGCGGGGGCGGCGAGGACCGCGCCACCGAGGGTGAGGGTCAGGCCGGTGAGGGCACCGGCGGCACGGGTCGACGTGCGCATGGGACGCACCTGCCTTCCGGGGTGGCCGCGCGGTCCTGTTGCCGGCGGACCGGATCCGCCCCTCACTCCAGCGTCGCACCCTCTCCCCCGCCCGTCCTGGGCACCCGGGGGCCCTTGGCAGCGGCGAGCCCGGTGACCGGGACATCCGCGGCGCGCGGCTCAAGGACGGCACCGGCGTCGGCTTGCACCACGGCGGGCCTGCCGCCGCGGCCCTTCCACGACTGGTCGGACGGCTCCAGCGGCCTCTTCGTGATCGGCGTGGCCCTGGTTCGGATCGGCACCCTGGCCGCGACGGCCTCGGTCTCCTCGGGCCGCTGGTCCCCGCCCAGCCAGGCGGCCCGCGCCGGCGGGCCGGTACGAGGACCGGGGGCCGGCGCGAGGGCCGACAGCATGCGGAAAGGGGGTTTCGGGATGCCTCCGGGCATGTTCTCCAGCCCCGTGTCGCGGGCAGGCGGCGAACAGAGCGGAGGTACTCGGGTCCGCCCCGGTACCTCGGTCCGGCCGGGATCTAGGCTTTCTCCTGGAGGAGATTCGCCCGTCAGCTCGCCCGTGGGTCGTTGAAACATGAAGGAAGTCCCGTTGAACTTCTGGTCGCTCTATCAGCACGGCTTCGCGCGCATCGCCGCGTGCACGGGCCACACCGTCATCGCCGACCCGCACGCCAACGCGGAAGCGGTCCTGCGCCAGGCCCGCCGGTGCGCGGACGAGGGCGTCGCCGTCGCCGTCTACCCCGAGCTGGGCCTCACCGGCTACTCCATCGAGGACCTGCTGCTCCAGGACGCCGTGCTGGACCGGGTCGAGGAGGCGCTGGAGACGGTCGTGGCCGGGTCGGCGGAGCTGCTGCCCGTGCTGGTCGTCGGTGCTCCGCTGCGCCACCGCCACCGGATCTACAACTGCGCGGTGGTCATCCACCGCGGCCGGGTCCTCGGCGTCGTACCGAAGTCGTACCCGCCGAACTACCGCGAGTTCTACGAGCGCCGGCAGATCGCCGACGGGCACGACGAGCGGGGCGGGACCGTCCGGGTCGCGGGCGCCGATGTGCCGTTCGGGGTGGACCTGCTGTTCGCGGCGGCGGACGTGCCCGGGCTCGTGCTGCACACGGAGATCTGCGAGGACATGTGGGTGCCGGTGCCACCGAGCGCCGAGGCCGCCCTCGCCGGGGCGACCGTGCTGGTCAACCTCTCCGGCAGCCCCATCACCGTCGGCCGGGCCGAGGACCGCAGGCTGATGTGCCGCTCGGCATCCTCCCGCTGTCTCGCCGCCTACGTCTACGCGGCGGCCGGACTGGGCGAGTCCACCACGGACCTGTCCTGGGACGGGCAGACCATGATCTACGAGAACGGGGTGCTGCTCGCGGAGACCGACCGGTTCGCGCTCGGCGACCAGTACGCGGTCGCCGACGTCGACCTCGACCTGCTGCGGCAGGAACGGCACCGGATGGGGACGTTCGACGACAACCGGCGGGCCCACACCGCGCGGACCGGGGACTTCCGGACGGTCTCCTTCGAGCTGGACCCGCCGCTCACCGACCTCGGCCTGCGCCGGCGCGTCGAGCGCTTCCCGTTCGTGCCGGCCGACCCCGAACGGCTCGCCCTGGACTGCTACGAGGCCTACAACATCCAGGTCGCCGGGCTCCAGCAGCGGCTGGCGGCGATCGGCGGACCCAAGGTCGTCATCGGGGTGTCCGGCGGCCTCGACTCCACGCACGCGCTGATCGTCGCCGCCCGGGCGATGGACCGCGCGGGGCGGCCGCGCAGCGACATCCTGGCCTTCACCCTGCCCGGTTTCGCCACCAGCGACCACACCAAGGACAACGCGCACAAGCTGATGCGGGCGCTCGGCGTCACCGCCGCGGAACTGGACATCACGCCCACCGCGCGGCTGATGCTCCAGGAGATCGGGCACCCCTTCGCCTCCGGCGAGCCGGTGTACGACGTCACCTTCGAGAACGTCCAGGCGGGCCTGCGCACCGACTACCTGTTCCGGCTGGCCAACCAGCGCGGTGGCATCGTCCTCGGCACCGGTGACCTGTCCGAGCTGGCGCTCGGCTGGTCGACGTACGGCGTCGGCGACCAGATGAGCCACTACAACGTGAACTCCGGCGTGCCGAAGACGTTCATCCAGCACCTGATCCGCTGGGTCGTCACGAGCGGCCAGTTCGACGACGAGACCGGCAAGATCCTCTCCGCGATCCTGGACACCGAGATCAGCCCGGAGCTGGTGCCGGGCGAGGAGATGCAGTCCACCGAGTCGAAGATCGGCCCGTACGCGCTGCACGACTTCACCCTCTTCCAGGTGCTGCGCTACGGCTTCCGGCCCTCGAAGATCGCCTTCCTGGCCTGGCACGCCTGGCACGACCCGGACGCCGGTGCCTGGCCGCCCGGCTTCCCCGAGGCCAAGCGCGGCGCGTACGACCTCGCCGAGATCCGGCACTGGCTGGAGGTGTTCTGCCGCCGCTTCTTCGCGTTCTCCCAGTTCAAGCGCTCGGCCATGCCGAACGGCCCGAAGGTCTCGGCGGGCGGCTCCCTCTCCCCGCGCGGTGACTGGCGGGCCCCGTCGGACGGCAACGCGGAGGCGTGGCTGCGGGACCTGGCCCGCTTCGACTTCGACGCGGCGAGCGCCGGCCGCTGACCGGTGTCCCGGCCCCCGGCCGGTTCCCCGCCCCTCCGGCGCGCCCGGCACCGGGGCGGGTCGCCGGGGCGGCGGTGGGGCGGACCGGGGTGCCGGCCGGCCCCCCGCCTCCCCGCGCGGTCAGTTGTTCCAGGTCTCGTCGTACGGGTCGCGTGGCGTCGGTACGGGTCGGGCCGAGGCGACCTTCAGGTACGGCACCGGGCCGTTGTTGACCGGGTCGCGGCTCAGGCGGGAGGTGTACGTGCCCGTCACCTCCAGCCAGGCGTCCGGGCGCAGGACCGGCGGGAGCGCGCCGGTCAGCGCGATCTTCACCGGCCGGGCGTCCGCCGCACAGCAGTTGAGGGCCATCCGGACCAGGTAGGCGGTGCCGGACCCGTCCAGGGCGACGAAGCCGGTGACCCGGACCCGGCGGCCGTGCAGGGAGCGGCCGTGGCCGTAGGCCGCGCGGGAGGCGTAGTCGACGACGGAGAGCGGGACGGGCTCGCCGGCGGGCAAGGGGCCGTAGGCGTACGGCTTCTGCAGTGCCGTACCGGAGCGCAGGGCGCTGTAGGAGCCGAGGGCCGGCGGGGCGATCAGGATCAGGGCGAGGAGGGGGAGCAGGAGGAGCCAGGCGACGCGGGGTCCGGGGTGTTCGTGAGACCCCGGTCGCCGGTCGCGGCGGCGCTCGTACCAGGCCGTCGCCAGCGCCGCCGCGATCAGCACCGCGCCCGAGGCCAGCAGCAGCGGGCGCAGGCCCGCCTTGACGTACCGCAGGTACAGGTCGGTGGTGCCCGCGTGCAGCAGGGCCGCGCCGAGCAGGAACAGGACGGCCGCCTGGACCTGGCGGCTCACAGCAGCACCGCCCCGGTCAGTACGGCGCCCGTGACGGCCAGCGCGAAGGTGGCGGGCGCGAAGCGGAACGCGAACGTACGGCCGAAGGTGCCGGCCTGCATCGCGAACAGCTTCAGGTCGATCATCGGGCCCACCACCAGGAACACCAGCCTGGCCGTCGGGGAGAACTGGGTCAGGGAGGCCGCGACGAACGCGTCCGCCTCCGAGCAGATCGACAGCAGGACGGCGAGGACGGCGAGGGCGAGCACCGAGAGCAGGGGCGTGGCGGCGGCCGTGCCCAGCCACTCCGCCGGGACCACCGCCTTCAGCGTCGCCGCGGCCGCCGCGCCGAGCACCAGGAAGCCGCCGGCGTGCATGACGTCGTGCCGGACCGCGCCCCAGAACGCCTCTCCCCTGCCCGCGCCCTCGTGCGCGCCGTGGGCCGGCGGGCGCAGCCAGTCCGCGCGGCCCGCCCGCTGCCACAGCCAGCCCATCGCGCAGGCCACCAGCAGGCTGGCCAGGAACCGGGCCAGGACCATCTCCGGGTGCCCCGGGAAGGCGACGGCGGTGGCCGTCAGCACCACCGGGTTGACCGCGGGCGCGGAGAGGAGGAAGGCGAGGGCGGCGGCGGGCGGCACGCCCCGGCGCACCAGGGCGCCCGCCACCGGCACCGACGCGCACTCACAGCCCGGCAGCACCGCGCCCGCGATACCGGCCACGGGCACGGCCAGCGCGGGCCGGCGCGGCAGGGCGCGCGCGAAGAAGGACGCCGGCACGAACACCGCGATCGCCGCCGAGAGCAGCACACCGAGCACCAGGAAGGGCAGCGCCTGGACGGTGACCGCCACGAACACCGTCGTCCAGGTCTGCATCACCGGGCTGCCGAGCAGCCCGCGGAGGGGGGACTGGGCGAGGACGGCCGGCAGCAGGACGAGGACGAGGACCAGGGGGGAGGTGAGCCGCCGGCCCGCGCGGTGGGGGGCGGGCGGGGGGCTGGAGCCGGGGACCTGCGGGGGCTCGGGGCGGGCATCCGCCGGGGGCCCGGTGTCCGCGTCCGGTGACGGCCCGGGTTGCCCGGTGTCCGCGTCCGTCGGGGCGTCTTCGGTGATGGCCACGGGTGGTTACCTCCGGCTGCTGCTCTCCCTCCCCTCCTCTACGCGCGCACCCCGCACGGGCGTTCAGACCGTTGCTGGAACCATGCATCTCCTTGGGGCACTCTTTCCCCTTGTGGCGAGTGTTCCGTACCAAGGGGGGCCGGGGACCCGGCCGGCGCACATGGTCGTGTGCGGCGACGACGGGCTCGCGCACCGGCTGGCCGCCGAGTTGCGCGGGGTCTACGGCGAGCAGGTCACCCTCGTCGTACCGCCGAACGAACGCACCGCCCGGCCCCCCGTGGTCGGCCGTGCCCGGGCCGCGTCGGCGGCGTTGTTCGACCGTGTGGTCAGCGCCGCCGTGGGCACCGTGGGCCGGACCGGCGGAAACGGGCAGCCACCAGGCGCCCCGGGCGGCCAACGGCTCGACGGAGAAGGCGTGCTGGAGGCGACCGAGCTGACCGAGGCGGTGCTCGCCGAGGCCGGAGTGGCCCGGGCCGCCGCACTGGCCCTCGTGTACGACGACGACGAGACCAACATCCGCGCGGCACTGACCGCCCGCCGGCTCAACCCGCGACTACGGCTCGTCCTCCGGCTCTACAACCGGAGGTTGGGTCAGCACATCGAGGAACTCCTCGATCAGGCGGCCGCGTTGGCCGCCGGGGGTGACGAGGGCGGCGAGGGCGGCGGCCTTGCGGACACCGGCGGCGAGGCCTCCACGACCGTGCTGTCCGACGCCGACACGGCCGCACCCGCGCTGGCCGCCACCGCCGTCGCCGGAACCGGCCGGGTCGTACAGGCCGAGGGACTGCTGCTGCGGGCCGTGGAACGACCGCTGCCCGGGGACGCACCCGATGCCGGCACGGGCGCGGGTGCGGGAGCCGGCGCGAGTGCCGGGCTGTGCACCCTGGCCCTGCTCTCGGGCGGTGGCGACCCGGGCGGCCCCGGGGAGCAGCCGCGGTTGCTCCCCGACGACGAGGAGGTAGGGCAGGCCGCCGGCCGGCACGCCGTGGTACTGGAGCACGTCTCCTCCGGCAGCGGTACGGAATCCGCCGCCCCCACCCGCCGGCTGACCGGCGTCATGCCGCTCGCCTCCCTCTTCTCCCGTCGGCTGCGCTGGTCCCTGGCCGGGCTGGTCGGCTGCGTGGTCGGTCTCGCCGTAGCCCTGTGGCTGGTCACCGGCATCCACCCGCTGCGCGCCTTCTACATCACCCTGCTCGACCTGTTCGCGATCGACGACCCGGCGCTCAAGGAACCCCTCGGCCGGCAGCTCCTCCAACTCCTCTCCGCACTGGTCGGGTTGCTCTTGCTCCCGATCCTGCTGGCCGCCGCCCTGGAGGCGCTCGGCACCTTCCGCACCGCCTCCGCCCTGCGCCGGCCACCCCGGGGCCTGAACGGGCACGTGGTCCTGCTCGGACTCGGCAAGATCGGCACCCGGGTGCTGACCCGGCTGCGGGAACTGAACATCCCCGTGGTCTGCGTCGAGTCCGACCCGGAGGCCCGCGGCCTCGCCACCGCCCGCCGGCTGCGGGTGCCGGTGGTCCTCGGGGACGTGACCCAGGAGGGCGTCCTGGAAGCCGCCCAGATCCACCGGGCCCAGGCCCTGCTCGCGGTGACGAGCGCCGACACCACCAACCTGGAGGCCGCCCTCTACGCGCGCACCGTCCGCCCCGACCTCCGCGTGGTCCTGCGCCTCTACGACGACGACTTCGCCACCGCCGTCTACCGCACCCTGCGCACCGCGTACCCCCACGCCCTGACCCGCAGCCGCAGCGTCACCCACCTCGCCGCCCCCGCGTTCGCCGGGGCGATGCTGGGCCGGCAGGTGCTGGGTGCCGTCGCCGTGGAGCGGAGGGTGCTGCTGTTCGCCGCGATCGACGTCGACGGCCACCCGCAGCTGGAGGGCCGGACCGTACGGGACGCCTTCCGGGCCGGCTCCTGGCGGGTACTGGCGCTGCTGGGCCGTACCGACACCGCCTCCGACCACGTACTGGAGAAGGGGGACCGGGTGGTGGTCGCCGCGACGCGCAGGGGCCTGGCGGAACTCCGCTGACCCGGTGCCGGAAAACACGTTGCCGTGCCCAGCGGATCATGGAACAGTGCCGGGTGCTCTGCGATCCGGCAGAGGATCCCACGGTGAGGAACGACGGCCCATGACTGCGGCGCCCCCGAGCGGCCGCCTCCGGCGCTGAGAGCCGCGCAGGAACTCCGCCTCCGCACGGCGGCCCCACGATGCGGTGCCCGACGCACCGCCACCCTCTCCCGCCCCGGAACCCATGGGGTCCACCACAGGGGCGTCTTCCGAGACTTCGTGAGGTCACACCCACCATGGACATCCAGGTCCAGAGCTTTGCCGTCGCCAACCTCCGCCGCCGGCCCGTCGTCGCCGAGATCGCCGGTTTCTCCCCCGGCACCGACAGCCCCTACCTCAACTACGCGACCCCGCTGCCCGGCGCCGAGCCGACCGAGCGGGACGTCACCGCGCTGGTCGGGGCCTTCCGGGAGCGCGGGCTGCTGCCCCGGCTGGAATTCGCACCCGAGGCCGCGCCCGCCGTGGCGCCGGTCCTGCGGGCGTCCGGCTTCGAGACCGAGGCGGTGCACGAGTACCTCGTCTGCACCCCGGACCGCCTGACGGTCCCCCGGCCCGCCCCGACCGTGGAGACCCCGGCGACCGACCGGGACTACGCCGAGCTGGACGCGGCGCTCGCCGAGGCGTTCGGCGGTGTCTTCGCCCCCTCGGCGGAAGGCGCGGGCCGGTTGCGACGCACCCAGGAGGGCGGCGGGGCGGTGCGCTTCGTGCGTGCCCCGGAGGGCGGCTGCGCCGGTGGCGCCTCCTGCTCCGCGCCGGCCGAGGACACCGCCGAACTGTCCGGCGTCGGCACCCGCCCGGCCCACCGCGGCCACGGCATCGCCGCCGCGGTGACGGCATCGGTGACCGCGGCGATGTTCGCGCAGGGGGCCGGCTCGGTCTGGCTGGAGTACTCCGGCGAGGGCTCCCGCCGCGTGTACGAACGCGTCGGCTACGTCCCCCGGGGCACGCGCCTGTACGTGTCGCTGACGCGTCGCTGATCCCGTCCACCGCTCGGGCCTTCTCCGAGAGGGCCCGGACGCGGGCGCTCGTGAACCGGCGTGGCCGGGCGGGCCAGGGAGCTCGGTCCCCTGTCCCTGACCGTCCAGCACACGGGGAGGGACGCGTGACGGGCCCTCGGCGCGTCAGTCGCCGAGGGCCCTCTTCCCGGAACCGCCGCAGGTCAGCCGCTCGCCACCGGTGTCCGCTCCGGCTCCTCCGGCACCAGCCCCAACGCGGCGTCCCGCTGGAACTCGGTCTCCCGGCGCAGCAGCCGGAACCACATGAACACCACAAACCCGGCGAACACGAACCACTCGCCGGTGTAACCGAGGTTCTGGAAGGCCTTCAGGTCCAGCCCCGTGCCGCCCGGCGCGCCGGCCGGTACGGCCTTCATCCCGGCGTCCCCCTTGTCCAGGGTGACCCAGGCGTCGTAGAGGCGGTACGGCACCAGGTTCACCAGCGACGGCGAGCTGATCGCCGCGGTCTGCCCGGCCGGCAGCCCGCCCTGTGCGCTCACCCCGTTGTCCCCGGGCGTCTCGGACGCCTGCAGAGCGCCGGTGACGGTGACCCGGCCGGCGGGCGGCGCGGGCGCCTTGGCCGCGTCCGCCGTCCCCGGCAGCCACCCGCGGACCACGGGCAGCGCCTTCCCGGAGTCGGTGCGCAGCAGGGTCAGGACGTAGAAGCCGCGTTTGCCGTCCAGCTCCCGCCCGGGCACCAGCAACTGCCTGCCGTACCGCCCGCTCGCCGTGACCCGCCGGCCCGCCGTGCTCTTGTCGACGGGCAGCATCGAGTCGAGCGGGCGCGCCGCCGCGGTGCGGCCGGACTCGACCCGCTCGGTCACGGTGCGGTGGTCCTGGACCCGGTCCTCGAACCGGCTCAGCTGCCACGACCCCATGAAGACGCAGAACGGGATGGCGAGCAGCACGAAGACGTTGATGCCCCACCAGCGGGGTGTCAGCAGGAAGCGGTACACGCCCTCCACGGTACGGCGCCCGGCGGGGCGCCCCGGCCGCGGGGCGGCCTTTCCCCGCCTTTCCCGACCCTCGTCTTCACGGACCCTCGGTCTTGGCGGTCCCTCGGTCCTTCCTCGCCCTCAGCGAGTAGATCAGCGGGATGCGCGGATGGTCCACGGGGAAGCGGTGGTAGCCGTCGCGCACCTCGAAGTTCCCGAAGCGCGGGAAGAGCGACACGTCGTGCTCGTGCAGGAACTCCAGGCGCAGCCCCGTCGCGGCGACCGCGGAGACCACGTCCCCGAGGGTGTGCTGCCACTCCACACTGCGGTTGTGGACGGTGACGGCGTCCAGGTCGGCGTACGTGCCCGGCTCCTCGTAGACCTGCGCGTCCCGGTTGAAGTAGTCGCGCACGATCCGGGTGCCGGTCTCGTCGTCCAGGGAGTCGGTGAGCGGGTGGAACTCGGCGAGGTAGAGGAAGCCGCCGGGCGCGACCAGCGAGGCGGCCGTCTCGGCCCAGCGCCGGACGTCCGGCAGCCAGCACAGGGCGCCGAGCCCGGTGTACACGATGTCGTACGACGGCTCGGGCACGGCGGCGGGCGCGTCGTAGACGTCGCTGGTGACGAACGTCGCCCGGTCGGGGCCGTAGCCGAGGTCGGCCGCGAGGGCGCGGGCCGCCTCCACCGCCGGTGCGGAGAAGTCCAGGCCCACGACGCGGGCGGCACCGTGGTGGGCCCAGGAAAGGGTGTCGGTGCCGATGTGGCACTGCAGGTGCAGCAGCGACTTCCCGGTGACGTCCCCGACCTCGGCACGCTCGAAGTCCCGCAGGTCGTCACGGCGGGTGCGGAAACCGTCGAGGTCGTAGAAGCCGCCGGCGACGTGGAGGGGGACCCGCTCGTCCCACTTGGCCCGGTTGTCCTCGTGCCAGCCCTCGGGAACGGAGGCGGAGGTGACGGAAACGCTCATGGACCGGGAAGTTATCCACAGGCTGCGCACACCCGCCACCCAATTGTCGGCGCGGCCAGGCAGTATGGGCGCATGACTGGGGCCATGAGTGAGAGCGGTACGCCGAACGCACAGCACACACCGGACATGCCGGACTGGGAGAAGCGGTTCCGTGCACCGCGCGTCTCCCTGCCCGACTGGGCGGAGGACGCGCCGGACCGCTCCCTGTTCGTGTCGAACGCGACGGGGACGTACGAGCTGTACGCCTGGGACAGAGCGACGGGCGAGCAGCGCCAGGCGACGCACCGGCCGAACGGTACGACGGACGGTGTCCTCTCCCCGGACGGCGCCTGGATCTGGTGGTTCGACGACAAGGACGGCGACGAGTTCGGCGTCTGGCGCCGCCAGCCCTTCGCGGGCGGTCCGGACGAGCCGGGCGTGCCCGGTCTTCCCCCGTCCTACCCGGCCGGCCTGGCCCTGTCCCGCGACGGCCGTACGGCGGTCGTCGGCCGCTCCACGGACGACGACGGTACGACGATCCACGTGGCGCGCGAGGGCGCGGACCCGGTGGAGATCTACCGGCACCGCGAGTCCGCGGGCGTCGGCGACCTGTCGTACGACGGTTCCCTGATCGCCGTCGAGCACACGGAGCACGGCGACGCCATGCACGCCGCGCTGCGGGTGCTCCGTCCGGACGGCACGGCGGTCGCCGAGCTGGACGACACCAAGGGCGGCACCGAGGAGCTGGGTCTGGAGGTGCTGGGCTTCGCCCCGGTCGACGGCGACACCCGGCTGCTCATCGGCCACCAGCGCCGGGGCCGCTGGGAGCCGCTGGTGTGGGACGTGGCGACGGGCGAGGAGACGGACCTGGCCCTGGACCTGCCGGGTGACGTCAGCGCCGAGTGGTATCCGGACGGCTCGGCCCTGCTCATCGCCCACGGCTTCGAGGCCCGCAGCGAGCTGTTCCGGTACGACCTGACGGTCCGCGAGCTGACCCGCATCCCCACCCCGCCCGGCACGGTCTCCGGTGCCACGGCCCGCCCCGACGGCAGCGTGGAGTACCTGTGGTCGTCGGCCGCCGAGCCGCCGGCGGTGCGCTCCACGACCGGCGCGGTCGTACTGGACCCGCCCGGCATGGCGTGTCCGCCGTCGGTGCCCGTGGAGGACGTGTGGGTGGAGGGCCCCGGCGGCCGTATCCACGCGCTGGTCCAGAAGCCGGCGGGTGCCACGGGCCCCCTGCCGACCGTCTTCGACCTGCACGGCGGCCCGACCTGGCACGACAGCGACTCCTTCGCGGCGGGTCCGGCCGCCTGGGTCGACCACGGGTACGCGGTGATCCGCATCAACTACCGCGGCTCCACCGGATACGGCCGCGCCTGGACCGACGCCCTCAAGCACCGGGTCGGCCTGATCGAGCTGGAGGACGTGGCGGCCGTCCGCGAGTGGGCGGTCACCTCCGGCCTCGCCGACCCCGCTCGCCTCGTCCTGACCGGTGCCTCCTGGGGCGGCTACCTCACCCTGCTGGGCCTCGGCACGCAGCCGGACGCCTGGACGCTGGGCATCGCGGTCGTCCCGGTCGCGGACTACGTCACCGCGTACCACGACGAGATGGAGGCTCTGAAGGCCATGGACCGCACCCTGCTGGGCGGCACCCCCGAGGAGGTCCCTGACCGCTTCGCGGCATCCTCCCCGATCACGTACGTCGACCAGGTCAAGGCGCCCGTCCACATCTCGGCCGGCGTCAACGACCCCCGCTGCCCGATCCGCCAGATCGACAACTACGTCAAGAGGCTGGAGTCCCGCGGCGCGGTCCACGAGGTGTACCGGTACGACGCGGGGCACGGCTCCCTGGTGGTGGACGAACGGATCAAGCAGGTGAGGCTGGAACTGGACTTCGCGAGGCGTCACCTGGCCGCCGGCTGAGCCGCCGCGCGCCGGTCAGCGGGTGACGTCCGCGGCCCACGGCACCCGCCGGCCGGCGTCCTGGACCGTCGTCCGAGGACGCACGCCTCGGCGGAGCGTCACGCCCCCGCCAGCACCCCGGTGTAGTAGACCGTCCCCGCGCACGCCCCGGTCACCACCGCCGTCGCCGAGGGGGATCCGCCCTGCGCCGTGTGGGTGACCGCGATGCTGCCGTCGGCGGTGCCGTCCTCGGTGGCGAGCTGGGTGGTGGTGCCCGCCGAGCCGCCGGTGTCGGTGGTGCTGCCGGTGGCGCTCGCGTCCTGGGTGGGGGTGGGGTCCGGTGACGGGTCGGTCGGCTCGGTGCCGCCGTTGCCGGTGCCGCCGGTGGTGGGGCAGGTCTCGGAGGGGACGAAGGCGAACTTCTCCTCGTACGCCGCGCCGGGCTGCAGGACCAGCGTGGTGACTTCGAGGGACGGGTCGGGCAGGGAGGTCGCCGCGTCCCCGGCCGCGTGCCGGAGGCTGACGATCTTGGCCGGGTCGGCGGCGCCCTGGGCGGTCGGCGTGATGCTGCCGGCGCCGGTGACGGTGCAGGCGGTGCCGGAGGTGTTGGTGACGCGGAAGACGCCGTAGACGGCTCCCGCGGAGTCGGGCGGGTTCACCGTGGCGGTGGCGGAGCCCAGCTGGGCCGCCGTGCAGAGCCCGGTGCCGGAGGCCGGCGGGGCGACGGGGCCGTTGCCGCTGGTGGAGCTGCCGCCCTGGCTGCCCTTCCCGGTCTTCTCGTCGTCCTTGCCGTGCTCCTTGCCCGGCTTCACCGTCGTGCTGCCGGTGTCCTTCCTGCCGCCCTTGTCGCCGCCCTTGTCCTTGCCCTGGCCGGTGCCGCCCTGGGCCTGGGAGGTCTGGCCGGCCATGGCGGTGTTCGGGTCGGACCCGCCGGCGTGGGAGACGTGGACGAGGGCCGGGATCGCGGTGCCGATGAACAGGGCCGCCGCTGCCATGCCGACCACGGCCTGCCGCTTGCGGGCGCGGCGCGCGGGGACGGCCCGGCGCAGGTGGTCCAGGGTGCCGGTGCGCGGCTCGATGTCGTCGACCGCCGTGTGCAGCAGTTGGCGCAGGGTCTGTTCGTCGGAGTCGAGGTCGTCCAGGGCGTGGACTCCGTCGAGCCTCTCGGGGCCCTTGTCCTCGGGGCCGTGGTTCACAGTTCCGTTCCCAGCGTGCGATGGCGTGTGCTGTTGCCCGGCGCGCCCTGTCGGCTCGTGCCAGGCGTAGGGCTCGTGGCGTTCGTGCGAGTGCCGCTCATGGGAGTGACCGTCATGGGAATCGCCCCCTTCGGCGTGGTCGGTCATGCCGGTGTCTCCATGGCCACCCGCAGCGCGGCGATGCCCCGCGATCCGTACGCCTTCACCGAGCCCAGGGAGATGCCGAGCGTCTCGGCGACCTGGGCCTCGGTCATGTCCGCGAAGTAGCGCAGCACGAGCACCTCGCGCTGGCGGCGCTGCAGGCCCTTCATCGCCTTGATGAGGTCGCGGCGCTCCAGCTGGTCGTAGGCGCCCTCCTCCGCGCTCGCCATGTCGGGCATCGGCTTGGAGAGCAGCTTCAGGCCGAGGATGCGCCGGCGCAGCGTGGAGCGGGAGAGGTTGACGACCGTCTGCCGCAGGTAGGCGAGGGTCTTCTCGGGGTCGCGGACGCGCTTGCGGGCCGAGTGGACGCGTATGAAGGCCTCCTGGACGACGTCCTCGCAGGAGGCGGTGTCGTCGAGGAGGAGCGCGGCGAGGCCGAGTAGCGAGCGGTAGTGCGCCCTGTAGGTCTCGGTGAGGTGGTCGACGGTCGTCCCGGCGGCCTCGGTCGCCACGGCGCCCGCGGACTCCTCGACGCCGTCGCGCTGACTGGGTATGCGGGCGGGCCGCGCTGCGGGCATGGGCGCGATCACCGGCATGCCGCCGGGCGCGCGCCGGGGCGCGGGGCGGGGCCGCAGGGCCGTGCCGCCGCGGGCCACACTGAGTTCGAGTACCTCTGCCACGCCAGTTGGACACGTTTCCCCCCGCGGGGGTTGTACGTGCCGGGCGTCACATGTGCGACAACCGACGGTGCTTCAAATGCCGTCATGCGTCCCGCTCTTCCGTTATGTCCCATTTGAACGGGCGTCCCCACGCCCCGATCACGGCGTCCCCACGCCAGGATCATCACGTCCCCAGGCCACGCAAGGGTGACCGCAAAGACGCTCCCCGCCTCCGTACGGTTGCGGAAGGCGGGGAGAGAAAGTCTCTGCTGCCGGGAGGGACGGTTCAAGTGGATTGGACCATGCTTCCGGCCACAGTACTTACACAGATCCTACAAAGTTCAACCGCTACGCGGGGCGGACGTCTCCGCCGCGATCAGTTCGGCGATCTGCGCGCAGTTCAGCGCGGCGCCCTTGCGCAGGTTGTCGCCGCAGACGAACAGCTCCAGCGCGGTCGGATCGTCCAGGGCCCGCCGCACCCGGCCCACCCAGGTCGGGTCGGTGCCCACCACGTCGGCGGGGGTGGGGAACTCGCCGGCGGCCGGATCGTCGCACAGCACCACCCCCGGCGCGGTGGCGAGGATCTCCCGGGCGCCGTCGACGCCGACCTCCCGCTGGAAGCGGGCGTGGACGGTCAGCGAGTGCGTGGTGACCACCGGGACCCGGACGCAGGTCACGGCGACCGGCAGCCTCGGCAGGCCGAGGATCTTCCGGGACTCGTCGCGGACCTTCATCTCCTGCGAGGACCAGCCGTCCTCCCGGAGCGACCCGGCCCACGGTACGACGTTGAGCGCGACCGGCTCCGGGAACGGCCCGGTGTCCTCCCCGACGGCCCGCCGCACGTCCCCGGGCTTGGTGCCCAGCTCGGTGCCGGCCACGAGGGACAGCTGGGCCCTGAGCGTGTCCACGCCGGCCCGTCCGGCGCCGCTCACCGCCTGGTACGACGACACCACCAGCTCGCGCAGCCCGAACTCGGCGTGCAGCGCGCCCAGGGCGACGATCATCGTCAGGGTGGTGCAGTCGGGGCTCGCCACGATGCCGCGGGGACGGGACCGCACCGCGTGCGGATTGATCTCGGGCACGACGAGCGGCACGTCCGGGTCCATCCGGAAGACGCCGGAGGTGTCCACGACGACCGCGCCGCGCTCGGCGGCGACCGGCGCCCACACGGCGGCGACCTCGTCGGGGACGTCGAACAGCGCGACGTCGACCCCGTCGAAGGCGTCCTCCGTCAGGGCCGTCACCTCGACCTCCTCGCCGCGCACGGCCAGCTTGCGGCCGGTCGAACGCGGGGAGGCGATCAGGCGGATCTCGCCCCAGACGTCCGCCCGCTGGGACAGGATCTGGAGCATGACCGTGCCGACGGTCCCGGTCGCTCCCACGACCGCGAGCGTCGGCTTCCCGGTCGGTGCCATCAGCGGCCCGTGCCTCCGTAGACGACGGCCTCGTCGGACTCGGAGTCCAGCCCGAAGGCGGTGTGCACGGCGCGGACGGCCTCCGGCACGTCGTCGGCGCGCGTGACCACCGAGATGCGGATCTCGGAGGTCGAGATCAGCTCGATGTTCACACCGGCGTTGCTGAGCGCCTCGAAGAACGCGGCGGTCACGCCCGGGTTGGTCTTCATACCGGCGCCGACCAGGGAGATCTTGCCGATCTGGTCGTCGTAGCGCAGCGAGTCGAAGCCGATGCCGGGGCGGTTCTTCTCCAGCGCGTCGATGGCCTTGCGGCCCTCGGTCTTCGGCAGCGTGAAGGAGATGTCCGTCAGCCCCGTGGACGCGGCGGACACGTTCTGCACGACCATGTCGATGTTGATCTCGGCATCGGCGATGGTCCGGAAGATCGCGGCGGCCTCACCCGGCTTGTCCGGCACACCGACGACCGTGATCTTGGCCTCGGAGGTGTCGTGCGCGACACCGGAGATGATGGCCTGCTCCACCTTCTTGTCCCCAATCGGCTCACTGCTGACCCACGTGCCCTGAAGTCCGCTGAAGGACGACCGGACGTGGATCGGGATGTTGTAGCGGCGGGCGTACTCCACACAGCGGTGGAGCAGCACCTTGGAGCCGGAGGCCGCGAGCTCCAGCATGTCCTCGAAGGAGATCCAGTCGATCTTCCGCGCCTTCTTCACCACGCGCGGGTCGGCGGTGAACACGCCGTCGACGTCGGTGTAGATCTCGCAGACCTCGGCGTCGAGCGCGGCGGCGAGCGCCACGGCCGTCGTGTCGGACCCGCCCCGGCCCAGCGTGGTGATGTCCTTCTTGTCCTGCGAAACGCCCTGGAAGCCGGCGACGATGGCGATGTTGCCCTCGTCCAGCGCCGTCCTGATCCGGCCCGGCGTGACGTCGATGATCCGGGCTTTGTTGTGGACCGAGTCGGTGATGACGCCTGCCTGGCTGCCGGTGAAGGACTGCGCCTCGTGACCCAGGTTTTTGATCGCCATCGCCAGCAGGGCCATGGAGATCCGCTCTCCGGCGGTCAGCAGCATGTCGAATTCGCGCCCCGCAGGCATCGGAGAAACCTGCTCGGCGAGATCGATCAGCTCGTCCGTCGTGTCGCCCATCGCGGAAACGACGACGACAACCTGGTTGCCGTTCTTCTTCGCTTCCACGATCCGCTTGGCGACGCGCTTGATGCCCTCGGCATCGGCTACGGAGGAGCCTCCGTACTTCTGCACGACAAGGCCCACGTGCGCTCCTCGCTCGGTTCGTTTGTGTCGGCTCAGTCTATCGAGCGTCCGAATACCACCACCGTGCTCCCGCATGGTGAGACATCGTCCGCTCGGACACGACCCCTGCCCAGCGATCGGCGCCGCACTCCGAACGTGCCCCGGGTCACAGCGCCCGGCTACTTCCCCGGCCGGATCCCCAGCGGAGCGCCGATCTCCTGCGCCATCACCCGGCCCGCCTCGAACTCCAGGGTCTCGTCGCCGATGTCCGGCTGGTCGGTGTCGAGGCCGTCCAGCTCCTCCAGGGGCTGGTTGAGGCGGACGTGGATGAGCACGGACTGGAGGGCGCGCAGCACGGCGGAGGCCGTCGGACCCCAGTTGGAGAAGTACGAGAACTGCCACCACCACAGGGCCTCGCTGGTGCGGCCCGCACGGTAGTGCGCCATGCCGTGCCGGAGGTCGGTGATGATGTCGGCGAGGTCGTCGGAGATCCGGGCCGGCACCGGGGCGGTGCGGGGCTCGTACGGGTCGAAGACCTCGGAGTACACGTCGATCGGGTCCAGGAGCCGGGCGAAGTTCTCGCGCAGCTCGTCCACGTCCGGCTCGGGGCCCGGGTCGGGCTCGTAGCGCTCCTCCGGGACGATGTCCTCGTGGGCGCCCAGCCGGCCGCCGGCCAGCAGGAGCTGGGAGACCTCAAGGAGGAGGAAGGGGACGGCCGATTCGGGCTCGTCGCCCCGCGCCACCTCCGTGACGGCCACCAGGAAGCTCTCGACCTGGTCCGCGATCTGGACCACGAAGTCGTCCGGGTTCTGCGCCGAGGCGTGCAGTGTGGCGTCAGACATCTAGCAGTCGTCTCCCCTCGAAGGCGCGGCCGAGGGTGACCTCGTCCGCGTATTCCAGGTCGCCACCCACCGGGAGGCCGCTGGCCAGGCGGGTGACCTTGAGGCCCATGGGCTTGATCATGCGGGCGAGGTACGTCGCCGTGGCCTCGCCTTCCAGATTCGGATCCGTGGCCAGGATCAGCTCTGTGACCGTCCCGTCGGCCAACCGCGCGAGAAGTTCTCGTATACGCAGGTCGTCGGGGCCCACACCCTCGATCGGGCTGATCGCGCCGCCGAGCACGTGGTAACGGCCCCGGAACTCGCGGGTCCGCTCGATCGCCACGACGTCCTTCGGCTCCTCCACCACACAGATGACGGCGGGGTCGCGGCGCGGGTCGCGGCAGATGCCGCACAGCTCCTCCTGCGCCACGTTGCCGCACGTCGCGCAGAAGCGGACCTTCGCCTTCACCTCCAGGAGGGCCTGCGCGAGCCGCTTCACGTCGGTCGGCTCGGCCTGCAGGATGTGGAAGGCGATCCGCTGCGCGCTCTTGGGACCGACGCCGGGCAGCCGCCCCAGCTCGTCGATGAGGTCCTGGACCACGCCTTCGTACAACGGACTGCCCTTCCTGGAGACCTTTCGGTACGTACGGTAGTCGGCTCCCGCCTCCGCTCGGAAGGCGGAGGCGTCAGAACGGCAGGCCCGGGATGCCGCTGCCGCCGCCCAGCCCCTGGGCCAGCGGGCCGAGCTTCTGCTGCTGCAGCGCCTGCGCGTTCTCGTTGGCCGCCTGCACGGCCGCCACGACCAGGTCGGCGAGGGTCTCGGCCGTCTCCTCGGCGGACCCGGCCTCCGGGTCCACCGCCTTCGGGTCGATCTTCAGGGCGCGCAGCTCACCGGCGCCGGTGACGGTGGCCCTCACCAGGCCGCCGCCCGCCTGCCCGTCGACCTCCGTGTTCGCCAGTTCCTCCTGCGCCCGCTGCAGGTCCTGCTGCATCTTCTGGGCCTGCTGGAGCAACTGCTGCATGTTGGGCTGGCCACCGGGGATCACGATCAGCTCCTCGCCGTCTCCGTCGTCGTCTCCGACGCTTCGTCCGCGTCGACGTTTTTCTCGTCGTGAATGAGCCTACGTGGTCCACGCGGCCACTGCCCCGCCACTCTTTCGAGTGAGATCAGCGACCGGCCTATACCTGATCAAGGCCTCCTTCCGGGCGGAAAAGCCGGGAAACCTCCCTCTTCGCCACCCATTGGGCGGTAGGAAGGGGGCCGCGCGTCGGCATGGAATGTCACGCAACGTGACATGTGGTGATCAGTTGGGAGTGCCGGGTGGGTCAGCCGGAGATGCAGCCCGAGGGTCCGCCTCAGGACGGGCGGGGCGAGGGTGCGGCCGGGCTGCGGCCGGGCGATCTGACCGGGCGGGCCTTCCCGCTCGGCGACTGGGCGGAGCCCGCCGAACGGCTGGACGACCTGTACCGGTGGGTGGAGCGCCGGGCACTGGAGACGTCGGCCTGGTACCTGCGGGAGCGGATCCGGAAGCGGCGCGGCGCGCGCGTGCTGCGGGTGGGCGCTGCGGCCGGGGCGGTGGCCGGGGCGGCACTGCCGCTGCTGGACCTGACCGGGGTGGCCGGCGGGGTGGCGCCCTGGGGGTGTCTGGCGCTGCTGCAGGCGGTCGCCTGCGTCGGCATCGACCGGTTCTTCGGCGTCACCTCCGGCTGGATGAGGGACGTCGCCACCGCGCAGGCGGTGCAGCGGCGGCTGCAGGCGTTCCAGTTCGACTGGGCGTCCGAGAGCGTCCGGGAGGTGCTGGGGCCGGCCGAGGGCACGGCGAGCGAGGCGGCCGAGCGGTGCCTGTCCGTCCTGCGGCGCTTCTCCGAGGACATCACCGAGCTGGTGCGCACCGAGACGACCGACTGGATGGTGGAGTTCCGCACCGGCTCCGCGCCCCTGGGCATCCAGACGGCGGTGGCGGCGGTACCGCGGCAGGACGTGGGGGCCTCGGGGGGCCGGCTCCCGCTGCCCCCGGCGAACGGCTCCCGCCCGAACATGCCCCGGCAGCGGCCACCGGAGCCGCGGTGAGCGCCCCGGAGGGACTGCGGGGAACCACGCGACCGGCCGTGAAGGGGAAGAGCCCGAGCCGCCGGTCGACCGTCACTCCCTGCTGTAGGTGAGGCTCTCCCCGCCGCTCGCCTTGGCCCGCTTCAGCCGCCCGTCCGGCAGCAGCGTGACCTCGGTGGCCTCGCCGGGGCTGCAGGAGGAGGCCGGTTCACCGGTGGTGACGGTGGACGGCCCGATCTCCAGCGGACCGGCGCCGCCGGGCTCCTCGGCCAGCTCCGCCTCGAAGACGCAGTGGTACGACCCTCCGCCCTCGGCCGGTCCGTCCGCGACCAGCGTCAGCACCGTGTCGCCCACCTCGCCCTGCCGGATGGTGAGTTCGCGGGTGTTGGAGCCGCTCGCGTTGTCGATGGTCGTCCGCCAGGTGCCCAGGTAGGCGTCCGGTACCGCCCCGGCGGCGGAGGCGGAGGGGGACGGGGACCGGTCGGCCCGCGTGGGCGATTCCGAGCCGGCCGGGGAGGTGGCGGTGGGCGCCGGGCCGACCGTGCCGTTCCCCTTGTCGTCGGTCCCGACGCCGTTCTTCATCAGCGCGTAGACCGTGCCGCCCGCCCCCAGCGCGACGACCAGCGCGATCGCGACGAGCAGCGCGGTGGACCGCCCGTCGCGCCGCTCCGGCTCCGCCGGGACACCGACGGCCGGCGGCCCGTACGGCGGGGTGGAGCCGAGCCCGCCGGCGTAGGGGTGGTACGACGACTGCCCCGCGCCCCAGTTCCCCGGCTGCTGCGGATAGCCGTACGCGGCGGCCGGGGCCGCCTGGGGATGCTGCTGCGGGACCCCGTAGGACGGCACCCCGAAGCCGGCGGGCGCCTGCGGGACGCCGGACGCGTGCGGGCCGGACGCGTGCGGGCCGGACGCGTGCGGCACACCGGGCGGTGCGCTCGGCGGTGGGGGAGCCTGGGCGGAGACGACGGTGGGCAGGTGGTTGACGGGACCGCCCGGGCCGCCGTCGGAGACGGGTGCGTGCTCGGGCGACCTACCGGCACCAGCGGCATCAGGGGTGTCAGGGACACCAGAAGCACCACGGGCCCCGGTGACTCCATGCGCCCCCGCGCCCCCGGCAGCCCCGAAAGCACCGGCCGCCGGCACCGCCCCGGCGGCCCCGGCGGCCCCGCCACCGACAGCGTCCACGGCACCCGGTGACGGCGCCACGGCCCCGCCTGGGCCGTCCTCCGGATTCTCCACCTCCAGCAGCTGCACGGCGTGCCGTCCCAGCTGTGCGACCAGCGAACTCGGCAGCCAGGGGTCCCGGGACCGCCCCCCGGTCACGGTGTCCTCCACCCCGGTCCGCTCCAGGATCGTGTCCAGCGAGGGCCGGTCCTCGGGGTCCTTGCGCAGGCAGTCCCGGACCAGGTCGGCGATGCCCTCCGGCACCCCGGTCAGATCCGGCTCCTCCTGGGCGATCCGGAACATCAGCGCGTGCGCCCCGCTGTCGGCGTTCCCGAAGGGCAGGGCCCCGGTCGCCGCGTACGCCAGCACCGAGCCGAGGCAGAACACGTCGCACGCCGGGGTGATCCGGTCCCCGCGCACCTGCTCGGGCGCCATGAAGCCGGGCGACCCCACGAGCGCCCCGGTCCGGGTCAGCCCCTCCCCGCCGGCGGTCGCCGTCTCCAGGGCCCGCGCTATGCCGAAGTCGATCACGCGCGGCCCGTCGATGGTCACCAGCACGTTGGACGGCTTGAGGTCCCGGTGCACGATGCCGGTCGCGTGGATGTCCTTCAGCGCGTGCGCGAGCCCCGCCGCAAGGATCCGTACCGACCGCTCGGGCAGCGCCCCGTGGTCGTGCCCGACGACCTGCTGGAGGCTCGGCCCGGCCACATACCCGGTCGCCACCCACGGCACGGCCGCCTCGGTGTCCGCGTCCAGCACGGCCGCGGTCCAGTGCCCCCCGACCCGCCGCGCGGCCCGCACCTCCTGCCGGAACCGGGCCCGGAACTCCTCCTGGGCGGCCAGTTCCTCCCGGACCAGCTTCACGGCGACGGTCCGCCCCCGGTCCGAACGGGCCAGGTACACGTGCCCCATCCCGCCCGCGCCGAGCCGCGCCAACAGCCGATAGCCCCCGATCTGCTGCGGATCCCCCGGCCCCAGCTTCTCCATCCCCGCGCCGCCTTCCCCCATAGGTGTGCAACGACCGAGAATAGTGCGGTCGTACGACGGCGACGCTCCCCCGTCGACAACCTGTCGCGGATTCGGGTCGTCCACGGAACAAGACGCCGATAGGCCTTCCGCATCGCGGACATTTACCCTCACCGGCATGACCCCTCAGCCCAGCCCCGAAGCCGGCACCACGGTGAAGGCCGCGGACCGCGCGCACGTCTTCCACTCCTGGTCCGCCCAGGACCTCATCGACCCCCTCGCCGTCGCCGGCGCCGAGGGGTCGTACTTCTGGGACTACGACGGCACGCGGTATCTCGACTTCACCAGCGGACTCGTCTTCACCAACATCGGCTACCAGCACCCCAAGGTCGTCGCGGCGATCCAGGAGCAGGCGGCGAAGCTGACCACCTTCGCGCCCGCGTTCGCCGTCGAGTCCCGCTCGGAGGCGGCCCGGCTGATCGCCGAGCGGACCCCCGGCGACCTGGACAAGATCTTCTTCACGAACGGCGGCGCGGACGCCGTCGAGCACGCGGTGCGCATGGCCCGGCTGCACACGGGCCGCCCGAAGGTCCTCTCGGCGTACCGCTCGTACCACGGCGGCACCCAGCAGGCCATCAACATCACCGGCGACCCGCGCCGCTGGGCGAACGACTCCGGCTCGAACGGTGTCGTCCACTTCTGGGCCCCGTTCCTGTACCGGTCCCGCTTCTACGCCGAGACCGAGGAGCAGGAGTGCGCCCGGGCGCTGGAGCACCTGGAGACGACGATCGCGTTCGAGGGACCGGGGACGATCGCCG
The DNA here is from genome assembly GCF_055639035.1 of Streptomyces sp. NPDC107654. Lineage (NCBI taxonomy): Bacteria > Bacillati > Actinomycetota > Actinomycetes > Kitasatosporales > Streptomycetaceae > Streptomyces > Streptomyces sp. NPDC107654. Next base: position 98,812 of record NZ_JBVKBI010000020.1, read on the forward strand.
CGATCATCCTGGAGACCGTCCCGGGCACCGCCGGGATCATGCTCCCGCCGCCCGGCTACCTGGCCGGCGTGCGCGAGCTGTGCGACAAGTACGGCATCGTCTTCGTCCTGGACGAGGTCATGGCCGGCTTCGGCCGGACCGGCGAGTGGTTCGCGGCCGACCTGTTCGGTGTCGTACCCGACCTCATGACCTTCGCCAAGGGCGTGAACTCGGGCTACGTCCCGCTCGGTGGCGTGGCCATCTCGCAGAAGATCGCCGAGACCTTCGGCAAGCGCCCCTACCCCGGCGGCCTCACCTACTCCGGGCACCCGCTGGCCTGCGCCGCCGCCGTCGCCACGATCAACGTGATGGCGGAGGAGGGCGTGGTCGAGAACGCCAAGCGCCTCGGTGAGACCGTCGTCGGGCCCGGCCTCGCCGAGCTGGCCGAGCGGCACCCGAGCGTCGGCGAGGTCCGCGGTGTCGGCATGTTCTGGGCGCTGGAGCTGGTGCGGAACCGGGAGACCCGGGAGCCGCTGGTGCCGTACAACGCGGCCGGCGAGGCGAACGCCCCCATGGCCGCGTTCACCGCCGCCGCCAAGCGGAACGGCCTGTGGCCCTTCGTGAACATGAACCGCACCCACGTCGTGCCGCCGTGCAACGCGACCGAGGCCGAGCTGAAGACGGGCCTGGCCGCGCTCGACGCCGCCCTGAGCGCCGCCGACGAACACACGGTGTGACCGTACCGCGGCTGCCGCCGGGCCGATTCGAACGCGTAAGGTGACGTGCTCGTAAGCAGAAGGGGACGCGTGTCGACCGCGCGTCCGTACGAGTACGTCACCCGGACGTGTGAGGAGAGGCACGGAGCATGCCCGGCAACGGCCCCGTGACGCGCAGCACGCTGCGTCAGCAGATCGCGGACGCGCTCCGTGACGAGGTGCTGGCGGGACGGCTGCGCCCGGGGCGGGCGTTCACCGTGAAGGAGATCGCCGACCAGTACGGCGTCTCCGCCACCCCCGTCCGTGAGGCGCTGGTCGACCTGTCCGCGCAGGGCATCCTGGAGGCCGACCAGCACCGCGGGTTCCGGGTGCCCGAGTACTCGCTCACCGACTACCGGAACATGATCGAGGCGCGCAGCCTGGTCACCGACGGCATGTTCCAGGCCCTCCACACCGGCCACCCCGCCTTCCGCACCCCGCCCGAGGACCCCCGCACGGCGGCGGCCCTGACGACCGTACGGCGTCGCGGCGAGGAGGCCCAGCGGGCCGCGACCGCCGGCGACGTCACGGTCCTGATCGGGTACGACCTGCGTTTCTGGCGCGAGCTGAGCGCCCTCTTCGGCAACCCCTACCTCGGCGACTTCCTGCACCGGCTGCGCGTGCAGTCCTGGGTCTGCGCCGTGCAGCACCTGCTCCGCCTGCCCGACCTGCGTGGCCGGCTCTGGGCGGGGCACACGGACCTGGTGGACGCGCTCGCCCGGCGCGAGGCGGGGACGGCCCGCGCGATCGTCGCCGCCGCCAACTCCCACTCGCTCGCCCTGCTGGAAGACCTGACCGAGGGGTAAGTGACCGAGTACGGCCGTCGTATCGGCACGAGGGGAGCCGCCCCCGGGCCGTACCGACTACCCTTCCCTGACCACCTGCCGCCGTGCGTGACCACGCGCCTGCCGTACGAGGAGCCCTCTTTGGCCTGTGACCTGTGGCTGGTACCGCTCGTGGACGTGTTGTGCCACACCCCGGACAACCCCTTCGCCGACGAACTCGCGCAGTACAACAAGGCGCTGGCCGAGGCCGGCCTGCCTCCCGTCCCGGTGTACCAGTACATGCCGGGCCTGTCCGGCGACGTCGCCCCGGTCGCCGGTTTCGACTACGACGCCCTGCACTTCCTGCGCCGGGCCTACCTGCTGCAGGTCTGCGGCCTGCCGGTCACCCCGGTGGACGAACTGGGCGGGGACTACGAGCAGTTGCTGGAGATGTTCGAGTCGACGGCCCAGCAGTCCCACCTGGTCTGGCACTACGACCACGCGGGCGCCTACGTCCCCGTGGACTTCCCGCACCCGCTCTCGAACGACGAACTCCTCGCGGGCGGCGGCCCGCTGGGCTCAGCCCAGACCCTGCTGCGCGAACTCCAGTACGTCGCCCCGACGATCGGCATCGACCCGGCCAACCCCCCGGCGCCGCCCGCCCCGCCGACCGCCCCGACCGAGCTGGAGGAACCGGCCGTCCCGGCGCCCTACGACCCCAGCCCCTTCGCCCGCGAACGCCACGTCTGGCTGGGCCTCCACGCGGCGGCGACCCGCTCGCTGGCCCAGGGCTCGATGATCGTCTTCAGCTGACCCTCGGCACGTTCGGGACGGCGATCGGAGCGGACGAGAGGTGCGGGCGGCCGGAACGGCCTGGGGATCCGCGATCAGGTCGCCGTCCGGAAGCCCGACGCGGACGCCGAGACAGCGGACGCCTGAATAGCGTGACGCGGCTCCTGACCATGAACACCTGCACGCGGACGGCCCAGCCGGACGACGGCGAGCTCGACCACACCTTCCTCAAGGCGTCCCGGAAGATCAACGCCGTGTACGACGAGCGGGCGCAGTGGCCGGAACGAGGGATGAGCGCGAGCTGAGCCGGAACGGCAGGGACTCCGCGGGCCCGAGCAGCGGCACGGGGCTATGAGGGCCGGCCGATGAGGCGGACGACCGGGGGCCACAGCACTCCGGCCGCAAGCAGCAGGGAAGGGCCGAGGTGCACCGGGCACACGAGCAGGGGCGGCCTGTTGTGGCGGGCGACCTCGAAGACGGCCGGGTCCGAGCAGTCCGTGCCGTCGGCCTGGTGCCCCTCACCACCGTATGGTCCCCGGCACAGCACGCTCCCGTGAACGCGCATACGTCCATTGTCCACCGGCTCCACACGGAGCCCGGCGGTGCCTGGCGACGCCTACAGGAACGCGTTGGTCCCGGTCGCCCTGTCGGGGGTGCCGTTGTACGGCGCGCCCCACGAAACGTACGCCTTCGTGTGGTGATGCCGGGCATGCCCGGGACCTGACCTGAGCTCTCAACCAGTGCGGCTGAGACGCCCTGCCGGCATCGCCTCCCGCATACGACCCGCCCGCCGGACAAGGCCACGAACGCCGACAGCAAGCGCCCAGAACAAGGGGGGGAGAGCGGCGACCCGTTCCATACCTCCCATGCCCAGACCGAGGTAGTGGCGGGAGAGGAACAGTCCGAAGGCCGTGAGCGCGGTGACTCCCAGCAGGCTGGTGCCCCACCGCATGGGGGTCGGAACGTGTTCTGCCAGGCCGAACCCCGCCACGACGAGACCGATGTTGCCCCCTGCCATGATGAAGAGGGCCCCCAAGGCATGCTGGTTCTCGTTGACGTCCGCCGGAGCCAGCCCGACCAGCACGAATCCCACGCCGACACCGGCGAGCAGCAGACGGGCCACGGCAGCGGTCCGTCCCCTGCGCCACAGGACACCACCGGTCAGGGCGGCACCGACGACGAACAGCACTCCCAGGACGACGAACGAGACATTCATCAGACCGTGGTCGGGGGAACAGATGTACCGCGGCTCGGGATCCGGCTGCAGAGCGCAGTGAGCGTTGCCCAAGTCGCTGATGTTGTTCCGCGCCCAGCTGTACGGTCTGGACCAAGCCGACTCGGCGATCAAGTGGATGACGAAGAACTGCACCACGCCCACGATCCATGCCGAGTACCCGATCCGGAGTCTCATCCGTCCACCTTCCGCCGCGCGAATAACGTGCGGACAGCCGATCACGCGGCGCCGGACTCGGGCACTCCGACAAGCCCCCTGGAACAGGGTGGGGCAGACCCTACTGTGGCCCGGCGCACGAGTCCGCGGAACGGGTGTCACCCCGCGCAGCGCCACAGGTGTTGGCCACGCGTCCGCGTCGGACTCCCGAACGTGCCGGGGGTCAGCTGAAGGCGGTCACCGAGCCCTGGGCCGGTGAGCGGGTCGCCGCCGCGTGGAGGCCCGCCGGACGTGGCGTGCGCGGGCGAAGGGGCCGGGGTCGTAGGGCGCCGGGACGACCCGTTCCAGCCCTGGGTCACAGGCGTGTTCCCGGACGGACCGGCCGGTTCCCGGCCGGCCAGACGCCGCGGAGGGCGGGACGGCCGGGCGGGTTCTCCGCACCGGCCGTCCCGTCAGACTCCCGGGCCCCGGGAAAGGGACGCTCAGAGGAACGAGTTGATCTCGATCGTCTCGTCCCGGCCCGGGCCCACGCCGATCGCGGAGATCGGGGCGCCGGACATCTCCTCCAGGGCCTTGACGTACGCCTGGGCGTTCTTCGGCAGGTCGGAGAAGCTCTTCGCCTTGCTGATGTCCTCGCTCCAGCCCGGCAGCATCTCGTAGACCGGCTTCGCGTGGTGGAAGTCGGTCTGGGAGTACGGCAGCTCCTCGACGCGCTTGCCGTCGATCTCGTACGCCACGCAGACCGGGATCTGCTCCCAGCCGGTGAGGACGTCGAGCTTGGTGAGGAAGAAGTCGGTCAGGCCGTTCACGCGGGTCGCGTAGCGGGCGATGACCGCGTCGAACCAGCCGCAGCGGCGGTCACGGCCGGTGGTGACGCCCCGCTCGCCGCCGATGCGGCGCAGCGCCTCGCCGTCCTCGTCGAACAGCTCGGTCGGGAACGGGCCGGCGCCGACGCGGGTCGTGTAGGCCTTGAGGATGCCGATGACCCGGCTGATCTTCGTCGGGCCCACGCCCGCACCGGTGCAGGCGCCGCCCGCCGTCGGGTTCGAGGAGGTGACGAAGGGGTACGTGCCGTGGTCGATGTCCAGCAGCGTGCCCTGGCCGCCCTCGAAGAGCACGACCTTGTCGTCCTCCAGGGCCTGGTTCAGGACCAGCACGGTGTCGGCGACGTACGGCTTGATCTGCTCGGCGTAGCCCAGCAGCTCCTCGACCACCTGCTCGGCGGCGATGGCGCGCCGGTTGTAGAGCTTGGTGAGGATCTGGTTCTTGACGTCGAGAGCCGCTTCCACCTTCTGCTCGAGGATCGACTCGTCGTACAGGTCCTGGACCCGGATGCCCACGCGGTTGATCTTGTCGGCGTAGGTCGGGCCGATGCCCCGGCCGGTGGTGCCGATCTTGCGCTTGCCGAGGAAGCGTTCCGTCACCTTGTCGACGGTCACGTTGTACGGCGTGATGACGTGCGCGTTACCACTGATCAGGAGCTTGGACGTGTCGACGCCACGCTCGTTCAGACCGCTCAGCTCGGAGAGCAGGACCGACGGGTCGACGACGACGCCGTTGCCGATGACCGGGACACACGAAGGCGAGAGGATCCCGGAAGGGAGAAGGTGGAGGGCGTACTTCTGGTCGCCCACGACTACCGTGTGGCCGGCGTTGTTGCCGCCCTGGTAGCGCACCACGTAGTCGACGGATCCACCGAGCAGGTCCGTCGCCTTTCCCTTGCCTTCGTCACCCCACTGAGCACCGAGCAGCACAAGTGCGGGCACGCGCGTACACCCCTTCCGGGCGGGGCATGTCCAAGGTCGGGGGCGTGGGCGTAAGGTTCACCGCCGCGTACCACCGCGACCGCCGTTGGTCGCACAACCGTCGGACCGGATGCCCCGGAATAGACGAAGCCCCTGGCGCAATAGCGCAAGGGGCTCTTGCACAAAGATGCTACCCGAGGAAGCGAGGCAGGACCGAGGTGGCGACTCTCGCGACGTCCGATCAGCTGCTGGTGATCATCGATCCGGCCGCGCGGCAGACGGACGGCGAGTCCGTACGCATCGCGAAAGACGTGCTCAGCGCGGGTGCGACGGCCAAGGTGTGCCTGCCGGAGGACCCGGAGGAATTCGCCCGCGCGCTGGGCCGGAGGGGGTCCCGGCGGCCGGTCGTGGTCGGGGACGACCGGGCGCTGGTGCGGGCCGTCACGCTGCTGCACCGGCGGCGGGAGCTGGCCGGGTGCGCGCTGTCGGTCGTGCCGGTCGGGGACAGTGCGCTCGCCGAGTCGCTCGGGGTGCCCGGTGGGACGGTGGCGGCGGCGCGGGCGGTGCTGGAGGGCGCCGAGCGACGGCTGGACCTGCTGGTCGACGACAGTGACGGGGTGGTGCTGGGCGCGCTCGGCATTCCGCCGGCACCGGTGCGGGCGGCCGGGGGGAGCGAGCCGGTGCCGGTCGCGCCGGGCGGCCCCTGGTACCGCTCGCTGGTGCGCACCCTCGCCGTCCGGCCGGCCCGGCCCACCCGGCTGTCGGCCGTGCCCTCCCCCGGGACCCGCCTGCGGGTGGAGGTCGACGGGCGGACCGTGGTGGACCTGGACCAGCCGGTGGAGGCGGTGTCGGTGGCGCCGGGTCCGGGCGGGGTGGCCTCGGTGGAGGTGCGGCCGCTGTCGGTGGGTGCGGAGGCGACCCCGCTGCTGGCCTCCGGCCGCACGGTGACCGTCATCGGCGAGGCCTTCCGCTACCGGGCGGACGCGGCGGTCACCGGCCCGGTACGGCGGCGGACGTGGCGGGTGGCGGAGGGCGCCTGGAGGCTCATCCTGCCCGCCGCCCACTGATCCTCACCGGCCACCCCGACCGCATCTAAAGGTCTGGTGACACATATTTAACCGTGCCGACCCCTTCCCGGGCGTGTCCTTCGTCCACCATCCTGCTCCATCAGGACCCGCGGACTGACAGGGAAGGGGCCACCCGATGGCAGTGGACGAGGGGGTCGCGCCGACGACGGGCGCGGCGGACGGCGAGACGGTTCACCGGCTGAAACCCAATGCCGTAGGGCTGCTCGGGGTGGTGTTCATGGCCGTCGCCACCGCCGCGCCGATCACCGCGATGACCGGCAACGTGCCCTTCATGGTGTCGTCGGGCAACGGGGTCGGGGCACCCGCGAGCTATCTCGTGGCAATGGTCGTCCTGGCAATCTTTTCCGTCGGTTTCACCTCGATGGCCAAGCACATCACCTCCACCGGCGCCTTCTACGGCTTCATCTCCCACGGGCTCGGCCGCACCGTCGGACTCGCCTCCGGACTGCTCGCCACCTTCGCGTACGTCGTCTTCGAACCCGCGCTGATCGGGATCTTCTCCACCTTCGCCACGACCACGCTGCGGGACCAGACGGGGCTGCACGCCCCCTGGTGGGCCTTCGCCGGGCTGATGCTCGCCGTCAACGCCACCGGCACCTGGTTCGGGGTCAGCGTCGCCGAGAAACTGCTGGTGGTGCTGCTGGCCACCGAGGTGACCGTCCTCGCGGCCATGGCGGTGTCCGTCGCCCTGCACGGGGGCGGGCCGCACGGCTTCACCTTCGCCCCGGTCGACCCCGTCAACGCCTTCAAGGGGACGTCGGCCGGCCTCGGCCTCTTCTTCGCCTTCTGGTCCTGGGTCGGCTTCGAGTCCACGGCGATGTACGGCGAGGAGTCCCGCGACCCGAAGAGGATCATCCCCAGGGCCACGATGGTCAGCGTGCTCGGCGTCGGTGTCTTCTACGTCCTCGTCTCCTGGATGGCCATCACCGGCAACGGCGAGGCGGAGGCCGTACGGGCCGCCTCCTCCGCCAACCCGCTCGCGATGTTCTTCGACCCCACCGAGCGCTACGTCGGCCACTGGGCGGTCGACGTCATGCAGTGGCTGATGATCACCGGCTCGCTCGCCTGCGGCATGGCCTTCCACAACTGCGCCGCCCGCTACCTGTACGCCCTGGGCCGGGAGGGCGTCCTGCCCTCGCTGCGGGACAGCATCGGGCGCACCCACGCCCGGCACGGTTCCCCGCACATCGCCGGACTGGTGCAGAGCGTCGTCAGCGCGGTGCTGATCGGCGCCTTCTGGGCGGCGGGCAAGGACCCGTACACCGGTACGTACGTCCTGCTCGCCATCCTCGGCACCATGGCGATCCTCGTCGTGCAGGCCGTGTGCTCCTTCGCGGTGCTGGCGTACTTCCGCTCCCACCACCCCGAGAGCCGGCACTGGTTCCGCACCTTCACCGCCCCGCTCGTCGGAGGCGTCGCGATGCTCGCCGTCGTCGTGCTGCTGGTCTCCCACATGGGCGTGGCGGCCGGGCCGGAGTCCGGCTCGCTGGTGCTGAAGGCGACCCCGTGGCTGGTGGCACTGGTCGCGGCGACCGGTCTCGGCTACGCCCGGTACCTCAAGCGGTGCTCGCCCGAGCGATACGCGCTGCTCGGGCGGACGGTGCTGGAGGAGACCAGGGAGCGGTGACGCCCGCGCCCTCCCGCTCAGCCCGCCTCCACCCGCAGCCCCGACAGTCCCCGGATCACGAAGTTCGGCTTCCGCTCCGGCTCCGCCGCCAGGGTCAGGGCCGGGGCCTGCCGGAGGAGGGCCGTCATGGAGGCCGCCAGCTCGATACGGGCCAGCGGCGCGCCGATGCAGTAGTGGATGCCCGCGCTGAAGGAGATGTGCGGGTTGTCCCCGCGGGTGAGGTCCAGGCGGCCGGGGTCGGTGAAGACCGCCGGGTCGTGGTTGGCGGAACCGAAGAGCAGGGCGATCTCCGACCCCCTCGGGATCGACGTGCCGTCGATCTCGATGTCGTCCAGGACCCAGCGTTCGAAGAGCTGGAGCGGGGTGTCGTAGCGCAGCAATTCCTCGACCGCGGAGGGGACCAGGCAGTGGTCGGCGCGCAGGGCCGCCAGCTGGTCCGGGTTGCGGAACAGCGCCCACCAGCCGTTCACGGTGGCGTTGACGGTCGCCTCGTGACCGGCGTTGAGGAGCAGCACCACCGTGGAGATCAGCTCCTGCTCGGTGAGACGGTCCCCTTCGTCATGGGCCGCGATCAGGCCCGAGACCAGGTCGTCGCCGGGATCCTCGCGGCGGGCCGCGATCAGCTCCCGCAGATATTCCGAGAACTCCACCGACGCGCGCACCGCCCTCGCGGCCGTCTCCTGCGACGGATTCAGCTCGTACATCCCGCAGATGTCCGCCGACCAGGGGCGCAGCCGCCCCCGGTCCGCCTCCGGAATGCCCAGCATCTCGGCGATCACCGCCACCGGCAGCGGCTCCGCCACGTCGGTCAGCAGATCACCGCCGCCGTCGCGGACCAGACCGGCCACCAGCTCGTCCGCCAGCCCCTCGACGTACGGCTTCAGCCGCTCGACCGTGCGCGGGGTGAACGCCTTCGACACCAGGCGCCGGATCCGGGTGTGGTCCGGGGGCTCCAGGTCGAGCATCCCGTGGTCGTTGAGGGTGTGGAACGGCTCGTGCTCCGGCGGGGGCGGGGTACGGCCGAACTCCTCGTGGCCGAACCGGTGCTGGTACGTCCGCCCCAGCCGGCGGTCCCTCAGCAGTGCCGAGACGTCCGCGTGGTGCGGGACCAGCCACTGGTCGGTCGGTTCGTACCGGATCACCCGGCCGCGTGCCCGCAACTCCGCGTAGGCCGGGTAGGGGTCGGCGACGAACGCCGGGTCCCAGGGGTCGAAGGCGAGGTCCGCAGCAGCTGCCATGGACGGACGCTAGCCCGGCTCACCCCGGTGTGACCAGCCTCGCCTCGTAGGCGAACACCGCCGCCTGGGTGCGGTCGCGCAGGCCCAGTTTGACCAGGACACGGCTCACGTGGGTCTTGATCGTCGACTCCGCCACCACCAGACGGCCGGCTATCTCGGCGTTCGACAGGCCCTGGGCGATCAGGATCAGCACCTCAGTCTCCCGTTCCGTCAGTTCCCCGTAGGCCGCCTGGGCCGCCGGCATCAGGCGGGGGGTGTCCGCCAGCCTGGAGAACTCCGTGATCAGGCGCCGGGTGACCGAGGGGGCGAGGAGGGCCTCGCCCGCCGCCACCACCCGCACGCCGTCGGCCAGCTGGCGCGCCGAGGCGTCCTTGAGGAGGAAGCCGGAGGCTCCCGCGCGCAGCGCCTGGTACACGTACTCGTCCAGGTCGAACGTGGTCAGCACCAGCACCTTCGCCGTCTCGTCCGCGGCGACGATCTCCCGGGTCGCCTCGATGCCGTTCAGCTCGGGCATCCGGATGTCCATCAGTACGACGTCCGGGGCGAGTTCCCGGACCCGGTCCACCGCCTCCCGGCCGTTGACCGCCTCGCCGACGACCTCGATGCCCGGCATCGCGTTCAGCAGCACCGAGAATCCCTCGCGGACCATCATCTGGTCGTCCGCGATCAGTACGCGGATCGTCATGCCCCGCCCTCGATCGCCGCGGTCGCCGCCGTCACCGGCAGGAACACCGTCACCTCGTACCCTCCCTCGGCCGTGGGGGCCGCCGTCATCTCGCCGTTCAGCATCGAGACGCGCTCCCGCATGCCGGTGATGCCGTGTCCGGCGCCGGGAGAGGGCTTCGGCAGGCCCGGTGCCGGGGGCGGGCCGTTGACGATGCGGACGCCGAGGCCGCCGAGGACGTAGCCGATCTCCACGCGGGCGCTCGCGCCGGGTGCGTGGCGCAGGGTGTTGCTCAGCGCCTCCTGCACGATCCGGTACGCCGACAGCTCCACCCCCTGCGGCAGTTCGCGCACCGCGCCGGTCACCGCCTTCTCCACCGCCAGGCCGGCCTCGCGCACATTGGCGAGCAGGCCGTCCAGATCCGCGAGGGTGGGCTGCGGGGCGTCCGGGGCCTCGTAGTTCTCCGCCCGGACCACGCCGAGGACCCGGCGCAGCTCGGTCAGGGCCGCCACCGCGTTCTCCCGGATGGTGGCGAACGCCTTCTCCAGCTCCGGCGGCGGGTTCTCCACGCGGTAGGGCGCGGCCTCCGCCTGGATGGCGACCACCGACATGTGGTGGGCGACGACGTCGTGCAGCTCACGGGCGATCGTGGTGCGCTCCTCCAGGAGGGTGCGCCGCGAACGCTCGTGCTCGGTCACCGTCTGCTGGGCGGTCACCTCCTCGTCGGCCTGCCGGCGTATGTGCCGGACCGTGACGACCAGCAGGACCAGCGCGGACACCACCAGCATGGCGGACGTGTCGGTTTCGTAGGGCGCGTAGCCGAAGGCGGTCTGTGCCCAGAAGCCGTACAGCGCGGTCAGCAGCCACATCCAGGCCGCCGTGCGCGGACGGGTGCGGATCGCCACGACCGTGAGCACCAGCAGGTGGGAGACGAGGCTGCCCGGCAGCCAGGGCCAGCTGCCCCAGTCGCTGCCGAGGACCGAGCTGGCCGCCGTCGCCGCGAGCGACAGCCAGAACGCGCCGACCGGACGCACCAGGGTCAGCAGCACCGGGGCCAGGGCGAGCAGCCCGCACAGCACCGCCGGTACGCCGGTGTCGGCACCCGTCACGCCGACGGCCATCGCCACGAGTCCGCCGGCCGCCACCACCGCGTGCGGGGTCCAGGCCGCGTAGGCCCGCAGCCGGCCGAGGTGGCGGGTGAGGGGGCCGTCCACCGCCATGCGGGGCAGCGGCCGGTAGGCGAAGGCCTGGTGGAACAGGTCCTGCCGCAGCCCGCGCAGGGCGTCCGCCGCCGCACGGAACTCGGGGCTGCGCGGCTTGTACGGCTCGAACGCGCCGTCCGGCGTGTCCGGCGGCGTCGGCTGCGTCTGGGTGGTTTCGCTCACGTGGGAAACGGTAGGCGCCGGCCGGGTGCGCGGTCGTCCCCTTGGAGAAGGGTCCCGGGGCGTCCCCCTCAGGTACTACGTACGGGTCGCCCCCGACGGTCAGCGCCCTCCGGGGCGGACCACACCCGACTCGTAGGCGAACACCGCCGCCTGGGTGCGGTCGCGCAGCCCCAGCTTCACCAGGATCCGGCCCACGTGGGTCTTCACGGTCTGCTCGGCCACGACCAGCCGCTCGGCGATCTCCGCGTTCGACAGGCCCTGCGCGATCAGCGCCAGCACCTCCGTCTCCCGCTCGGTGAGGTCGGCCACCCGCCGCTTGAGCGGGGCGCGGCCGCTGCCGTCCAGACGGGAGAACTCGGCGATGAGCCGGCGGGTGATGCCGGGGGCCAGCAGGGCGTCGCCCGCGGCCACCACCCGTACCGCCTCGGCCAGCTGGTCGGCGGAGGCGTCCTTGAGGAGGAAGCCGGACGCCCCGGCCCGCAGCGCGTCGTACACGTACTCGTCCAGGTCGAACGTGGTCAGCACCAGCACCTTGACGGCGGGGTGGTCCTCGGTGATCCGGCCGGTCGCCTCGATACCCCCCAGCTCCGGCATCCGGATGTCCATCAGCACGACGTCCGGGGCCAGTTCGGCGGTCCGGGCGATCGCGTCCCGGCCGTCCACCGCCTGCCCGACCACCTCGATGTCCGGCTGGATGTCGAGCAGCACGGTGAAGCCCTGCCGCACCATCTGCTGGTCGTCGGCGATGAGTACCCGGATGCTGCCGGTACCGCTCGTCATGGGCTCTGTTCTCCTGTCGGGGGCTGGTGGGGCGGGCGCGGGGCGGTGTCCCCGGGAAGGTGGGCGGTGACGCTGAACCCGCCGCCCGGGGTGTGCTCCGCGAGGACATGGCCGCCGAGCATCGTCGCGCGCTCACGCATGCCGAGCAGCCCGTGTCCGGCGCCCGGGGAGGGCGGGACCGGGCGCTGCGGCGGCGAGTTGGTCACCACCAGGTGCAGGCCGTCCGGGAAGTGCCCGACCTCGACGTGCACCCGGGAACCCGGCGCGTGCCGCAGGGCGTTGCTCAGCGCCTCCTGGATGATTCGGTACGCCGACAGCTCCACCCCCGGAGCATACGGCCGGACCTCGCCGACGACCTGCGCGGTCACGTCCAGCCCGGTCGCACGGGTGTTGTCGATCAGTCCGTCGAGCCGGGCGAGCGTGGGCTGGGGGGCGTCCGGGGCGGTGCCGGTGCCGGGAGCGCCCAGACCGTAGGGGCCCTCGGGGTCCTCCGGGTTCTCGGAGCGCAGCACGCCGAGCACCCGGCGCAGCTCGGTGAGCGCCTCCAGCGCGTTGCCGCGGATGCCGGCGAGGTTCTCCAGCAGCTCCTCGGAGGGGTCCTTGACGAGATGGGGGGCCACCTGGGCCTGGATGGAGATCACCGACATGTGGTGGGCGACCACGTCGTGCAGTTCGCGGGCGATCCGGTTGCGCTCCTCCAGCAGGGTGCGGCGGGCCCGCTCCTCCGCGGTGATCGTCGTCTGCTGGACCAGTTCGCTGCGGGCCTCCTGGCGGCTGCGTAGGGTGCCGCCGACGGCGGTGGCGACGGCGAACAGGGCCACGGCGACCGTGCCGGTGCCGGAGTAGTGCCCCACGGCCGTACCGACGCGCACGACGTAGGTGACGAGCATGGTCACGGCGAGCACGGTGAGGGTGCCGCGGAGGCGGACCCGCAGGGCGAGCAGCAGCAGCACGACCGTGTGGGCCAGCAGCGTCGGTGTCGACCACGGCCAGTTGGGGCCGGAGGCCGCGGCCGACTCCAGGTGCGGGCGGGCGAGCAGGGCGGTGACGGTGGCGGCGGTCAGGGACAGCGCCCAGGCCGGGACGGGGCGCCGGACGGCCAGGACCATGGCGGCGGCCTGGAGCGAGGTGGCGAGGAGGGCGGTGGAGTACTCCAGGTCGTACGACTCGGAGACGTCGATGCTGCCGGCGAGGGCGATGGCCAGGGCCGTGTAGCCGATGAGGAGGTAGACGAGGAGGCGGGCCCAGCGGTACTTGGAGAAGGGCGGCGCGTGGCGGGCGGGGGCCTCGCCCAGCCACCGTCGGAAGCGCCCGGGGCCGGAGGCGGCGCCGTCGGACGGGAGGTGACTGCCCTCGGCCGGAGCGCGGTGGGGGGAAGGGGCGGGGGTGGAGGTGGGGCTCGGGTCCGGGGGCGTCACAGGGTGAACATTAGGCATGGTGAGGGGATTTCGTCGGCGGGAGGTGGCGGTGCACCACCTGGGAGGGGCGGTTGCGGGGCCGGCGCGGACCCCTCTCGTGGTGGCGGAAGGCCGCCCGGCACAGGGTCAGCGCCAGGGCGAACAGGGGGAGCCAGGCCAGGCGGTACGCCACCCAGGCCGGCGCGTCGGGTGCGGTGTGCAGACCGGGCAGGCGGCCGGCCACGAGACCCGTGGCGGTGGTGGCCATCATGGCCGTCTGGTGCCAGAGGAAGACCGTCATCGCCGAGAGGTTGACGAGGGCCACCGCCGCCCAGGCGAGCGGGCGGGCCATCGTGCGGCGCAGCCGGTCGCGCAGCAGGAGCGCCAGTCCGCACTGCGCCAGACCGAACGTGACGGCCGCCAGGGTCGGGGGGTTCAGGTTGGAGACCGCGCTGCCGGGGACGCCGACCATGGACGCCGGGTAGCCCGCCCACCCGACGAGGACCGCGGTGGCCGCCGTACCGCCGAGGAGGAGCGTCCACGCCGAGCGCCGGCTGTGCACCTCGCCCCGGGCCCAGGCGGCGCCCAGGGTGTAGGGGACCAGCCAGCCGGCGGCCAGGTTGGTCCAGCCGAGCCAGGACGGGCCGAGGTGCAGGCCGAAGCGGAGCAGGTCCACGTGCAGGACGACGGCGAGCGGCCAGAGCGGGTTGAGGCGGGCGACGAGCGGGGTGGCGGCCGTCAGCGCGGCGAGGACCAGCAGGAACCACAGGGGGGACAGCGCCAGTTTGCACAGGGTGTGGATGGTCGCCAGGGGGGTGCCGGTGAGCAGCAGGGCCGTGCCGGCCACCGTCCACAGGGCGAGGAGCGCGGCGACCGGACGGAACAGCCGGGTCAGGCGGGCGCGCAGCCACCGGCCGTAGGACTCGCCCCGGCCCCGGGCCGTGGCCAGGCCGCGGGTCGCGACATGGCCGCCGACCAGGAAGAACACGGCCAGGGTCTGGAAGAGCCAGGAGACCGGGGCCAGCCGGGGCATGTGCTGCAACGGGCTCGCCGTGTGCAGCCCGCCGTCCTCCGCGACCAGGGCGGTGACGAGCCAGTGGCCGAGGACGACACCGAGGATCGCGACGGCCCGCAGGGCGTCGACGGCGCGGTCCCGGGAGGCGGGGGTGGCGGCGTCCACGCGGTGGGCGGCGTGACGGAGCGCGTGCAGGGCGCGGTGCGGGGCGGGGGTGCGCGGGACACGGGTGGGGGTGTGCGGGGCGCGCGTGCGCGGGGACGGCTCAGCCACGGGTTACCTCCCGGGAGTGGTCGAGGGCGATCCGGGCGAGGTTGGCCAGGGAGACCGAGCCCGGAGTGAAGTAGCCGCTGTGGTCGGCGTCGGCCGCGTCGAAGACCCGGGCGCCGAAGGCGGTGGAGACGGGGTCGGTGCCGAAGCCGACGGTGGTGCCGAAGAGGCCGGCCCGGACGTGCGGGACGTCCGCCACCCAGTCGTCGCCGCCGCGGGCCGCCCAGACGCGGGCGCGGGTGTGGAGGGCGGCGACGGAGTCCGCTCCGGTGCCGGGGCTGCCGACGAGGGCCATGTCGTCCGCGTCCAGGCCGGGCGCGGCTCGGCCGCAGACCACCGAGCCGTAGGAGTGGCAGAGCACGGACAGGTGTGTTCCGGCGGGGGCCAGGGTGCGCAGCCGGCGTACGAGGGCCCGCAGGCGGGGGGCGGCCTCGTCGGCGCGGGTCGTGGTGGTCACCGTGGGGCTGACCGTGGCCGGGGTCTCGTAGCCGAGCCAGGCGACGACGGCGACGCGCGGGGCGGGGCCGTGGGCGGGGCCGGCGGGGTGGGTGAGGTGCGCGTACAGGGCCGCGGCCGCTCGGTGGAAGCGGGCGTGGGTGTCGAGGGTGGTGTCCGAGCCGGGGACCAGGACCGCGACGTGCTCGGCGTGGGTGAGGTCGCCGAGGACCTCGGTGGCCCGGCCGGTGCCTCGGCCGTCGAAGGCGAGGAGGCGGCGGGACGGGGCGGCGAGGGCGCGGTCCGCCGCGGCACGGTGCGCGTCGCCGTGGACGGCGGCCATCCGGGCGGCCTCGGTGGCGTTCCGCCGGTTCGCCTCGTACGCGGAGGGGAGGCTGGACGGGGTGAGGGGGGCGGAGAGGACCGCGGGGCGCGGGGCGGGGATCCGCGGGCGGGCCGCGCCGGCGAGGGGGGTGACGATGGCGGCGGTGACGAGGACGGAGAGGAGCGCTCGGCGCAGCCGGGTGGTTCGCGGGCGGGGGTGCGGCGGTCGCGGGACGGGTACCGGCGCTCGGCGCGCCGCCGTACCGGTGCGCGGGGGGAGCGGCGCCGGGCGGTGTCGGGTCGTACCGGTTCGCCGGGCGTGCCCCATGGTCGGCTTCCTTTCCGCTGCCCGGCCATCGGGCTTGACAGGAAAGGAAGTTACGGAGCGGGGGGCGTCGTCGGCGTCCCGCCAGGGAGCTGTTCCGGCGGGTAGCTCTCAGGTATGACGGGTATCACCGGGGCCGGCCCCGGAGGAGCCGGACGAGCCGGGCGAGCCACAGCAGCCGAACCACCGCGCTCACCAGGCCAGTTGGGCGATCTCCTCCGCCACCACCGCACACGCGTCGGCGGCCGGATCGATCAGCGGGAAGTGACCGACGTCCTCCAGCAGGGTCAGCCCGACCATCTCCCCCGCCTTCGCGGCCGCCTCCGCGTACGACTCGGCCACCTGCTGCGGCACCTCCAGGTCGGCGCGGCCCTGTACGAGGGTCGTCGCGATGCCCGTCGGCAGCAGCAGCGCCGGGTCCGCGTACGGACGGCGCTCGGCGAAGTGGTCCTGGCCGCCCAGGAGTTGCAGCGACGCGTGCGCGCAGACCTCCAGCTTCTCCGCCACCTCGAAGTCCGCGATCGGTGCGAGCGCGACGACACCGCGCAGCGACGCCGGGCCGTCCGTGCGCCAGGGGGCGTCCGCGGGAAGGACATGGCGGGCCGCCGCCCACAGGGCCAGGTGGCCGCCCGCCGAGTGGCCGGTCAGGACCGTACGACGGGGATCCGCCTGCGGCAGCGCCTCGCCGGCCAGGGCCGGAAGGGCGTCCAGCGCCGCCGCGACGTCGTCGAGGGTGTCGGGCCAGCGACCGGCCGGCGGCGTGCCCCCGGACTCCCCCGCCCCCGCGGCATCCTCGGCGCCACCCCGTCTGTACTCCACGTTCGCCACCGCGAACCCCCTGCGGGCCAGGTAGTCCGCGAAGGGCGTGATGTGGCGGCGGTCGTAGCGGGCGCGCCAGGCGCCGCCGTGGAGGACGACCACCAGCGGGGCGGGTGACGTGGTGTCCGGGCCGGGGCGGGGAGCGTAGAAGTCGATCACCTGGTCGGGGTGGTCACCGTAGGCGGCCGTGACGTCGGGGTCGACCGGGGCGTGCGAGAAGGCCGACTCCTCTTCGGCGGCGGCGCGGGCTGCTGCGGCGTCGTCCGGCATGCTCCAACCTCTCAGGGAAGAAACGGGTTTGGCGGACCAGGTGGGTAGTCGGCCGTTGGCCGGGACGGTATCAGGCCGGTGACGTGCGGGGATACGGGGATGTCACGCACGGTGAGGGTCACACGGTCCTCAGGGCCGGGATGCCGAGGGCCCCGCACCACCCGGGCACACGGCCCGTACCGCCCGGTGCGGGGCCCCGTGCCGGGCGGCACGGGACCCCGCACCCCCGGTGCTAGGCCAGCTCCTCCCCCAGCACCCGGGCCGCCCGCTCCACGTCGCGGAAGCCCACGTACAGCGGGGTGAAGCCGAAGCGGAGGACGTCGGGGTGACGGAAGTCGCCCACCACGCCCCGGGCGATCAGGCGTTTCATCACCTCGCCCGCGTCCGCGCAGCGCAGCGCGATCTGGCTGCCCCGCTCCGCGTGCCGCTCCGGTGTCACGCACTCCACCCGGCCGGGCTCGGTGTACTCGGCCACGCACCGCAGGAAGAAGTCCGTCAGCGCTAGGGACTTGGCGCGTACGGCGGTGAGGGACACCCCGTCCCACACGTCGAGGGCGGCGTCCAGGGCCAGCAGGGAGAGGATGTCCGGCGTGCCGACCCGGCCGCGCACCGCGCCCGCCGCCGGGGCGTAGGCCGGGCTCATGCCGAAGGGCTCGGCGTGCGAGTTCCAGCCGGGCAGCGGGGAGTCGAAACGGTCCTGCAGCTCACGGCGCACGTACAGGTACGCCGGTGAACCCGGGCCGCCGTTCAGGTACTTGTAGGTGCAGCCGACCGCGAGGTCCACGCCGTGCTCGTCCAGGCCGACCGGCAGCGCGCCCGCGCTGTGGCACAGGTCCCAGACCGCGAAGGCACCGGCCGCGTGGACCGCCGCGGTGAGACCGGGGAGGTCGTGCAGCCGGCCGGTGCGGTAGTCGACGTGGTTGAGCAGCACGGCGGCCGTGCGGTCGCCCAGCGCCGCCGGCACCTCGGCCGGGGTCACCGGGCGCAGGGTGCGGCCGGTGAGCCGGGCCGCCGACTCGGCGATGTACCCGTCCGTGGGAAAGGTCGTCGCGTCCACCAGGAGTTCGTCGCGGCCGGCGTCCGCCATGCGGATCGCGGCCACCAGTGCCTTGAAGACGTTGACGCTGGTGGAGTCGCCGACGACGACCTGTCCGGGCGCCGCGCCGACCAGCGGGGCGATCCGGTCGCCGATCCGCTCGGGCGCCGTCCACCAGCCGCTCTCCTCCCAGGAGCGGATCCGCAGTTCGCCCCACTGGCGACGGATGACGTCCGCCACCCGGTCCGGGACGTTCGCGGGAAGGGCGCCCAGGGAGTTGCCGTCCAGGTAGACGCCCGCGGTGCCGGACGCGTCGTCGGACGCGGTGTCGAGGACGAAACGGTCGCGCAGGAAGGCCAGTTCGTCGGACGCGTCCAGCTTCCGCGCGAGCAGGGGCAGCTCAGACATGGGACCTCGCCGTCCACAGCTCGGGGAACACGTTCTTGCGGGCGCGCTTCTCCAGCCAGGCCACGCCGGCGGAGCCGCCGGTGCCGGCCTTGGCGCCCATCGCGCGCCGGGTCGCGACCAGGTGGTCGTTGCGCCAGCGCCAGACCAGCTCGGCGACGTCGGTGAGGGCCTCGCCGAGCCGGGCGAGTTCGTCGCTCTCGTCACCCGCGTAGACCGCGGTCCAGGCGGCCTCCACGGCCTCCGACGGCTCGTAGCGCTGGGAGACGTCCCGGCGCAGCACGGTGCCGGGGACGGCGTGGCCGCGGCGCGCGAGGAGCCGCACGACCTCGTCGTACAGGCTCGGCTCGTGCAGCGCCTTCTGAAGTTCCGCGTGGACGCGCGGGGCGCCGCGGTGCGGTACGAGCATGGACGCGGACTTCTCGCCGAGCAGGAACTCCAGGCGCCGGTACATCGCCGACTGGAAGCCGGACCCCTCGCCGAGCGCGCTGCGGTACGCGTTGAACTGCGCCGGGGTCAGCTGGCCGAGCGGCTTCCAGGAGGCGTTCAGGGCCTCCAGTTCCCGCACGGAGCGCTTCAGCGCGGCGATCGCGGTGGGCACGTCGTCCGAGCGGAGCGCCTGCGCGGCGGTCTCCCACTCGTGCACGATGACCGTGAACCACAGCTCCATGACCTGGGTGGTCACCAGGAAGACCATCTCTCCGGGATCGTCGGAGAGGGTGTGCTGGAGGTGGGTGAGGACGTCCGCCTTGACGTAGTCCTCGTACGGCGTCGTCCCCGCGAAATCGAGATTCGGGGTCTCGGGCTCAGCGGCCTCAGGAAGGGGGTGAGCCTGTTGGGACATCGCTGTCTCCTGTTGTTACTCCGGGTAGCGGTCCGCCCCTGCCGATGCCGGCACGGGGGCCCCGGTCCCCACCCCGCAATCCTCCGCAATGCCCCGGGGTACGGCAAGGCCCGCCTGCTGCCAGACGGGCCACACCGGTGACTCCTCCGCGGGTCAGCCCAGGGTCTGGGCCGCCGCCGGCGAGGAGTCCTTCAGGAACTGCGTGCAGCGCTCGTACTCGTCCTGCTCCCCGATCGCCTGCGCGGCGCGGGCGAGGGCGTGCAGGGCGCGCAGGAAGCCGCGGTTCGGCTCGTGCTCCCACGGGACCGGGCCGTGCCCCTTCCACCCGCTGCGCCGCAGGGCGTCCAGGCCGCGGTGGTAGCCCGTACGGGCGTACGCGTACGACTCCACGACCGCGCCCCGCTCGAACGCGTCGTCCGCCAGCTGCGCCCAGGCGAGGGAGGACGTGGGGTGCTCGGCGGCGACGTCCGCGGGTGCGGTGCCGTCCGCGAGCGCCTGCCGGGGCTCCGGGTCGTCGGGGAGGAGGGTGGGGGGCGGGCCGCCGAGGAGGTTCTCGTGAATCGTCATGGGTTCAGTTTCGCGCACCGGCGCGCGGGGGGCGTGCCCGGTCCGCCACGGAGGGGCGGGGCAGGGCGATGTGCGGCTGACGGCGCGTCCGTCCCGCACCCGCGGCCACGGCCACGGCGCGGCCCGCTACGCCGGACGGTCGGGCTCCAGCGGCGGAGCCGTCACGTTGCCGTGCGTCCGGCACTCCGGGCGGCATCGGTCCGGGGACGGGCGGCGGATCAGGGTGACGGCCAGGACCGAGCCCAGCAGCAGGATCCCCGCGCAGACCGGCATCGCCCGGTCGAACGCCGCGTCGAACGCGGTGGCCGACCGGTACGCCTCCGGACCCATGCCCGCCACGAGGGGGAGGGCGGCCACCGCGACCAGGCCCGCCGCACGGGCCGCCGCGTTGTTGATGCCGCTGGCCAGGCCCGCCCGGGCGGTGTCGACCGAGGCGAGGACCGTGGCCGTCAGGGGCGCCACCAGCGTGACCATGCCGGCGCCCATCACCAGCAGGGCGGGCAGGATGTCCGTCGGGTAGTCGGCGCCGGGCCCCACCCGCAGCATCAGCAGCATCGCCGCCGCGCACAGCAGCGGCCCGACCGTCAGCGGCAGGCGCGGGCCCGTGCGGTCGGCGAGGGCACCGGAGCGGGAGGAGAACAGCAGCATCAGGGCCGTGGTGGGCAGGAGGGCCGTACCGGCGGCCAGAGGCGAGTAGCCCACCACCACCTGGAGCTGGAGGGCGGTGAGGAAGAAGAAACCGCCGAAGGCCGCGTACACGCACAGGGTGACCAGGTTGACGGCCGTGAACCGGCGCGAGGCGAAGATGTCCGGCGGGAGCATCGGGTCGGGGCGGTGCCGCTCCACCCGGACGAAGACCAGCGCCGACGCCAGGCCCGCCGCCGCCGTCAGGGCCACCGCCAGGGAGCCGGCGCGGGCCTCGATGAGCGCGTACGTCAGGAGGGCGAGGGCCAGGGCGCCGAGGACCGCGCCGAGGACGTCGAAGCGGCCGTGGGCGCGCTCGTCGGCCGACTCCGGTACGTGCCGCAGCGCGACCGGTACGCACAGCAGGGCCAGCGGCACGTTCAGCAGGAACACCCAGCGCCAGCCGGGGCCGGTCACCAGCCAGCCGCCGAGGAAGGGGCCGACGGCGGCGCCGATCCCGCCGAAGCCGGACCACAGCCCGACCGCCCGGCTGCGGTCGTCGGGGTGGAAGGACGCCTGGATGAGCGCGAGCGAGCCGGGCGTGAGGAGGGCGCCGCCGACGCCCTGCAGCGCCCGGGCGGCGATCAGCATGGCGGCGTTCACCGCGAGCCCGCACAGCAGGGAGGCGGTGGCGAACCAGACCACCCCGACCAGGAAGATCCTGCGCCGGCCGTAGCGGTCGCCGAGCGAGCCGCCCAGCAGGATCAGGCCGGCCAGCGTGACCATGTACGCGTTGACCGTCCACTGGAGGGCGGCGAGGTCCGTGTCCAGGTCGCGGCCGATGCGCGGCAGGGCGACGTTGACGACGGTGGAGTCCAGCATCGCCATGCCGGAGCCGAGGACCGTGGTGAACAGGGTCCACCTGCCCTGGGGCGAGGCCAGCCGGACATCGGGCATGCCCCCAGGTATACAGCGGGCCCGGCGGCTTGGACAGCCGCCGGGCCCGGTGCGACGCCGTGGCGCCTACTTGATCCTGTTGCCCGCCGAGCGCAGGTTCTGCGTGGCCTGGACGACGCGCGCGGCCATGCTCGCCTCGGCCAGCTTGCCCCAGGTGCGCGGGTCGTAGGCCTTCTTGTTGCCGACCTCGCCGTCGACCTTCAGGACGCCGTCGTAGTTGGCGAACATGTGACCGGCGACCGGACGGGTGAACGCGTACTGCGTGTCGGTGTCCAGGTTCATCTTGACCACGCCGTTCTCCAGCGCGGTCTGGATCTCCTGCTCGGTGGAGCCGGAGCCGCCGTGGAAGACGAAGTCGAACGGCGAGGCCTTGCCGAACTTGGCGGCGACGCCGTCGTTCAGCTCCTTCAGCAGCTCCGGGCGGAGGACGACGTTGCCCGGCTTGTACACGCCGTGCACGTTGCCGAAGGAGGCGGCCAGCAGGTAGCGGCCCTTCTCGCCCAGGCCCAGGGCCTCGGCGGTGCGGATCGCGTCGTCGACGGTGGTGTACAGCTCGTCGTTGATCTCGTGGGTGACGCCGTCCTCCTCGCCGCCGGTGGGGGTGATCTCCACCTCGAGGATGATCTTGGCGGCGCGGGCCTGCTCCAGCAGCTCCTGCGCGATCGCCAGGTTGTCGGCGAGGGTCTCCGCCGAGCCGTCCCACATGTGGGACTGGAACAGCGGGGCGAGACCGGCCTCGACGCGCTTCCTGGACAGCGCCAGCAGCGGACGCACGTACCCGTCCAGCTTGTCCTTCGGGCAGTGGTCGGTGTGCAGCGCGATGTTGACCGGGTACTTCTCGGCGACGATGTGCGCGTACTCGGCGAGCGCGACCGCGCCGGTCACCATGTCCTTGCTGTACTGGCCGCCGAGGAACTCGGCACCGCCGGTCGAGATCTGGACGATGCCGTCGCTCTCCGCCTCCGCGAAGCCGCGCAGCGCCGCGTTCAGGGTCTGCGACGAGGTCACGTTGATGGCCGGGTAGGCGAACTTGCCTGCCTTCGCCCGGTCGAGCATCTCGTTGTAGACCTCGGGGGTTGCGATGGGCATCTGTCCGCTCCTTGTGTTGCGGGTAGGGGTTCTGCGTACGGCCCTGACCTAGACCTGCTGGGGATTCGACGTCGTCGTCGAGCACATCTTCCCAGACGCGGCGGCACCGGTCGGTGCCCCGGTCAAGTCCAGGTCACACCGCGCCGTCAGTCCAGACCCAGTTCATCCTTCGAGAAGGCGAACCGGTAGGGGACGCCCGCGCCGGCCTCGATCTTCTCGGCGGCGCCGGTCGCGCGGTCCACGATGGTCGCGACGGCGACGACCTCGGCGCCGGCCTCACGGACGGCCTCCACGGCGGTCAGCGGGGAGCCGCCGGTGGTGGAGGTGTCCTCGACGACCAGGACGCGGCGTCCGGCGATGTCGGGGCCCTCGACCCGGCGCTGGAGCCCGTGCGCCTTGGCCGCCTTGCGGACGACGAACGCGTCCAGCCGGCGCCCGCGCGCGGCGGCCGCGTGCAGCATGGCGGCGGCGACCGGGTCGGCGCCCATGGTGAGCCCGCCGACCGCGTCGAACTCCAGGTCGGCGGTCAGGTCCAGCAGGACCTGGCCGACCAGCGGGGCGGCCTCGCCGTCGAGGGTGATGCGGCGCAGGTCGACGTAGTAGTCGGCCTCCAGACCGGAGGAGAGGGTCACCTTGCCGTGCACCACGGCCTTGTCCTTGATCTGCTGCAGCAGCGCGCCACGTACGTCCGTCATGCCGACCAGCTTAGAGCCGCCGCCAGCTCCAGGTGGTCGTCGCCTCCAGCGGCTCCAGCGGGGTGACCAGGCGCGGGAGGGTGTTCAGCCCGTTCGGCGGGCCGGTCTGCGGTTCGACGCAGACGGCCTCGGCCTGCTCGTCGTAGACCACCACCCACTCCTCGCGGCTGGTCACCCTCAGCTCCAGCTGCCCGGGCCAGGTGAGGGTGACGTCGACGCCGCCGGGCATGCCGAAGCAGTCGTCCCAGGGGCCGGGCCGCGGGTCGATCCGGTTGCCGGTGGGCAGGTGGTCGGCGCCGCGCTCCTCCTGCCAGGCGGGCTTGAAGTCCAGCCGGACGTCCTCGCCGCCGAGGCTGCGGTGGAACCAGGGGTGCCAGCCGAGCTGGGCCGGGAAGGAGTCGTCGTACGTCTCGACGGACATCGTCAGCGTCAGGGCGTCCTCGGCGAGCGCGACGACCTGGGTGACGCGGCCGGGGTGCGGCCAGGGGTCGGTCAGCTCGTACGTGATCACCGCCTCGTTCTCCGTGACGCGCGCGGTGCGCCAGGCCCCGTCGCGTGCGGTGCCGTGGATGGCGTGCGGCGGGGAGTTGAGGGGCATCCGGCGGACGGTTCCGCCGTCCAGGAAGCGGCCCTCCCGGATCCGGCCGCACCAGGGGACCATCGGGAAGCAGCCGTAGCGGGGCCCTTGCCGCAGCAGTTCCAGGGAACCGGCCTCGAGGCTGCTGATACGGCCGCCGGCCGCCGGACTGACGCGTACTGCCGCCTCGCCCGCGGTCAGCGTGATGTCTTCGTTACTCACGGGACGACAGTACTGGGGACGGGGCCGGTCCGGGGGCGGGTCCGGGGGAGGCGGCTTCGGCCGGTGAGCCGTCAGCGGCGTTTGCGCAGGGCACGGCCCACGACGATCGCGGAGGCCAGCGCGAGCGCCGCCGCCGGTGCCGCCCAGCGCAGGGCCGTGCCGCCGACGACGGTCTGCGGCGCCGGTACGGGGGCGTAGCGGCCGCGGGGCGGGGCGTGGTCGACCTCCTCGGCGCTGCGGCCGATCATGGTGCGGCGCGCGTGCGCGGCCTCGGCGGGGGGTTCACCGGTGTCGGTGAAGTCCCGGTCCAGGGACGGCGGGGGGACCTCGGTGTCGAAGACGGAGGGGCGGGGGGTGCCGGCGTCGCCGTCGGCGCCGGTCTCGCTCCCGGCACCCCGGTCGGGACCGGCGTCGGTCTCTGTGTCTGCGTCTGCGTCTGCGTCTGGCGGAGGCGTGTGCTGCTCGTCGCCGTTCGTCGCCAGGGCCTCGAGGAACCGGTTCAGCAGCCTCGTCGCGGCCGCGGTCACCGTCTCCTCCGGCAGTTCCGTGATGCGGCCGGTCGCGTCCGCCGTGCCCTCGGCCGTGACGGTGCAGCCGCCCTCGGTGTCCGTGAGGCGCAGGGTCAGGGCGAGCTTGACCGAGCCGGTGCCGCGGGCCTCGGTGGCGTCGGCCTCGACGGCGTAGCCGCCGTCCTCGCGGGCCGTGACGCGCGCCGTGCCCCGGTAGGTGACGGAGTGTCCGCCGACGCGGAGCTTCAGCCGGCCGGTGACGGGTTCGGCACCGGCGTCCTGGTGCAGGCCGGGGACTGCGCGGGCCACGCGGGCCGGGTCGGCCAGAGCGGTCCGGAGCTGTTCGGCGGGGGCCGGGAGGAAGACCTGGTGCTCCATGGTGCGGGAGCCTACCCAGTTGTGGCCGGAACTCACCCGGCCGACCCGGTCGACTCGGCAGGCCGGGAATCGGGCGGAAGCCTCTCCGCACCCCCCGGCCCCCTCAGTACCGCGGGTGCACCAACGTCGACGCCGCCAGCCCCGTCACCCGCGTCCCCTCCGCCGCCCGCGCGTCCGCCGTCAGCCGCCCCTGCGTCAGTGTCCCGGAGGGGCCGCGGGGCACCCGCAGGTCCGGCGGCGTGGACCCCGGCGCCGCCAGCAGGAACCCCCAGTCCCGGGGGGCCCGGGCGGTGTCCGTCGAGCGGTCGGGGCCGGCCGCGAAGCCGGAGTCGTGGCCGAGGACGCGGTAGGGGGAGACGGCGAAGCCGGCGGTGCGCAGGGTCGCGGCGACCGTCCAGAAGGCGCGGGGGCGGGTGGTGACGGGTCCGGCGTGCACCACGAGACGGCCGTCCCGGGTGAGGACCCGGCGGGCCAGGCCGTAGAACTCCTGGGAGTACAGCTTGGTGCTGGCGGTGATGCCGGGATCGGGGAGGTCGCAGATCACGACGTCGTACGCCGGTCTCCGCGCCCCCCGCAGCCAGGCGAGCGCGTCGGCGGTGGCGACGTGCACGCGCGGGTCGGCGAGGGCGTGCCCGTTGGCGGCGGACAGGCCGGGGTCGTGGCGGGCCAGGTCCACCAGGCCGGGGTCGAGTTCGACGATGTCCACGCGGCGCACCCCGCGGTGGCGCAGTACCTCGCGGGCGGCGAGGCCGTCGCCGCCGCCGAGGATGAGGACGCGCGCGTGCGGGCCGGTCACGGCGGGCCGGACCAGGGCCTCGTGGTAGCGGTGTCCGTCGCGGCCGCCGGCGCGGAGGCGGCCGTCGAGGAAGAGGTCGAGGGGGCGTCCGCCGGTGCCGCCGGAGAGGACCACCTCCTGGACGTCGGTCTGCACGGCCACCCGGACGTCCGTGCCGTACACGGCGTGGCGGGCCGCGCGTTCGAAGTCGCCGGCGAGGGCGGCGGCGGAGGCGAGGACACCGAGGACGGTGAGGCCGGCGAGGAGGAGGGTCCAGCGGGCGCGGCGCGTGAGGTCGCGGCGGAAGAGGCCGAGGACCAGGGCGCCGCCCGCGACGACGTTGACCGTGCCGGTCAGCAGGGCGCCCGTCAGCTGGCCGAGGAACGGCAGGAGGAGGAAGGGGAAGGCGAGGCCGCCGACGAGCGCGCCGACGTAGTCCGCGGCGAACAGGTCGGCCACCGCGCCGCCCGCGTCCTGCCGGCGGATGCGCTGGATCAGCTCCATGAGCAGCGGGACCTCGGCGCCGATGAGCAGGCCGATGGCGAGGGAGAAGGCGACCAGCAGGCAGCGCGGTCCGTCGGCCCACATCCCGCCCCAGCCGGCGGTCCAGGCGAAGACGGCGTACAGGGCCATGGCGCTGCACCCGCCGACCAGGGCGAGGGCGGACTCGACCGCGCCGAAGCCGGCCGCCGCGTGCCAGCGCAGCCGTTTGGCGCCGAGGGAGCCGATGCCCATCGCGAACACCATCACGGACAGCACCACGGAGGCCTGGGTGACCGAGTCGCCGATCAAGTAGGAGGCGAACGCGACGAGTTCGAGTTCGTACACCAGTCCGCAGGCGGCGCAGACGAAGACGCACACGAGGACCAGGAACCGCCCGGTGCCGGGCCGGACGGGCAGCCGTGCGGGGCCTGTCCGGGAGGGCGGGGCGCCCGGGGGCGCGGGGGCCTGCGGTTCGATCACGCTGCGACGTTACGTCACGTACGCGGCACGCTTCGTCACCCACACGTGTGGATCTGGGGGCGGTTGACGCGTGGCGGGTTTATGTCGCCGCGGGCCGCTGGGCCGCCGCTCCCCTCCGTGCTCCGACCCGGGTCCGGGTGGCCACCAGCTGGCCGTCCTGCGGGTAGGCGTGCCAGGTGCGCCAGTGCACCTGGCCCTCGTGCCGCTGGGCCAGCATCGCAGTGAAGGCGTGCGGGCTGCCGGGGAACACCCCGGCGAGGCCGTGCGGATGGTCGGAGACGAGGGCCAGCAGCTCCTGGGCACGGCCCGCGAAGGAGCCGGGGGTGAGGATCTCGACGCGGGCGGCGAACTCGTACTCCCAGTCGCCGACCCGCTTGGCGACGCCCAGCGGCAGCGGGGTGCTGGATCCGGGGATGCACGCGACCGTCTCCGAACAGCTGCCTCGCTCCTCCTCCAGGAGCACCTGGTGGGAGGCGCCGAGCAGCCGCAACTGCAGTGTGGCTCCGGTGAGTTCCAGGTCGAGGGTGGCCAGGGCGGGCAGCGGTTCGCGTCCCAGGGCCCAGGCCAGGTCGGCAGCGCGCGTATCGGTGTACGTGGTGTTCAGGGTCGTGAGCATGGGTCGGCTCCGCTAACACGCAAAATGAGGGGGAGATCGGCCATGTCAGCCCTGCCGGCCCGGCCTGGGTGGGGAGTCTGGGGACGTCCGAGGGGCTGCGTTGGCGATTTAGAGGGAATCATGAACAGTGGCTACGCCACAGCGTTTTTACCCAACTTCGTGGGGTTTCCATCCCTCAGAGGGCTCCACAGTTCAACTGTTCAACCACGGCGTACGCCGGGCGCGGGTTCACGCCGTCGGGCGCCCGCCGGACGTCTGCCCGGCGGGCGCCCGACGGGTGCGGCCCGGATGCGGTTCCCCCTGTTCCGGAAAGCTCAGCTGCCCCGTGTCAGCTGCCTCCCCCGCATCCGCCCCCGCCGCCGCACGACGACCCCCCGCCGCACGAGGACCCCCCGCCGCACGACGAGCTGCTCCCGCACGACGAACCGCCGCCGCAGGAGTGCCCCCCGTGGTGCCCGCCGTGGTGCCCCCCGCCCCCCGACGAGCCGGAGCCCCCGCCACCGACCCACCAGCTGCTCGCACTGCTGTCGGTGGACGACGACGCGGCCGCCCCGGACGACGCGGAGGCCGCGCGGTACGACCGGTTCCGCCCGCGGCGGGACTTGCTCGGCGAGAGCCGGGCCCTCCGGCTCCGGCGCGCCTCGGCCGCCAGGACGGACACCACCACGACCACCACCAGGATGATGCCCTCGATCACGCCGTCACTCATGGCGTCACCTTCCTTCCGTTCCCCCGAAGCGGCCCCCCGTGGGCGCCTCGCCTGGTGCCGCGTCTCGCGCGGTGCCCGGGGGATTCCCGGCCGCCGTGTGCCGCAAAGCAGAGTTGAGGAACTCCAGAGCTTGAGCGCAGGATGACCGGCATGACCTCCAGCGCACGTCCTCACCTCAACCGCCGGCTCGCCGCGTTCGGGACGACGATCTTCGCCGAGATGTCGGCGCTCGCCGTGGCGACCGGGTCGATCAACCTGGGCCAGGGCTTCCCCGACACCGACGGCCCCGAGGAGATCCGGGAGGCCGCCGTACGGGCGCTGCGCGACGGCCGCGGCAACCAGTACCCGCCCGGCCCCGGCGTCCCCGAGCTGCGCACCGCGATCGCCGCGCACCAGCAGCGCCGCTACGGCCTGTCCTACGACCCCGACACCGAGGTGCTGGTCACGGCGGGCGCCACCGAGGCGATCGCGGCCGCGCTGCTGGCGCTGGTCGAGCCGGGGGACGAGGTGGTGGCGCTGGAGCCGTACTACGACTCGTACGCGGCGAGCATCGCGATGGCGGGCGGCACCCGGGTGCCGGTGGCCCTCAGGCCGCGGGACGGCAGCTTCCGGCTGGACCTGGACGAGCTGCGGGCCGCGGTCACCTCCCGCACCCGGCTGCTGCTCGTGAACACCCCGCACAACCCGACCGGGACGGTCCTCACGCGCGCGGAGCTGGCCGCGATCGCCGAACTGGCGGTGGAGCGGGACCTGCTGGTGGTGACCGACGAGGTGTACGAGCACCTGGTCTTCGACGGCGCCGGGCACGTGCCGCTGGCGACGTTCCCCGGGATGCGCGAGCGGACGGTGAGCATCGGCTCGGCCGGCAAGACGTTCTCGTTCACCGGCTGGAAGGTCGGCTGGGTGACGGCGGCACCGGGGCTGGTGAGCGCGGTCCGCTCGGCGAAGCAGTTCCTGACGTACGTCGCCTCCGGGCCCTTCCAGTACGCCGTCGCCGAGGCACTCGCGCTGCCGGAGACGTACTTCACCGCCTTCCGGGACGACATGCTGGTCAAGCGGGACCTGCTCGCGGACGGCCTGGAGCGGGCCGGCTTCAAGATCTTCCGCCCGGCCGGCACGTACTTCATCACCACCGACATCCGGCCCCTCGGCGAGAGCGACGGCTTCGCCTTCTGCCGGGCCCTGCCGGAGCGCGCCGGGGTCGTCGCCATCCCCAACGCGGTCTTCTACGACCACCGCGAGGAGGGTGCGGGCGCCCCTTATGTCAGGTTCGCGTTCTGTAAGCGCACCGAGGTGCTGGCAGACGCGGCGGAACGGCTCCACAAGGCGTTCGCGCACTGACCCGCCGCCCCACGGGGCCGGTCGTCGCATTCCTCTCCTCCTCGCCTGCCGCGCCTCACACGCCCGGGACTCGCGCCGGAGGCGCCGTGAAAGGTCGTGATCGGCACCAGGTCGGACGTATCCCGGTGCGCGACACGCAGGCGATCCCAGGACGCTCGCTCATCCAGCCGGCCGGCTCGGCGCGGGCGGCGTCCGGGTCGTAGTCCTCGACCAGCACCCCCGGCAGGCCGGCCGCCGGCGCCGTACGGACTCAGGACACAGAACGTCATGTCCGTCGGAGACGGTCTTCGCATGGCGCCCGCGGGACACGATGGTGTCGAACTGCATCGACTTGATCGTGCTGGAGTGCTCGACGCTCTGCGGGGTCGGCTCCTTCCCGTGTGTGGTCCGGATACGGCGGACAGTGCCGCGTCGCCGAGCCCGGCGGTACGACCAGGAGACCGGTCCGGACGGCTTGTGCGGCCGGCTCACCGACGATGCCGGAGATACACGGGGGGCCTGTCGCGCCGCCACGAACAGATGGGCCCACGAGGAGTCGCCCGGGTGACGGCGGCACCGGAGCTGGTGAGCGCGGTCCGCTCGGCGAAGCAGTTCCTGACGTACATCGCTTCCAGTACGCAGTGGCCGAGGCGCTCACCCCGCCCGACTCCTGCTTC
Source organism: Streptomyces sp. NPDC107654 (assembly GCF_055639035.1). Classification (NCBI taxonomy): domain Bacteria; kingdom Bacillati; phylum Actinomycetota; class Actinomycetes; order Kitasatosporales; family Streptomycetaceae; genus Streptomyces; species Streptomyces sp. NPDC107654. Next base: position 128,837 of record NZ_JBVKBI010000020.1, read on the forward strand.
GAGGAGTTCCGCCGGAGCATGCCGGCCCGCCGGCACATCCTGGCGGAGGGGCTCACGGCGGCGGGTTCCGAGGTGTTCCGGCTGGCCGGCGCCTACTTCTTCGCCACCGGCATCCGGCCCCTCGGCGGGAAGGACGGCTTCGCCTTCTGCAGGGTCCTGCCGGAGCGGGCGGGCGTGGTGGCCATCCCGAACGCGGTGTTCTACGACGACCGGGAGGCGGGGGCGCCGTTCGTGTGGTTCGCCTTCCGCGAGGCGGCGGAGCGGCTGCGCGCGATGTGAGCGCGCGGGCCGCGGCGCGGGCGGGCGCACGGGACCCGGTCCGGGAGCGGACACCCCCGGACCGGCCGGGGCCGGTTACTCCCCGTCGTCCTCGGGCGTCTCGGAGCCGTTGACCTCCTGCTCCAGGCCGAGCTGCTCGACCAGCCACTTGTCGAACTCGATCGCGGCCCGCACCCAGCTGACCGTGGAGGAGACGAAGTGGTTGATGTCGACGCCCGTGCCGATCAGCATCTGGGCCTCGCCGATCAGACGGACGGTGCCGTCGTCGTGGGTGTGGGTGTACACCTTGGGCCACAGGGTGCGGCGGTTCCACTCGTCGATGGACTCCAGCAGCTGGAGCCGCTCGTCGATCTTGTGCGGGCGGTCGTAGAAGGTCCGCACCGAGAAGATCGCCTGCTCGTCCTCGCCACGGAACATGAAGTACGTGCGGAACTGCTCCCACGGCGCGGCGAGGTCACCCTCCTCGTCTACGACGTACTTCAGCTCCATCTGGTCGAGAAGCTGCTTCACCAGGTCCTGATCCGGGAGGACGGGGCCCGCCGGTCCTTGGGGCTGCGGTTCGGGCTGGCCCCCGAAATTCGGAATCGAGGACGGGTCGATGCTCACCGTGTTTTTCCCTTCATGCGGATGCCGCCATCCTCCCCCAGGAGGGGCGGGGGATGGCAACCCCGTGCCGCCTGTCAGCCGAGGGCGGAAAGAGAGCCGGCGGGGCCGTCGTGAGTGATGATGTGGTCATGCGCGTACCCGGAGCGGCGCGGGGGGCCCTGTGGGCCTGTGGTGAAGCCACCCGGCCTTCTCGGTGTGGTTCTTCCGGTCCGTGGACGACGCCATGAGCGGCGTCTGAGCGATCCCGCGCGGCACGACGGCCCCTGTCCCGGCCGGCCGGGACAGGGGCCGTCGTGCGTCCGCGTGCGGCCTACAGGGTCTTGCCGGTCGCGGGTCCGACCAGCAGGCCCTCGCCGACGCGGTCGACGCGGACCGTGTCGCCGTCCTTGACCTCGCCGGCGAGGATCTCCTTGGCGAGCCGGTCACCGATGGCGCTCTGCACCAGGCGGCGCAGCGGCCGGGCGCCGTAGGCCGGGTCCAGGCCCTCCTCCGCGAGCCAGGCCAGTGCCTCGGGGCTGACGTCCAGCCTGAGCTGCCGCTCGGCCAGCCGCCTGCCCAGCCGGTCGATCTGCAGCCTGGCGATCCGCTCCAGCTCCGGCTTGGTCAGCGCCGAGAAGACGACCAGGTCGTCCAGCCGGTTGAGGAACTCCGGCTTGAAGGAGGCCCGGACCACCTCCAGTACCTGCTCCTTCTTCTCCGCCTCGCTGGTGATGGGGTCGATCAGGAACTGGCTGCCCAGGTTGGAGGTGAGCACCAGGATGGTGTTGCGGAAGTCGACGGTACGGCCCTGACCGTCGGTCAGGCGGCCGTCGTCCAGCACCTGCAGCAGGATGTCGAAGACCTCCGGGTGGGCCTTCTCCACCTCGTCCAGCAGGATGACGCTGTACGGGCGCCGGCGCACCGCCTCGGTCAGCTGGCCGCCCTCCTCGTAGCCGATGTAGCCGGGGGGCGCGCCGACCAGCCGGGCCACGCTGTGCTTCTCGCCGTACTCCGACATGTCGATGCGCACCATGGCCCGCTCGTCGTCGAAGAGGAAGTCCGCGAGCGCCTTGGCGAGTTCGGTCTTGCCGACACCGGTCGGGCCGAGGAAGAGGAAGGTCCCGGTGGGCCGGTCGGGGTCGGCGATCCCGGCCCGCGACCGCCGTACGGCGTCACTGACCGCCCGTACGGCCTCGCTCTGCCCGATGAGCCGCCGGCCGATCTCCTCCTCCATCCGCAGCAGCTTCTGCGTCTCGCCCTCCATCAGCCGCCCGGCGGGGATGCCGGTCCAGGCGGCGACGACGTCGGCGATGTCGTCGGCGCCGACCTCCTCCTTGACCATGGTGTCCTGGGCGACCTCCTCCTCGGCGGCCGAGGCGGCCTCCAGCTCCTTCTCCAGTTGCGGGATCTCGCCGTACAGCAGCTTGGCCGCGGTGTCGAAGTCGCCGTCCCGCTGGGCGCGTTCGGCCTGCCCGCGCAGGTCGTCCAGCCTCTCCTTCAGCTCACCGACCCGGTTGAGGGACTGCTTCTCCTTCTCCCAGCGGGCGGTGAGGCCCCGCAGCTCCTCCTCCTTGTCGGCGAGGTCGCGGCGCAGCTTCTCCAGGCGGGCGAGGGAGGCCGGGTCGGTCTCCTTGCCGATCGCCAGCTCCTCCATCTTCAGCCGGTCGACGGCGCGCTGGAGTTCGTCGATCTCCACGGGCGAGGAGTCGATCTCCATCCGCAGCCGGGAGGCGGACTCGTCCACGAGGTCGATGGCCTTGTCCGGCAGGAAGCGGGAGGTGATGTACCGGTCGGACAGGGTGGCGGCGGCCACCAGCGCGCTGTCCGCGATCTGCACCTTGTGGTGGGCCTCGTAACGCCCTTTGAGTCCGCGCAGGATGGCGATGGTGTCCTCGACGGTGGGCTCGGCGACCAGCACCTGCTGGAAGCGCCGCTCCAGGGCGGGGTCCTTCTCGATCCGCTCCCGGTACTCGTCCAGCGTGGTGGCGCCCACCATGCGCAGCTCACCGCGGGCGAGCATGGGCTTGAGCATGTTGCCCGCGTCCATGGCCGAATCCCCGCCGGCGCCGGCACCGACCACGGTGTGCAGCTCGTCGATGAAGGTGATGACCTGCCCGTCGGAGTCCTTGATCTCGGCGAGGACGGCCTTCAGCCGCTCCTCGAACTCACCGCGGTACTTGGCGCCGGCCACCATCGCGCCGAGGTCGAGCGCGACGAGCCGCTTGTCCTTCAGCGACTCGGGCACGTCCCCCTTCACGATCCGCTGCGCGAGGCCCTCGACCACGGCGGTCTTGCCGACGCCCGGCTCACCGATGAGGACGGGGTTGTTCTTGGTGCGGCGGCTCAGCACCTGCACGACCCGCCGGATCTCCTGGTCCCGCCCGATGACCGGGTCGAGCCGGCCCTCGCGGGCGGCGGCGGTGAAGTCGGTACCGAACTTCTCCAGGGCCTTGTACTGGCCCTCCGGATCGGCGGTGGTCACGCGGCGTCCTCCCCTGGCCTTCCTGAAGGCCTCCAGCAGCTTCTTGGCCTCGGCGCCCTGCCCGGTGAGCAGCTCACCGGCGGCACCGCCCTTGGCGGCGATGCCGATCAGCAGGTGCTCGGTCGACAGGTACTCGTCGCCCAGTTCCCTGGCGCGCTCGCCCGCGTCGGCGATCACGGCCAGCAGGTCGCGGTTGGGCTGCGGCGGTGCGACGGTGGACCCGGTCACGCTGGGCAGCGAGGCCAGGATCTTCTCGGCGCCCGCGCGTACGGCGGCCTGGTCGGCGTCGACGGCCGCGAGCAGGTCGGTGATGTTCTCGTTGTCCTGCCCCTGGAGCAGAGCCAGCAGCAGGTGAGCGGGGGTGAGGTCCGGGTGCCCCTCGGTCACGGCACGGTTACCGGCCGCGTTGATCGCGTCCCGGCTCCTGTTGGTCAGCTCGGCGTCCACGGTGTCCGTTCTCCTCCTCGACCACTGTCCACTGCTGACTTAACCAGCATACGCAAACTTGAGTCTATTCCACTCAAGGTGGTGGGGGTGAGGCTTCGGGTCTAGGTTGCGCGCATGGACGAGCCGTACCTCGCCTTCTGGCGCGAACGACACCTGTGCACCCTGACGACCCTCCGCCCCGACGGCAGCCCGCACGTGGTGCCGGTGGGCGTGACCTACGACGCCGGGGCCGGGCTGGCCCGGGTGATCACCAACGGGACGAGCGCGAAGGTCCGGCACGTACGCGCGGCGGGGCCCGAGGGCGCCCGGGTGGCGGTGTGCCAGGTGGACGGCCGGCGCTGGGCCACGCTGGAGGGGCGGGCGCGGGTGCGGACCGAGCCGGAGCGGGTGGCGGAGGCGGTGCGGCGGTACGCCGAGCGGTACGAACGGAAGCCGTCGCCGAACCCGGCCCGGGTGGTCATCGAGATCGAGGTGGAGCGAACGCTCGGGCACGGCTGAGAGCCGGCTGTTCTCGGCCACCGCGAAGGCCGGCGAACCTACGCCCGGATCCCGAAAAATCCCTACAAACTGCAGCGGGGTCACCGTGTTCAGGTCACGGTGACGCCGCTGCGGGGGGAAGCACCTGAGCGATCTGTTACGACGGGGGAATCGCGTCAGGCACTGCGGGGGGTGGCCGAGATGGTCGTCAGGTCGGGCTCCTCCGGCTCGGACAACCGGTGGTCCCGCTGGTCCAGGTTCACAAAGATCATTCCGTACCGGATGGCGCATCGCACCGGCTGCGGCGCACCGCGCGGCTTGCGCAGACACCGGAACGCCCGCACGTCGTCGTCCTCGTCCCGCGTGACGACGACCGGCTCACCGAACACGGTCACCATCAGCGAGTCACCGCTGTGGGGGATGGCGGTGACCAGATCGATGAAGTGCCAGCCGGAGCGGTAGGCGGTGGCCATTTCGCGACGGAAGGAGCGGTCGTCGGGCGGGGTTGTCACGTCAGCTCCTCACGCCGTCCTTGGGGGCCACGGGCCACGTGGTGTCGCTCAGTGCCACACTCGTCGCGGCCGCGGCCGGCCAGGTTGTGTCCGCTCGTACGTCGGCCTTCTCGCTCGCGAGGCCGCCCAGCGCCCCCGCGGTCATCACGACGGAGAAAGCGGCGACAAGTATCGAGCGAAGCAGTCTCTTGCCCATAGTCGGCTTCGTCCTCACTTGAAGGTCCCCTCTTCCCCCGTCGAGTACGACGATGGCTCATTCGGGCACGTCATGGCCACATAATCGATGCATCATGTTCCTGCACGTTCAGGACCCTGGGGGGTGGAGATTTGGCAACGAATCGGACTAAAGCTGCACATCCCCATGCCGTGACCGAGATGTGTGAGGATGGTGGACGTCTCTACGCCGATGCCCTGCGGGCCGGACGCATCGCTCGGTCGGACGTGGAAACCGCCCCCTGTCTAGTGGAGTTCGACCTCCTGCATCCGGATCCGGACGATCCTGAGTGGCTCCTGCCCCTTCCCGCTCCCGTGGCCCTGGCACAGCGCCTGAGCCCTATAGAACGGGAGATCACAGAACGCAGGCGGCTGTCCGTCCGACTCGCCGATGCTTTCGAGCCGTTCATGGCGATCAGCAGTCACATGGCCGCCTCCACCGACTCCATCGCGGTGCTGGAGGGCGGGGAACGCATCAACGCGGCGCTGAACCTCGCCACATCGCAGTGCCAGAACGAGGTGCTCACCGTACAGCCGAGTGACCGCCTGTCGGAGCAGAACCTGCTGCGGGGCCTGGAACGCGACCGGCCGCTCATCGAACGCGGGGTCAGGATCCGCACGCTCTACCAGCACACCGCGCGCCACAACCCGGAGAAGCTGGCCTACGTCGCCCAACTCGCCAACGGCAAGGCGGAGTACCGCACCATCGACGAGTTGGTGGAGCGGCTCATCGTCTGCGACGAGGCCGTCGCCTTCATCCCCATCCGGGACGATCAGCAGGTCGCGCTGGAACTGCGTCATCCGGGCCTGGTCCGCTACCTGATCAAGGTGTTCGAGTTCATGTGGGGCCGGGCCGTCCCGCTGAGCGCCGGCGCCCCCTACGAAACGGCCCCCGGCGGCATCACCGAGATCCAGCACTCCATCGCCAAGCTCCTGGTCGAAGGCCACGTGGACGAGGCCATCGCCCGCCGCCTCGGCATGAACGTCCGCACCTGCCGGGCCCACATCGCCAAACTCGCCCACGCCCTCGGCAGCGGCAGCCGCGCGCAACTGGGCTATCTCATCGCCCAGTCCGGCATCCTGGAGCGGGACACCGAGACGCCCCGCTGAGACGCCCGGGCCCCGCCCCGCGGTGAGGGCCGCCGGGCGCGGCTCGGGCGGCTCACCGGGCGGCCGGGGGCTCCTGGTCCCGGCCGGAGAGGGCGGTGGCCGGCAGGGGCGGGCGGTGGCCGTCGAGGCCGACCTGGGCGATGCGGACGCCGAGCTGGGTGCGGCTGGCCGCGCCGAGGGTCTCGGAGAGGCGGGCGATGTGGGCCCGGCAGGTGCGGACGCTGATGCCGAGGCGTTCGGCGATGACGGCGTCCTGGTGTCCCTCCGCCAGCAGCGCGGCGATGGACTGCTCACGGTGGGAGATGCCCTCGATGCCCGTGTCGGGCAGGGGCGCCGTCAACGGGATCGCCAGGCGCCAGAGGCGTTCGAAGACCGTCACCAGGTATTCCACCAGAGCCGGGTGGCGCAGTTCCAGGGCCATCGTGCGGTCGGCGTTGGCGGGGATGAACGCCACCGTGCGGTCGAAGAGGATGAGCCGGTCGATGACCTCGTCCAGGGTGCGGGCCTCCACCGTGTCGCCCATCAGCTCCAGGTAGTTGAGCAGGCCCTGGCCGTGCCGGGCGACGTGGGTGTACAGGTCCCGCATGCGGACGCCCCGGCCGCGCAGGGCGAGCGCCCGGTGCAGGCCCTCGGTCAGCTCGGCCTCGCGCCGGATGCCGCCGGGCTGCACGGTGAGCACCTCGGTGGTGCACGCCTCGGTCGCCTCGTCCATCGCGGCCTGGATGCGGGAGAGGCCGTCCAGGACACGGATGGCGCTGCCCTCGGCCGGTGCCGCGAGCGCGTTCAGCTGCCGGCCCAGGCCCGCGTACCACTCGAAGGCGGCCACCGCCGAGCCCATCCGCCGCTGGCTCTCGCTGACCTCGTCGTAGACCCCGCGCAGCAGCCGGGTCATGACCTCCTGCGGGGAGGTCGGCACCAGCCAGTCCATGTCGTCGGGGTCCGGGTGCAGCAGGGCCAGTTCCAGCAGGCAGGGCACCGGTTCGGCGTCCGTGCGCGGCACCCTGCCCCGGCGTACGGCACGGGAGTACACCCGGTCCCCGGCTTCACACAGCCGGTCGGCACCGTGAGGGTGCTCCTCCGCCCCGTGCCCGGCCATCGCCCATTCCACCCCCGGTGTGCTGCCACTTCCGCAGCGCAACTATGCGCGGCGCCCAACCGGGTCCGCAACACGGCTCACTGCGCGGGGGCCACCGGAACGTCCCGCCGTGACCGGGTTCGGCGCCGCTCCCCCGCGGGTGCCGCCGGGGACCGGCCTACTTCAGGCCGATCGCCGCGCAGGCCGCCTTGTACTTGGCGGTGCAGATGTCGCCGACGGTGTAGATGCCGTCCTCGATGACGGTGTCCTTGATGGTGCGCTTGGTGAGCGCGCTCACCTGGACCAGCCGGGCCGGGATGTCCTTGGCGGTGGGGCTGTCCACCCGGTCCTGGGTGAGGGCGTCGAACTGGATGTCCTTGCCCTGGATCTTGGTGACGGCCATCTGCGCGGCGGCCTCGGCCTCGTCCGGGTAGGACTTGTAGACGCTCATGTACTGCTCACCGGAGACGACCCGCTGCACCGCGTCCAGTTCGGCGTCCTGACCGGTGATCGGGGGCAGGTCGGTGACACCGGCCGCCTTCAGGGCCTTGATGACACCGCCGGCCATGCCGTCGTTGGCCGAGTAGACCGCGGCGATGTTGCTCTTGCCGATCTGCGCGATCGCCTTGGCCATGTTGGCCTCGGCGTTCTCCGGCTTCCACTCGGTGGTGTCGTAGCTCGCCGCGATGTCCACCTTGCCGTTCAGCTCGGAGAGCGCGCCCTCCTTGAACTGCTTGGCGTTCGGGTCGGTGGGCGAGCCGTTCATCATGACGACCTTGTCGGAGGTGTCGACGCCCGATCCGAGGGCCTCCAGCAGGGTGCGGCCCTGCACCTCACCGACGAGTTCGTTGTCGAAGGAGATGTACGCGTCGATCGGGCCCTCGGCGAGCCGGTCGTAGGCGATGACCGGGATGCCCGCGTCCTTGGCCTTCTTCACCCCGTCGGCGACGGCGTGCGCGTCGACGGCGTCCAGCAGGATGACGTCCACCTTGGAGTCGATCATGTTCTGGAGCTGCTCGGACTGCCGGGCCGCGCTGGCGTCGGCGTTGGCGTACTCCACCTTGCCCTGCTTCTTGGTGAGTTCGGCCACCTTGTCCTTGATGATGGGGTAGTCGAACCGGTCGTAGCGGGTGTTCGACTTCTCCGGCAGCAGCAGGCCCACCGTGATGTCGTTGCCCTTCGTCGGGCTCGCGCTCGCGCCGTCCCCCGTCGCGTTCAGCACGCCGCAGCCGGCGAGCGAGAGGGTCATCGTGGACAGGGCCACGGAGATGGCGATACGACGCATGCGGGGCTCACTTCAGTGCGTTTCCGGACGTGGGTGCTGCAATACGACCCAGGTGACTGAAAAGACAACGCTGAGCCCGTACCCGTCGTCAAGAAAAATCACTTAACGAGTGCGCAACACCACGCTCGGCTGCATCTGTGAAGGTCACGCGAAACACCCTTCATGTGGCCTTTACGGGCCGTACACCAAAGGGAGTTCACGGATTCCACCAAGATCCGTACAACCCACCCGGTACGTCACGGTTCATGATCACGGCGGCCCCGAACCCCTCTCCGGCTCGATCAGACGACCGAATGAACTCAGCCAGACGTACGACCGCCGCCGGGGTTCTCGTCGCGTCCGCCGCCGCCCTGCTCGGCGTCACCGTCCCGGCCGCGTCCGCCGCGACGACCTGCGCTTCACCGGTCTGCATCCGGTGATTCCTCGCGAACACCACGTTCTCGGGCACCCCGGAGAAGACCGACTGCGGCGGCGCGCCCTCCGAGCAGAGGGGCGCCGGCGCCCCCGCGGCGGGTCTGCCCGGCGACGGCTTCGGCATCTGCCGGACCGTCACCCGCGACCGCGGCTCCGGCGGCCCCCTCGCCCTCGCGGCCACCGCCCAGGACGGGACCCGGGTGTACCCGCACACACGGCGAGAGGGGCCCGGAAGTCCGGGCCCCTCTCGTCCTGCGAGTGTGCGGGTCAGTCCTGCTGCTGCCGCTTCGGCCGCCACACCACCAGCGCGCTGGTCTGCTGGACCTCCTGGTACGGGACCAGGTCGCGCCGGTAGGAGGCGTGCACGGCGGCCTCGCGCTGCCGCATCGCGGCCGCCGCGCCGTCCAGGGCCGCCTCCAGCTCCGCGACCCGGGACTGGAGGGCCGCGACCTGGTTCTCCAGTTCGATGATCCGCTTGATGCCGGCCAGGTTGATGCCCTCGTCCTGCGACAGCTGCTGCACCTGGCGGAGCAGTTCGATGTCACGGGCCGAGTAGCGGCGGCCCCGGCCGGCGGTGCGGTCCGGGGAGACCAGGCCGAGGCGGTCGTACTGGCGCAGCGTCTGCGGGTGGAGTCCGGACAGCTGGGCCGCCACCGAGATGACGTAGACCGGGGTCTCATCAGTCAGTTCGTACGGTGAAAAACCCCCGCGCTGACGGGGACGACGGCCGTCCATCACTCTCAAGCTCCCTTCGCGGCCTCGAACAGCTCCGCCCGCGGGTCCTCGCCCGCGGTCGCCTCGCGATACGCCTCCAGCGCGTCACGAGCCTTCCCCGACAGGTCCGTGGGGACACGCACCTCGACGGTGACCAGCAGGTCGCCGCGGGTGCCGTCCTTGCGGACCGCGCCCTTGCCCCGCGCCCGCATCGTGCGGCCGTTCGGAGTGCCGGGCGGCAGCTTCAGGGTGACGGCGGGGCCGCCGAGCGTGGGGACCCGCACCTCGCCGCCGAGGGCCGCCTCGGCGAACGTCACCGGCACGGTGACGGTGAGGTTGTCGCCCTTGCGCCCGAAGACCGGGTGCTCGCCGACGTGGACCACCACGTACAGGTCGCCGGCCGGACCGCCCCGCTCGCCGGGCGCGCCCTTTCCGCGCAGCCGGATCCGCTGCCCGTCGGTGACGCCCGCCGGGATGCGGACCTGCATGGTCCGGGACGACTTCGCCCGTCCGCTGCCCTTGCACTCCAGGCAGGGGTGCTCGGCGATCAGGCCGCGGCCCTTGCAGTCGGGGCAGGGGTCGGTGAGCGAGAAGCCGCCACCGGAGCCCCGGGCGACCTGACCGGTGCCGACGCAGGTCGGGCACACGCTGGGCGTGCCGTTCTTGTCGCCGGTGCCGGAGCAGGCCTTGCAGGGCGCCTGGGAGGACATCCTGAGGGGCACCGTGGCGCCCTCGATGGCCTCCGTGAAGCTCAGCGTGACCTCGGACTCGATGTCCTGGCCGCGCCGGGGCTGGGTCCGCGGGCCGGCGGTGCCGCCGCGGTTGAACAGGCCCCCGAAGACGTCACCGAGTCCTCCGCCGAAGCCTCCGCTCTGGGCGGTGCCTCCGAAGAGGTCGCCCAGGTCGAAGTTGAAGGAGCCGCCGGCCGTGCCCGGTCCGGGGCGGAAGCCGCCGTTGCCGAACAGCGCGCGCGCCTCGTCGTACTCCTTGCGCTTCTTGGGATCGCCGAGCACGTCGTTCGCCTCGGAGATCTCCTTGAAGCGCTCCTCGGCCTTGGCGTTGCCCTTGTTGGCGTCCGGGTGGAACTCGCGGGCGAGCTTCCGGTACGCCTTCTTGATCTCGGCCTCGGTGGCGTCCTTGGGGACGCCGAGGACCTTGTAGTAGTCCTTCTCGATGAAGTCCTTGGTGCTCATCCTCGACGTACCCCCTCTCCCGGCCTTCCCTCGGTCTTCACGTCAGCCCTCGTCCGGGCCACCGCTCTCCTTGTCGTCGGCCGCCGGGGTGGACTCCTCGGCGCCCTCGGCCTTGACGGTCTGCGCGCCGGGCTGCGGCTCGGCCACGGCCACCCGCGCGGGGCGGATGGTGCGCTCGCCGATGCGATACCCCGGCTGCAGGATCGCCACGCAGGTCGTCTCGGTGACGTCCGGTGCGTAACTGTGCATCAGGGCCTCGTGGATCGTCGGGTCGAAGGGCTCGCCCTCCTTGCCGAACTGCTGCAGGCCCATCTTGGCGGCGACGGTCTCCAGCGACTCGGCCACCGACTTGAAGCCGCCGACCAGCTCGCCGTGTTCCCGCGCGCGGCCGATGTCGTCGAGCACGGGCAGAAGCTCGGTCAGGAGGTTCGCGATGGCGATCTCCTTGACCGCGATCCGGTCACGCTCGACCCGGCGGCGGTAGTTCTGGTACTCGGCCTGGAGCCGCTGGAGGTCCGCCGTACGCTCGCTCAGCGCCGTGCGCACCTGGTCCAGCTGGGCGGCCAGACCGGCGTTCTCTTCGTGTCCGTCCCCGGCCGGGGCCGCCCCCTCCTCGGGGGCGGCCTTCGGCTCGGCGTCGTCGGAGGTGGCGCCGGAGGGGACGTCGGGCTTCTCTTCAAAGCCCGGGGTCTCCTCCGTCACGCGGCACCGTCCTTGCGCTCGTCGTCCACGATCTCGGCGTCCACGACGTCGTCGTCAGCGGCCTTGGCACCGCCGGGGGCAGCACCCTCGGCACCGCCCGCGGCCTGCTGGGCGTCGGCGTACATCGCCTGGCCGAGCTTCTGCGAGACGCCCGCGACCTTCTCGGTGGCGGTGCGGATCTCGGCGGTGTCCTCGCCCTTGAGGGCTTCCTTCAGCTCGCCGACCGCGGCCTCGACCTCGGTCTTGATCTCGCCGGGGACCTTGTCCTCGTTGTCCTTGAGGAACTTCTCGGTCTGGTAGACCAGCTGCTCGCCCTGGTTGCGGGCCTCGGCGGCCTCGCGGCGCTTGTGGTCCTCCTCCGCGTAGCGCTCGGCCTCCTCGCGCATGCGGTCGACCTCTTCCTTCGGGAGCGAGGAGCCGCCGGTGACGGTCATCTTCTGCTCCTTTCCGGTGCCGAGGTCCTTCGCCGTGACGTGCATGATGCCGTTGGCGTCGATGTCGAAGGAGACCTCGATCTGCGGGACGCCACGCGGCGCCGGCGGCAGACCGGTCAGCTCGAACATGCCGAGCTTCTTGTTGTACGCCGCGATCTCGCGCTCGCCCTGGTAGACCTGGATCTGCACGGACGGCTGGTTGTCCTCGGCCGTGGTGAAGATCTCGGAGCGCTTGGTCGGGATCGTGGTGTTGCGCTCGATCAGCTTGGTCATGATGCCGCCCTTGGTCTCGATGCCGAGGGACAGCGGGGTGACGTCGAGCAGCAGGACGTCCTTGACCTCGCCCTTGAGGACACCGGCCTGGAGCGAGGCGCCGATGGCGACGACCTCGTCCGGGTTCACACCCTTGTTGGCCTCCTTGCCGCCGGTCAGCTCCTTGACGAGCTCGGCGACGGCGGGCATGCGGGTGGAGCCACCGACGAGGACGACGTGGTCGATCTCGTTGATGGAGATGCCGGCGTCCTTGATGACGTTGTGGAACGGCGTCTTGCAGCGCTCCAGCAGGTCGGCCGTCAGCTGCTGGAACTGGGCGCGGGTGAGCTTCTCGTCCAGGTGCAGCGGGCCCTCGGCGGACGCCGTGATGTAGGGCAGGTTGATCGAGGTCTCGGTGGAGGAGGACAGCTCGATCTTGGCCTTCTCGGCGGCCTCGCGGAGGCGCTGGAGGGCCATCTTGTCCTTGGACAGGTCCACGCCGTGGCCGGACTGGAACTGCTTGACCAGGTAGTCGACGACGCGCTGGTCCCAGTCGTCACCACCGAGGTGGTTGTCACCGTTGGTGGCCTTCACCTCGACGACGCCGTCACCGATCTCCAGCAGGGACACGTCGAAGGTGCCGCCGCCGAGGTCGAAGACGAGGATCGTCTGGTCGTCCTTGTCGAGGCCGTACGCCAGCGCGGCGGCGGTCGGCTCGTTGACGATGCGCAGGACGTTCAGACCGGCGATCTCGCCGGCCTCCTTCGTCGCCTGACGCTCGGAGTCGTTGAAGTAGGCCGGGACGGTGATGACCGCGTCCGTGACCTTCTCGCCCAGGTAGGCCTCGGCGTCCCGCTTCAGCTTCTGCAGGATGAACGCGGAGATCTGCTGCGGGTTGAAGTCCTTCCCGTCCAGCTGGATCTTCCAGTCGGTGCCCATGTGACGCTTCACCGAGCGGATGGTCCGGTCCACGTTCGTGACCGCCTGGCGCTTGGCCACCTCGCCGACGAGCACCTCGCCGTTCTTCGCGAAGGCGACGACGGACGGCGTGGTCCTGGCACCCTCGGCGTTGGTGATGACGGTGGGCTCGCCGCCCTCCAGAACGCTGACGACGGAGTTAGTCGTGCCCAGGTCGATGCCGACCGCACGTGCCATGGTTGATTCCTCCAGCTGACTTGAGTGGAACAGGCTCAAGTGTGCATGAGGAGACCCGCTGGGTCAACAGACCTGAGTCAGCCAGGCTCAACTCTTATCCGTTCCTTACACGCAAGTGCCCGGTGACCTGCGTCGATGGCGGTCGACGCCCCTGAGGAGCGGGAATCAGAAGGAGCAACAGCACGGCGAGCACCACCCCGCCGGCCACCCACAGCACCGCCCGCTCCCCCGTCCACCCGGTGTGCACGAGCACCCCCACGAGCACCGAGGAGAAGGAGCCGGCGCCGAGCAGTACGACCGACCCCTGCGGGGTAAGCCCGAGCCGCCGCAGCCGGTGCGCGAGGTGGTCCGGGCCGCGCCGGAGCAGCGGGCGCCGGGCCGCCCCCCGGGCGAGGACGACCAGCAGGGCGTCGGCGGCGGCGACGGCACCGAGGCAGAGCACCACCGCCGTGCTCGGCCCGATGTCGTACCCCGCGCGCGTGAAGACGACCGCCGAGGACAGCACGAATCCGGTGAACAGCGAGCCGCAGGCGCCCAGGCCGATCCGCGCGGGGTGCCAGTTGTGCATCAGGAAACCGGTGAGGGCGGCGGCGACCACGCTCAGCAGCACGGCGAGCCCGTCCATCACCTCGGCGGCGGCACACGCCCCTGCGCCGAAGGCGGTGACCACCCCGACCGTCCCGGCCAGCCCGTCGGCGTGGTCGAGCCCCTTGAAGGCGAGGGTGGCGAGGACGATCCAGCCGACGGCCAGCAGCCCGCCCGGCACGCCCGTCTCGTCGTACGGCACCACGAAGACCGCCGCGACGGCCGTACCGGCGACGAGCACGCGCGCGCGCAGCCGCCACACGTCCGCCACCAGGCCCAGTCCCGCCACCCCGACGGCGGCCGTGAGCAGCTCGCCGACCCCGTCCCCGAGCGGGGCGACCCGGGTCCACTCACCCATCCCGGCGACCAGACAGGTGACGACCACGACGGCGAGGCCGCCGAGGAGCGGCAGGGGGCGCTGCCGTCGCCGGTCGAGGATTCCGGCCCTCAGGGCGGGCAGCCGGAGCGCCGCCGCGAGCACGGCGGTGCAGAGCAGGGCGGCGGTGGCGGCGGCGATCCCGTAGAGCACGGCTCTAAGGTAGGGGCGAAAGTATCAATTCGGGATGAATAACACGATCGGATTGCCCGCAGAAGGAGGACGCAGGCCACCCTCAGCGACTCAGATCACCCCGCGCTCGGCTGCATCCCGAAGGAAGATGGGGGTAGTCTCAGACGGACTGCATAAGTTACCGCTTAGTAATGTCGGCCGCCTCAGGAGCCCCAATGCAACTCGCCGCGATCATCGTGTCGCTGGTCCTGATCGTGGTCGGCGTGGCACTGTTCGGCCGCGCCCTCCTCCAGATCTTCAACCAACTGCGGCTGGGCCAGCCCGTGCCGGCCGGCACGCGGACCAACGAGCCCCTCCAGCGCACCCTCACCGTGGTCCGGGAGTTCCTCGGACACACCCGGATGAACCGCTGGGGCATCGTCGGCGTGGCGCACTGGTTCGTCGCCGTGGGCTTCTTCACGCTGCTGCTGACGATCGTCAACGCCATCGGGCAGCTGTTCCAGGCCGACTGGCTCCTGCCGGTCCTCGGCGACTGGGCGCCGTACAACATCTACGTCGAGTTCATCGGCACGATGACGGTCGTCGGCATCCTCGTCCTGATCGCCATCCGCCAGCTGAGCCACCCGCGCAGGCCCGGCCGCAAGTCCCGGTTCGCCGGCTCCAACTTCGGCCAGGCGTACTTCGTCGAGGCCGTCATCCTCGTCGTCGGCGTCTGCATCTTCATGCTGCACGCCCTGGAGGGCGCCCAGCACCACGTCGACGGCTACGAGGCCTCGTTCTTCATCTCCTACCCGGTCGTGTCGTGGCTGGAGGGCCTGGACGTCTCCACCCTCCAGAACCTCACCTACTTCTTCGCCGGCCTGAAGATCGCGACCTCCTTCATCTGGATGATCACGGTCGCCCTGAAGACCGACATGGGCGTGGCCTGGCACCGCTTCCTGGCCTTCCCGAACATCTGGTTCAAGCGCAACGCCACCGGTGAGACCTCCCTCGGCGCCCTGCTCCCGATGACCAGCGGCGGCAAGCCGATCAACTTCGAGGACCCGGGCGACGACGACGTCTTCGGCGTCTCCCAGGTCGAGCAGTTCTCCTGGAAGGGCCTCCTCGACTTCTCCACCTGCACCGAGTGCGGCCGCTGCCAGTCGCAGTGCCCCGCCTGGAACACCGGCAAGCCGCTCTCCCCGAAGCTGCTGATCATGTCCCTGCGGGACCACGCGCACGCCAAGGCGCCGTACCTGCTGGCCGGCGGCGGCAAGACCATGGAGGGCGAGGAGAAGGCGTCCGAGGAGCAGCTCAAGGACGTCCCCGCCGCCGCGCTCGCCGAGGCCGAGCGCCCGCTGGTCGGCACCGCCGAGGAGAACGGCGTCATCGACCCGGACGTCCTGTGGTCCTGCACCACCTGCGGCGCCTGCGTCGAGCAGTGCCCGGTGGACATCGAGCACGTCGACCACATCGTCGACATGCGCCGCTACCAGGTCATGATCGAGAGCGCCTTCCCCTCCGAGGCGGGCACGATGCTCAAGAACCTGGAGAAGAAGGGCAACCCCTGGGGCCTGGCCAAGAAGCAGCGCCTGGAGTGGACCAAGGAGGTCGACTTCGAGGTCCCGGTCGTCGGCAAGGACATCGAGGACCTCACCGAGGTCGAGTACCTGTACTGGGTCGGCTGCGCGGGCGCCCTGGAGGACCGCGCCAAGAAGACCACGAAGGCCTTCGCCGAGCTGCTGCACATCGCGGGCGTCAAGTTCGCGATCATGGGCGGCGACGAGAAGTGCACCGGTGACTCCGCCCGCCGCCTCGGCAACGAGCCCCTGTTCCAGGAGCTCGGCATGGAGAACGTGATGGCCCTGAACACGGCGTTCGGCGAGGAGCTGGACGACGAGGGCAAGGTCGTCGCCGAGTCCGCGAAGCCGAAGTCGGCGAAGAAGATCGTCGCCACCTGCCCGCACTGCCTCAACACGCTCGGCAACGAGTACCCGCAGCTCGGCGGCGACTACGAGGTCATCCACCACACCCAGCTGCTCCAGCACCTGGTGGACGAGGGCAAGCTGGTCCCGGTGACCCCGGTCGAGGGCATCATCACCTACCACGACCCGTGCTACCTGGGCCGCCACAACAAGATCTACACGCCCCCGCGCGAGATCATCGGCAAGGTCCCCGGCCTGCGCAACGAGGAGATGCACCGCCACAAGGAGCGCGGCTTCTGCTGCGGCGCCGGCGGTGCCCGCATGTGGATGGAGGAGCGGATCGGCAAGCGCATCAACAACGAGCGCGTCGACGAGGCCCTCTCCCTGAACCCCGACATCGTCTCCACCGCCTGCCCGTTCTGCCTGGTCATGCTCACCGACTCGGTGAACGGCAAGAAGAACGACGGCAAGGCGAAGGAGTCGATCCAGGTGGTCGACGTCGCCCAGCTGCTCCTGGAGTCCGTCAAGACGCCGGTCGACCCGGAGGACTCGACGGAGACGGAGAGCGAGCCGGAGCCGGAGCCGGTGAAGTAGCTCCCCCGAACGGACGGCGCCCCCTGACCCGCACAGGCAGGGGGCGCCGTCGTACGTCCGCACGCACCGGCCGGACGCCTCGGCGGACCGGCGCCCGCGCCCTGCCGTCAGGCGCCCTCGTGCCCGGCGCCCGCGCCCTTCCGCCGGACCGGCACCCGTCCCTGCCGCGGGCGCCTTCCGGACCGGTGTCCGTCCCCCTCGGTCAGGCCCCCTTCGGCGCGGCCTGCTGCACCACCTCGAAGGACCACAGGGTCGAGCCGGAGGCCGCCGGCTTCGGGCGCTCGCCGCCCTCGCCGCCGCCCTGGTGCGCGGACTTCATCGGCCCCTCCATCCAGGCCTGGAACGACTCCTCGTCCCGCCAGCGGGTGTAGACGAGGTAGGTGTCGGTGCCCTCGACGGGACGCAGCAGTTCGAACCACTCGAAGCCGTCGGAGTTCTCCACCGCGTGGGCCCGCGAGGCGAACCGCTTCTCCAGCACCTCCCGCTGCTCGGCGGGAACGGTCAGCACGTTGATCTTCACTACGCTCATGGACCCATCCTGGACCATCGCCCCGCCCGCCACCGCGATCCCGGACCGTTACCGGGAGCGCGTACAACCCTCGCCCCCCATCACGGGTCTCCTGATCGCCTACCGCCCGTGAACCACGGGACAACACGTGTCGAACACGGGCGGACCGCACCCCATCGTCTGTGGACGCCCCGCCAGGCGTCCCCCGCATGCAGCAGGAGACCGCATGCACGCGCACGCTCGCATCGCCCTCGCGACGGCCGCCGCCGCCGCTCTGACGGGCGGTCTGCTCACCTTCGCCGCGTCCCCCGCCACCGCCGCCGACTCCTTCAAGGTCGCCAAGGCCGACTTCAACGGCGACGGCATCGGCGACGTCGCCACCTCGGCGGCCGGCGCCTACGTCAGCGGCCACAAGAACGCCGGCCAGGTCGTCGTCCTGTACGGCTCCGCCACCGGCGTCTCGTCCGCCAAGCACAGCACCATCAGCCAGAACACCACCGGCGTCCCCGGCACCGCCGAGGCCGGTGACATGTTCGGCGGCGACCTGGCGTACGCCGACTTCAACGGCGACGGCTACGACGACCTCGCCGTGGGCTCCCCGAGCGAGAAGGTCGGCACCGACACCAACGGCGGCGGTCTCGCCATCCTGTGGGGCTCGCCCGGCGGCCTGACCGGCAAGAGCGTCGACGTGCCGGACCCGGCCCCCTCCTCCCACGACTTCTGGGGCAAGAACCTCGCCGCCGGCGACTTCGACGGCGACGGCAGGGCCGACCTGGCCGTGGGCAGCTCCGCCGCCACCCTCTACCTCTACAAGGGCGGCTTCACCACCGCCGGCGCCTACGGCAGCCGCACCACCGTCAAACCGCCGATCGAGTCGGGCACCAACGACTACCCGTACGGCCCGCTCAACCTGACCGCGGGCGACGTCAACGGCGACGGCCACACCGACCTCGTCGTGGACGGCTACGAGACGACGACGCAGTACGGCTGGAACACCAACTACTGGCTGCCCGGCACCTCCAGCGGCCTGAGCACCGCCTCCGCCAAGGCCCTCAAGCCCGGCATCATCACCGCCATCGGCGACGTCAACGGCGACGGCTTCGGCGACATCGTCAGCGGCGCCGACTGGGACGCCAAGGACCCCGACGGCACCGTCATCCCGAACGCGGCCGACGGCGGCAAGGTGAACATCACCTACGGCTCCGCCTCCGGCCCGGCCGGCACCACCGGCATCACCCAGAACACCGGCAACGTCCCCGGCTCCTCGGAGAAGGGCGACGCCTTCGGCTGGGAGCTGGACCTCGGCGACATCAACGGCGACGGCTGCCAGGACCTGGTCGTCAGCTCCCCGCAGGAGGACCTCGACGGCGTCTCCGACGCCGGCAGCGTGACCGTCCTGTACGGCTCCGCCGCGGGCGTCGACACCGCCTCCGGGGCCCAGTCCTTCTCCCAGGACAGCGCGGGCGTCCCCGGCGGCAACGAGAAGTCCGACCTGTTCGGCGCCGACCTCAAGCTGGACGACGTCACCGGCGACGGCAGGGCGGACCTGGTCGTCGGCTCGTACGAGAACAGCGGCGACGGCGCGGTGACGTACCTGCCGTCCAACGGTACGAGGATCACCGCCACGGGCTCCCGCGCCTTCGGCGTGTCCACCGTGGGCGTCTCCGCCTCCGGCGCCCCGCAGTTCGGCGCGGTGATGGCGGACTGACCGCGACGGCGGCCGGCCCCTCCCGGGAGACCCCTGAGGAACCCGGAGGGCGTTGCTGACGGCCCCTTAGGGGATGTCACAGGTCGGCCGCAAAGCCGGGCCCGGACCACCGGGCCCGGCACGTCGGCGTCCGGGACCAGGTACGTTCGATGACGTGGCTGGATTCAGGATCGGACGCGGGGGCCGAGACAACCGCACCCCCCAAGGACAACAGGCGCCCCAGGGACCGTCGTACGGACACGGGCGCGGCCCCGCTCAGTCCGGGGGGCCGTCGTACGGCCGGCCGGGCCCGTCGGGCGCCCCGGGCCCCTCGTACGGCTACCCGTCGGCGCCGCAGCCGCCGTACCCGCAGCAGGGGTACGGCTACCCCGGCGGGGCCGACGACGGACCGGAGTACTTCGGCGACGGCGGCTACCCGGGCGGTCCCGGGAACGGCGGGCACGACCCGTACGCGGCCAACAACCCGGGCCACACCCAGGCCTTCTCCATCGACGAGGCCGCCGGCTACACCCAGGGCGCGACCTACCACGCCGGGCAGACCGCCGCGCCCGCCGGGCCGATCGGCCCGCCCCTGCACTGGAAGGACCTGCTGAGGGGGATCGTCCTCTCCCCGAACGACACCTTCCTGCGCATGCGGGACTACACGATGTGGACGCCCGCCCTCATCGTGACCTTCCTCTACGGCCTGCTCGCGGTCTTCGGCTTCGACGGCGCCCGCGCGGACGCGATCAGCGCGACGCTGTCCAACGCGGTCCCGATCGTGCTGATCACGGCCGTCGTGATGGTGCTCGGCCTGTTCGTCCTCGGCGTGGTCACCCACACCCTGGCCCGCCAGCTCGGCGGCGACGGCGCCTGGCAGCCCACGGTCGGCCTGTCCATGCTGATCACCGCCCTCACCGACGCGCCCCGCCTGATCGTCGCCATGTTCTTCGGCGGCGACGCCGGCTTCGTCCAGCTCCTCGGCTGGGCCACCTGGATCGGCGCGGGCGCCCTGCTCACCCTGATGGTCTCCCGCTCGCACGACCTGCCGTGGCCGAAGGCGCTGGGGGCGTCGGCGATCCAGCTGATCGCTCTGCTGTCGATCGTGAAGCTGGGCACGTTCTAGTCACCGCCCAGCCGTCCGCGGACACACGAAGGGCCCCTGGCGACCACGCCGGGGGCCCTACGGCATGCTTCTCCGCTGCTTCGGTCATGAGGACGACGTGTCCCCCTTCAAGCACCGTCGTGCGCGACGAGTTCCGTACCTTTGGGAGCCCTCCGCACCGGCCTGATCGAGATCTACCACGAACGCCCGCGACCAGAGTTCGCCACCGTCGTCAACGACGTCGAGTGAAGCCCTAAGCTGCGGCTTGACGGCCGCAGGGCTTGTGGTCAGGGGGAGGGGATCGTGAAACGTGTTCGGCTCACGCTCGCATGCTTGGCAGCCATCACGGTTCTAGGACTTGTCCGGCCGATCATGTGACTACTCCGCACCCGTGTCGTTGATGTGGACATGGGGCGGGGCGATCTGACGGATGCCGAGTGGGAACG